>JAESUC010000039.1 GCA_016763285.1 Pseudomonas sp.
ATTCGTTCATCATTACCGAGGAGCTGGCTCCGACGATCAGTCTGGAAGACTACAGCCAGGACTGGCTGGAGCATCCTCCCGCGCCGGCGTTCAAACGGGCACTGATCCGTGAGGTCGCGCGCATGACCCGGCGCATGCATCAGGCCGGCGTGAATCACCGTGACTGCTATATCTGCCACTTCCTGCTGCACACCGATCAGCCGCCCACGGCGGACAGCTTCAGGCTGTCGCTGATCGATCTGCATCGCGCCCAGATTCGGACTCGCGTGCCGCCGCGCTGGCGCGATAAGGATCTGGCCGGCCTGTATTTTTCAGCGTTGCATATCGGCCTGACCCGGGGCGACAAGTTGCGCTTTCTGCGCGAGTACTTCGACCGACCGTTGCGTCAGACCCTGGCCGAAGAAGCTCGCCTGCTCAAGATGCTTGAGGTCAAGGCCGCGCAACTGCAGAGCCGATTTGAACGCAAATACGCCCGGGATCCGGCGGCATGAGCGGTTGGACACTGAACCCTGAATATGCCACCGGTGTCAGTGGTCAGCTGTTTGCCGACCTTGACGCGGTATTCGCGCTGGAGGGCGAGCAGATTACCCAGGACCTGATCAGCACCGTCCACAAGGTCTGGGTCGCGGATCGCTATTATTACGTCAAGCGCTACACCGGGGCAGGCAAGAACCTGCGGCGCTATATCGGTCGGGCGCGTATCCGGGCGGAGTGGGAAAACCTGCAGCATTTTCAGGCCTGGGGTATACCCTCGGCCATTATCGTCGGCTTCGGGCTGGAGCGGCGCAACGGGGCTTTTCATCGCGGCGCCCTGGTAACCCAGGAACTGTCGGGCACCGCAGACCTGGCCCAGATTGCGCGCAGTGCTGACCCGCGCTTCCACGATCGAGTCTGGGTCAACCACGTTTCCCGTCAGATCGCCCATGCCACGCGCATGATGCATGACCAGGGCTTTGCCCATAACGATCTCAAGTGGCGCAATATCCTGGTGGACGAAAAGCCCTTTCCCGACGTGTTCATGATCGACTGTCCCAGCGGGACCTTCTGGCTGGGCCCCTTGCTGGAATACCGGATCATCAAGGATCTCTCCTGCCTGGACAAACTGGGCAAGCAGGTACTGTCGCGTACCCAGCGGCTGCGGTTCTATCACGACTATGCCGAGCGAAGCCGCTTGAACACCAGGGACAAGAAGCGCCTGCGGGCTATCGTCAGCTTCTTCAAGGGGCGAGAATGACGCGAGAAGCCTTTATCGCGGTAAACGCGCGGGACGTTCTGGCTCGCCACGGGCTCGACAGCTTCGACGCTCTGTGGCGCTATGGCGACGAAAAAGATGACCTCCCGCGTGGCAAGGGCTGGAAGAAAGTCACGCGCATTGAACTGATGGATGCCAACTGTGAACCGCAGAGCTTTTATCTGAAGCGTCAGGATCACCAGCTGGCCCGCAGTCTGCGCCATCCCCTGGGCGAGCCTACCTTTGCCCGCGAGTTCAGGGCCATACAGCACTTTGCACACATGGGCATTCCCGCTCTGGAAGCCGCTTTCTTTGCTCAGCGAAATTATCAGGGGTGCCAGCAGGCTATTCTGCTGACCCGGGCACTGGACATCTACAAGCCCCTGACCTGGTGGTTCGAGCGCTGGACCACACTCGCCTGGCGGGAGCGGCAGGATCTGATTCTGGCTGCGGCGGCCCTGGTGCGTTCGCTGCATAACGCCGGCCGGATGCACAACAGCCTCTACCCGCGGCATATCTTCCTGAAGCTGGACGATGATGGCGCGGGCGCCCGGCTGATCGACCTGGTCGAGACACGGCATGCCTGGTTCGGCGAGCGCGACCGCATCCGCGACCTGAGCAGCCTGCTGCGCAGAAGCGATGTGGCCACGCCAGGCCAGAAGCTACGCTTCTTCCTGGCCTATACGGGCAAGCAGCGCCTTGGCGCTGCCTCGCGTGAACTACTGAGCAGGGTACTCAAGCGCGCAGGCACGGGCAGCTGGATGGACAAGCCATGAGTGCCGACGTTCGGGCGCTGCGCCAAAGCGGCAGGGAACCGCTGCTGCCACTGCGGGTGGTCACCGCTGACGGTCCCCTGGTGATCGATCAGTGGCTGCGGGTCTTGCCGGGTCAGCGCCTGGTGGGAGCGGGCGAGATATCCGGTAAGCGCGTGCTGGCCAAGCTCTTTATTGCGCCGCGTGCCCGGCAGCACTGGCAGCGCGAGCAGCAGGGGCTGGTTGCGCTCGCCGAGGCTTCCATCCCGACCCCCGGGATGGAAGCCTCCGGCGAATTCACGGATGGCGGTTATTTTCTCTGCACCCACTATCTGGAGGGGGCTCGCACTCTTCAGAAGGAGTGGGATGAGCTGGCCGATGCTGTGCCGCCATCGCCCGGCGATCCCAGGGCTTCAGTCTTGCTTGCCCAGGCGCTCGACAGTATTGCGCTGTTGCACCGCGCCGGGCTGATCCAGACTGACCTGCACATGGGCAACTTCCTGCTGCACGATGGCCAGGTGCTGGTCATCGACGGTGACGCCATAAAGGGTCTGAGTCCGGGGCAGCCGATCAGCGCCCAGGAGGCCGAAGACAACCTGGCAATCTTCTTTGCCCAACTCGATGCCGCCTGGGATGCCATGCTGGAGCTCTCGCTCATCGAGTATCTGCGCGTCAATGCCGAGCGACCGCTGAATCCGGATCGATTGCTCGGGCAGATCAAGCGGGTACGCCGCAAGCGTCTGGATGCCTGGCTGGCGAAGGCGGTGCGCGATTGCACGCCCTTCCAGGTGGAGAAGCACTGGTCCCGCTTTACCGCGGTTGTGCGTCAGCACGCCGCCGCCTTGCGACCTTTGATAGCCGCGCCCGATCAACCCTTTACCGCAGTGCCTTCGCTCAAGGACGGCGGCACCAGCAGCGTGACGCTGGTGGAGGCTGGCGAGCAAAAACTGGTTTTCAAACGGTACAATATCAAGGGTTTCGGACACTGGCTCAGTCGCTTCTGGCGCCCGAGCCGTGCCTGGCACTCCTGGCTTGCCGGTCACCGCCTGCAGTTTCTGGGTATCGCCACGCCAGCACCACTGGCCATGGTCGAGAGCCGTTTCGGCCCCCTGCGCAGGCGCGCCTGGCTGGTCAACGCATTCTGTCCCGGTCCGAACCTGCTCGAGCTGTTTGGCGCCGAGGGGCAGCGTCTGCCGACGGAGGCGGAAGGCGCGGCCTTGCTGCAGGTGCTTGCGCAACTGCGCGAGGCGCGGATCAGTCACGGCGACTTCAAGGCCACCAACCTGCTCTGGCACGCGGGGCAGGTCTGGCTGATTGATCTCGATAGCCTGCAGGCGCATGATTCCGAGTCTCACTGGCAGCAGGCCTGGGCGCGAGACAGGGCGCGACTGATGCGCAACTGGCCCGCAGGCAGCCCCATGACGGAGTGGCTGGAAAAGCATTTGATTCGCTGACAACAGAGCTGCCGAAGTGAATGATCTGGCAGCGCGGTGGACGACTCAAAAAGGGGCAACGCGGCGCTGATCCGTGTAAAATCGCTGCAAACCGATAGTTGTTCTGACGAGGCACACCAGTGGCACTGACTATTCTCGGACTTTCCGGCGCATTGAGCCATGATCCCTCCGCGGCCCTGTATATCGACGGTAAGCTGATTGCCGCCGTGGAAGAGGAACGGTTCGTACGTGACAAGCATGCCAAGAACCGCATGCCCTACGAATCCGCCAAGTTCTGTCTGGAACAGGCCGGTATTACCCCGGCAGACGTCGATATAGTCACTATCCCCTTCGCGCCAATCAGCATCTTCGGCAAGGCCCGTTGGCACTACGCCAAGCGCTACTGGTATGCGCCCGATCGTTCGATCGATGCCATCCTCACCGGTAACCGCCGCTTTAAACGCTATCGCAGGAAGATTCTCTGGTGCCTCGAGCAGCTTGGCTTCGATGCCAAGAAAGTCCGCCTGGAGCCGGTCGAACATCACCTCGCCCACGCCTCCAGCGCCTATCACTGCTCCGGTTTCAAGGAGAAGACCGCCATCATGGGTATCGATGGCAAGGGCGAATACGCCACTACCTTCTTCGGTTACGGCGAGAACGGCAAGATCCATAAGATCAAGGAATTCTATGATCCGGACTCCCTTGGTGGCCTGTATGGCGCGCTGACCGAGTACCTGGGTTTCGAGATGCTCGACGGCGAGTTCAAGGTCATGGGCATGGCGCCCTATGGTGACGCGAGCAAGTACGATTTCTCACGCCTGGCCAAATTCGAGAATGGTGAGCTGATCATTAACACCGATTACGCCAACGTGATCGGTTTCCGCCGCTACAAGGAGAAGGGCAAGGGTTATTACTTCTCGCCCAAACTGATCGAATGGCTGGGACCCAAGCGCGAGGGGGACATCGCCGACGACCCCTATATCCACTACGCCGCCAGCATCCAGGCGCTGTTCGAGAAGCTGGCGCTGGAGATGATGGACTACTACCTGGGTGACATCCTGCGCGAGACCGGCAAGATCGCCTTTGCTGGCGGCTGTGCGCTTAACGTCAAGCTCAACCAGCGTATTATCGCCCGACCGGAAGTGAAGGAGCTGTTCGTGCAGCCCGCCTCCGGCGATGCCGGGACCGCGGTGGGTGCGGCGGCCTATGTGTCCGAGCGCAATGGCGTGCCGGTCGAGAAGATGGAGCACGTGTACCTGGGCCCCAGCTACAGCAATGAAGACATCATCGCTGCCTGCGTCCGCCACCCCGGCAATCCGCAGTGGGAAAAGCTCGAGGATGTGACCGGCGAGATAGCCAAGGTATTGCATGAAGGCAACCCGGTAGCCTGGTTTCAGGGGCGCATGGAGTTTGGCCCGCGGGCGCTCGGGGGTCGTTCGATTATCGGCTGCCCTAGCGTCAAGGGTGTGGCTGACCGTATCAATGCTCAGATCAAGTTCCGCGAACGCTGGCGCCCCTTCTGCCCGTCGATGCTAGACACCGTCGCCCCGCAGATGCTCGGGATGGATCACCCGTCGCCATTCATGACCTTTACCTTCGAGGTCAACGAGGAATGGAAGAGTCGCGTGCACGAGGTCGTACATGAGGATGGCACTGCCCGCGCCCAGGTGCTCAAGCGTGAATACAATCCGCGATACTACGACCTGATGAAAGAGCTCGAGCGGATTACGGGTAATGGTGTGGTGCTCAATACCTCGCTGAATCGCCGCGGTGAACCGATGGTCTGCTCGCCCAAGGATGCGCTGGACATGTTCTTTGGCTCGGATCTGGAGTACCTGATAATGCAGGATGTGCTGGTCGTGAAAAAGGCTGAAGTCGAGGCATGAGAGCCGGCGAGGTAGTCTATTTTTCGAAGATGTTCCAGGCGGTTCCCCATCTGGCACAGGTCAGTGATGCGCTGCCCGGTATCTTCGTTTCCAGTCGGCGTTCTACTCTGAAAGCCGTGCACAACTTGTATCCTGGTCTCGCGACCGCGCGCTACTCGCGTTATTTCGGTCAGCTGGCCAAGGGTAATCGAGCGCTGCGTAATGCCGATGTCATTGTTACCGGCTCGCCCTATGGGTCTTTTCTGGCGCCCTACAGCGGGGCGAGAAAATGCACGGTTTTCCATGGCACCTACATGATGCTGAGCCGTGAGGCATTGCTGAAAAACAGCCATTTCGACTTGCTGTGCGTCATCGGTCCACGCATGCAGGGCATGATTGAACGTTTTGCCCCCGACATAGCCTTGAACACCGTGGCCACCGGCTTTTTACCCTTCTGTGAGTATCCGGAACGGTCTGCTGCCTACCGCCTGGAGGTACTGAAACGACTCAATCTTGATCCAGCCAATCGGACAGTCGTGTATACGCCGAGCCGCCGCGGCATAGGCTCCTGGGAGCGCGTCGCAGAACAATTGGTGCGTACGGCTCCGGCGCATTTCAATCTGATTCTGCGCCCCCATCCAAGCCAGGGGCTGACCTCCCGTTCGCGCGACCGAGCGAGTTTCAAGCGCGTACAGGCATTGATCCTGCAGCGGCGGAATGCGACCCTCGATCTGACATCCCAGCCTCTGCCGGTGGCGCTTGCAGTAGCTGATCTGGTGGTGTCCGATGCCAATTCTCCGGCCGAGGAATCGTTCTTTTACGATCTACCCCAGTTTTTCATTGAAACACCGGAGTTCTCCCGCGATACCCTGAGTCAGCTTGGCAAGCGCGAGGCAATGCACGCGCAAGATCTGGATCGCCTGCTCGGCCTGTATGACTGCGGTGTGTCGGAGTTTGTTGACAACCACTGTGACTTTTCCGACTCTCTGGATAGGGCCATAGATGACTCCGCCCGCTTTGCTGCCAAACGCCAGGATTATTTTTCCTGGGTGTTCGGCGCCCGCGACCGCCACGCCAATCAGCGCGTAGCTGAGGCTATCACAACCCATTTGCTCGTATAGGGTCCTGCATATGTTCAACAACAAGACTATCCTCATCACTGGTGGCACAGGCTCTTTCGGCAATACGTTTGTGCCCATGACGCTCGCCAAGTACAACCCGAAGAAGATCATCGTCTTTTCCCGCGATGAAATGAAACAGTGGGACATGGCCAAGAAATTCGAGGGTGATTCTCGCCTGCGTTTTTTCATTGGGGATGTACGCGACAAGGAACGCCTGTATCGGGCGCTGGACGGAGTCGACTTTGTGGTCCATGCCGCGGCCACCAAGATCGTTCCCACGGCCGAGTACAACCCGTTCGAGTGCGTAAAGACCAACATCAATGGTGCCATGAATCTTATCGACGCCTGTATCGACAAGGGTGTCCAAGGCGTCGTGGCGCTATCTACAGACAAGGCAAGTAGTCCGATCAATCTCTATGGCGCAACCAAGCTCGCTTCGGACAAACTGTTCGTCGCAGCCAACTCCTATTCGGGGGAACACGGCACGCGGTTTTCCGTGGTGCGCTACGGTAACGTCATGGGCTCGCGGGGATCGGTTATTCCCTTTTTCATGTCGATCAAGGACAAGGGTGTGCTGCCGATTACCGATGCGCGCATGACGCGTTTCATGATCTCACTGGAAGAGGGCGTCGAACTGGTCTGGCATGCATTCGAGGACATGGAAGGTGGCGAGATATACGTCAAGAAGATTCCTTCGATGAAAGTATCTGATCTCGCTCGCGTCATTGCGCCAGAAGCCCGCCAGGACATCATCGGTATTCGCCCCGGCGAAAAGTTGCATGAACAGATGATCAGCTCTGAGGATGCCTACTATACCTATGAGTATCCCGAGCACTTCAAGATCCTGCCGACTATCCATGGTTGGGCTACCTGTCCCAAACGGATCAAGGAGGGCAAGCGAGTGCCGGAAGGATTCGTCTACTCGAGCGACAACAATGCCGAGTGGATGAGCGATGCGGACCTGCAAAAATGGATAGACATCAACCGCGACAAGATCGGGGCAATCTGAAGAATGATTCCTTACGGGCGGCAGGATATTAGTCAGGACGATATTGATGCAGTGGTCGCAGTGCTGCGTTCGGACTTCCTGACTCAGGGCCCCATGGTTCCCCGATTCGAAAAGTCGGTGGCCGACCATGTCGGGGCGGCGCACGCGATTGCAGTCAATAGTGCGACCTCGGCCCTTCACATAGCCTGTCTGGCACTTGATCTGAAAGCTGGTGACCTCCTGTGGACCTCGCCGGTGACCTTCGTTGCTTCCGCCAATTGCGGTCTTTACTGTGGCGCGGATGTGGATTTCGTCGATATTGATCCGCGGACCTACAATCTGTGTCCGGATGCGCTGCAGCACAAGCTCGAAAATGCCGAGCAAGCCGGCCGGCTACCGCAGATTGTGGTAGCGGTGCATCTGTGCGGCCAGCCTTGTGATATGCAGAGGATCCATGCGTTGTCGCAACGCTATGGATTTCGCATCATAGAGGACGCATCACACGCCATTGGCGGCAAGTATCAGGACGCTTACATCGGTGATGGGCGGTATAGCGAGATCACGGTTTTCAGCTTCCACCCGGTCAAGATCATCACCACGGCCGAGGGCGGCATGGCCCTGACTAACGATGCTGCGCTGGCGGAGCGAATGAATCTGCTGCGCAGTCACGGGATCACCCGGGACCCGGCCAGGATGACGCGGGAGTCTGACGGTCCCTGGTATTACCAGCAGATCGACCTGGGTTTCAATTACCGCATGACTGACCTGCAGGCTGCTCTGGGTGTGAGTCAGATGGATAGGCTTGACCAGTATGTGGCTGCGCGACACGAACGGGCCAGACGCTATGATCATCTTCTGGCGTCCTTGCCTGTCACCATTCCCTGGCAGCATCCGGACAGTTATTCCGGGTTGCACTTGTATCCTGTAAGGCTTGATCTGACACGTACCGTCCGCAGTCATCGTCAGGTATTCGAGTCGCTTCGGGAGAAGGGGATTGGTGTGAACCTGCACTATATCCCTGTCCACCTGCAGCCCTACTATCGTCAACTTGGCTTCAATTCCGGTGATTTTCCGGAAGCCGAGCGCTATTACGGCGAGGCGATCAGCCTGCCCATGTTCCCTGATTTGACCGAGGCTCAGCAGGACGAAGTAGTCGAAGCGCTGCGAACCAGCCTATGAGCATCCTGGAAACCGAACGTCTGATCTTGCGGCCTTTGACCGAGGCGGATGCCAGTCAGCGTTATGCCGACTGGTTAAACGATCCCCAGGTGAACCAGTTCCTGGAGACGCGGCACTCGGCGCAGACGGTCGACAGTTGCCGGGCCTTTGTCACGCAATGCAATGCTGATCCGGGAAGCCACTTGCTGGGTGTTTTCCACAAGGACAGCGGACAGCATATAGGCAACGTCAAGGTGGGCTTTATCAACAGCCACTATGAGCGCGGCCAGGTGAGTCTGTTCATCGGCGAAAAAGCCTTCTGGGGGCAGGGGCTTTCCAGCGAGCTGGTGCGGGAAGTCACCCGTTACGCCTTTGCCGACCTGGGCCTCAACCGACTGGAGGCTGGCTGCTACGAAAACAACCTTGCATCGCTGCGGGTATTCCTGAAGTGTGGCTATACGGTGGAAGGCTTCATGCGCGAGCAGGTCACCCTCAATGGCAAGAGAATGGGTGTCTTCTGGCTTGGGGTGCTCAAACATGAGTACGCATGAGGGTTCCAGCAAGCTGGCGTTGGGCACGGTGCAGTTCGGACTGCCGTATGGCGTGGCCAACCGGCAGGGCCAGGTTTCCCGCGCGCAGGCTGCGCTGATTGTCGATCAGGCACGCCGGGCGTATATACGCACGCTGGATACCGCGATCGCCTACGGTACCAGCGAACAGGTTCTGGGCAGTCTGGATCTGGATGGTCTCGACATCGTTACCAAACTGCCGGCATTGCCGGACGATTGTACTGACGTGGCTGGCTGGGTGTCTGCACAGCTTGATGAGTCCCTCGCCAGGCTCGGAGTCACAGCCGTCAATGGTCTGCTGTTGCATCGTCCGGGTCAGTTGCTTGAAGCCCGAGGCGCAGCGCTTTTTCAGGCCATGGAAAGCCAGCGTGAGCAGGGCAGGGTCGGGCGCATCGGTATCTCCATTTACGCTCCTGATGAACTGGACGCCCTGTGTGAACGCTATCATTTCGATCTGGTGCAGGCGCCCTTCAATATCATGGATGACCGTCTGGCCGAGTCCGGTTGGCTGGTCCGCTTGCATGAGCGGGGCACCGATCTGCACGTGCGCTCGGTATTTATGCAGGGTCTGCTGCTGATGCCAGAGGGAACCAGGCCCCAGGCGTTCGATCGCTGGGCGGACCGCTGGCGCATCTGGCAGAGCTGGCTCGACGACACAGGCCTTACGCCGTTGCAGGCCTGCCTGCGTCACGCTCTTGCGGTGCCGCAAATTGAAAAGGTCGTGGTGGGTGTAGACAGTCCGGCGCAACTGGCGGACATTATTGCCGCAGCCGAAGGGCAATGCCCGCGCCGGCCGGATGCCATCGGCTGCACCGACGAATCACTGCTCAACCCTTCTCTGTGGAATCTGTCATGAAAATCGTTGCCATCGTACAGGCGCGAATGGGCTCGACCCGGCTGCCCGACAAGGTCATGAAAATCGTCGCTGGCCGGCCGATGATCGAAGTACTGCTGGAGCGTTTGTCACGGGCCAAAGAGGTCGACGAAATAGTGCTGGCGACATCGGTCGAGCCGCGCAACGAGCGCCTCGTGCAGCATGTGCGCGAGCTTGGCTATCGCTGCGTGCAGGGCAGTGAAGATGATGTGTTGAGCCGTTTTCTGGAGGCGGCAACGCAAAGCAATGCAGACGCGGTAATCCGGATTACCGGTGATTGTCCGCTGGTTGATCCTGTTCTGGTCGACGAGGCGGTGCGCCGTTATCGCGCAGCAGGCGCGGACTATTTCAGTAATGTCGCGCCGCCGACTTACCCCGACGGGCTGGATATCGAAGTGTTCAGCATCGCTGCGCTCGAGCGCAGCGCCAGGGAGACCGACAAGCGGTTTGACCATGAACACGTGACGCCCTATCTGCGCGAATCGGGTCGATTCACCACGGATGGCATGCAGCATACCCGGGATTTGTCGGGGCTGCGCTGGACAGTGGATGAGCCTGAGGATCTGGAAGTCATCCGACGCGTCTTCGAGCATTTCGCGCCGGACCTGCATTTCGGCTGGCAGCAGGTTCTTGAGCTGCAATATGAGCGGCCCGACCTGTTCAAGGCCAATCAAACCCTTATACGCAACGAAGGAGCCACCATGGGCACCGGTCAAAAACTCTGGAAGCGAGCCAAGCAGGTTATTCCCGGCGGCAACATGTTGCTGTCCAAGCGCGCGGAGATGTTCCTGCCGGAACAGTGGCCGGCCTATTTCAGCAAGGCCAAGGGCTGCACCGTATGGGATATGGACGGTAACGCGTTTACCGATATGTGCATCATGGGTATTGGCACCAACACCCTGGGTTACGGGCATCCCGAAGTGGACGACGCGGTACGCGGCACGATCGACAGCGGCAATATGTCGACCTTCAACTGCCCCGAGGAAGTCTGGCTTGCGGAAAAGCTGGTCGAAATGCATCCCTGGGCAGATATGGTCCGTTTTGCCCGTTCAGGCGGTGAGGCCAATGCGATTGCGATCCGTATCGCCCGGGCCGCGTCGGGCAAGGACAAGGTCGCGGTGTGTGGCTACCACGGCTGGCACGACTGGTATCTCTCGGCCAACCTTGGCGACGATGAAAACCTGGCTGGACATCTCCTGCCCGGACTCGATCCCAAGGGTGTTCCCGGCAATCTCAAGGGCACGGTCTTCCCGTTCAACTACAACAATTATGACGAGCTGGAAGCGCTGGTAAACCGGCACGATATCGGCGTGATCAAGATGGAAGTGGTTCGCAACATGGGGCCGGAAAACAACTTCCTGCAGCGGGTGCGCCAGTTGGCTACCGATCGCGGTATCGTTCTGATATTCGATGAATGCACTTCCGGCTTCCGCCAGTCCTTCGGTGGTCTGCACAAGCTCCACGGCGTCGAGCCGGACATGGCCATGTTTGGCAAGGCACTGGGTAACGGCTATGCGATCACGGCGACCATCGGTCGCCGGGAGATCATGCAGGCTGCGCAGTCGACATTCATCAGCAGCACCTTCTGGACCGAGCGCATCGGGCCAACTGCAGCGCTGAAAACCCTGGAAGTGATGGAGCGCGAAAAGTCCTGGGATACCATTACCAACATGGGCCTGAAAATCCGTGACGGTTGGCAGAAGCTGGCGGACAAGCACGGCTTGAGCGTCAATCACTTCGGCCTGCCGGCGCTGACCGGTTTTACCTTCAACAGCCCGCACGCACTGGCCTACAAGACCCTCATCACCCAGGAAATGCTGGCCAAGGGTTATCTGGCGAGCAACGCTGTCTATGTATGCACCGAGCACACGCCTGCTGTGGTCGATGCCTATTTCGAGCAGCTCGACCCGATCTTTGCGCTGGTGCGCGAATGTGAAGACGGCCGCGCGATCGAACCGCTGCTCAAGGGCCCGGTCTGTCATGGCGCATTCAAGCGGCTGAATTGATGCCCCTGAGTGTTTGTTTCCGGGCAGACGCCGCGACCTGGATAGGTATCGGCCACGTGATGCGTTGCCTGACCCTGGCTGATGCATTGCGTGAGCGCGGGCATCGGTGCCAGTTTATCTGCCGGGCACACAGCGGGAACCTGATTGCTCATATTCGCAGCAAGGGCCATGCGGTTATCGAATTGCCCGGTACTGACGAGGCTCTGCCGGAGTCAGCGGCTGGCACGGATCAGCTCGATCATGCGGCCTGGCTCGGATGCGATTGGAGCGAGGATGCGGTGCAGGCCCTGGCGGCGCTGTCCGAGAATCCGGTCGATTGGTTGGTGGTCGATCACTATGCGCTGGACGCGCGCTGGGAATCGCAGTTGCGAGCAGTTTGTAGCAGGATCATGGTGCTCGATGATCTGGCGGACCGCGCCCATGACTGCGATCTGCTGCTCGACCAGACCCTCGGGCGTCTTCCGCGTGAGTATGCTCGCTGGTTAAGCCGGCCTGCCGAACTGCTGTGCGGAAGCCAGTACGCACTGCTGCGGCCCGAGTTTGCGGAATGGCGCAGCAAGAGTTTGCAGCGGCGTGATACCGGCCAGATCCGCCATCTGCTGATCTCCATGGGCGGAGTCGACCAGCATAATGCGACCGGACAGGTGCTTACGGTGCTGAATACCGCAGACTTGCCCCCCAATGCGCGAGTGACCGTTGTCATGGGCGCTCGTGCACCCTGGCTGGAGCAGGTTCGCCAGCAGGCCGGAAAAATGGCCATTCCGGTGGTCGTCGAGACGGATGTGCGGGACATGGCCGGGTTGATGGCTGTCAGTGATCTGGCTGTTGGCGCTGCCGGAGCGACATCCTGGGAGCGCTGCTGCCTAGGACTGCCGGCGATCATGGTGGTGCTGGCAGCGAACCAGTCCGGCGTGGCTGCCGGACTGAAAAAGGCGGGCGCGGCCGAGATTATCGCCAGCTCGCAGCAGATCGAAGCGGGTTTGCCGCCACTGGTCGAATCACTTCTGGCTAGCCCAGAGCGCTGTAGAGAAATGAGTGAACGTGCTGCGCGGGTCACTGATGGCGCCGGCACCGCTCGAGTGACGCAGTATCTGGAGGCCATGATATGAATTCGTCGGTTAACAGCTTGCGCCCGATGACCGAGGCTGACCTCGATCAGGTACTGGCCTGGCGTAACCATCCGGATGTCCGTCGATACATGTACACCCAGCATGAAATCGGCATGGAAGAACACCGGGCCTGGTTCGGCCGTGCATCCCGGGATTCCGCCCGGCATCTGCTGATCTTCGAGGTGGAGGGTATTGCGCGGGCCTTTCTGGCAATCAATCAGTCATCCTGCGCTACTGTTGCCGACTGGGGGTTCTATATTGCCCCGGACGCCCAGCCCGGAACAGGTCGGGCTTTAGGCATTGCCGGTATGCACTATGCCTTCGATGAGCTGAACCTGCACAAGTTGTGCGGGCAGGCACTGGGCTACAATGAACGCTCGATCCGGTTTCACGAGCGCCTTGGGTTTTCCCGAGAGGGGGTGCTGCGCGACCAGCACTTCGATGGTAAGGATTATCACGCCATTGTCTGTTTCGGCCTGTTGGCCGCTGAATGGCGCACAGTTCAAGCGCACAAGAGTAGATCATGAAAACGACACCCAGTATTCACATCGCCGGCCGCCGAATCGCCGCTGACGAGCCGCCCTACATCATCGCCGAGCTGTCGGCTAATCATAACGGCAGCCTCGATACCGCATTGAAAATTATCGAGGAGGCCAAGCTCGCCGGCGCCGATGCGGTCAAATTGCAGACCTACACTGCTGACACCATCACGCTCGATTGCGACACCGAGGAGTTCCAGATTCATGGCGGGCTCTGGGATGGTAAAACGCTGTACAAGCTGTACCAGGAAGCCCACATGCCCTGGGAGTGGCATGCTCCGCTGTTTGCCCGCGCCCGTGAGCTGGGTATCACCATCTTCAGTTCGCCTTTTGACAGCACAGCGGTTGACCTGCTGGAAGACCTGAATACTCCGGCTTACAAGATCGCCTCATTCGAAGCGATAGACCTGCCGTTGATCCGTTATGTCGCTCAGACCGGCAAGCCGATGATCATTTCCACTGGCATGGCCGATGCCGAAGAAATCGAGGAAGCGGTCGAGGCGGCAAAGTCGGCGGGTTGCAAGGAGCTGGCCATCCTGCACTGCGTGAGTGGCTATCCCGCGCCGGCTGGAGACTACAATCTCAGGACGATACCCGACATGATGCGGCGGCATGATCTGGTTACCGGTCTGTCTGACCATACCCTGGACAACACCACGGCTATCGCCAGCGTCGTGCTTGGCGCCTCGATAATCGAGAAACACTTTACCCTGGACCGCAGCGGTGGCGGGCCGGATGACAGCTTCTCGCTGCAGCCCGCAGAACTGGCGGCGTTATGTCGCGACAGCAAGACGGCCTGGTCGGCGCTGGGTCAGGTGGATTACGGCAGGAAGTCGAGCGAACAGGGCAACGCCCAGTTCCGCCGTTCGCTTTATGTCGTCAGTGACATGCAGGCCGGCGAGGTGTTTACCTCCGAGAACCTGCGCAGTATTCGTCCCGGCTTCGGTCTCGCACCCAAACACCTGGACCGCGTACTGGGCAGGAAGGCGTCGCAGCCGATACGCCGCGGGACGCCGCTCAGCGAGGCTCTTCTGGCTTAATCCGCGGAGTAGTTGTTGGGCCGGGTGAAACTGTCCTTGCGGGTTATATAGGTAACGTCATCCGGAATGTCCTTGTTGACGAAACTCATGGCGCCAATGCGCACATTGCTGCCGATCACCAGCCCGGAGCCGATGATGCAGGTATGGGCACCGATATCGACGTTGTCCCCTAGCGTTATGGGTCGGTTGCCTTTCTCGACCGATCCGATCGTAGTGCACTGACGGATGCAGCAATTCTTGCCGATCCTGACCCCCGAATAGATGATGATGGCGGTCGGGTGGCCGAGTGACAGGCCCTCGTCGATTTGCGCGCCGAGCATGATCTCCACACCGAAGGTACGGGTCAGCGACTTGTTGATCTGCTTGCCAAGCGACCGTGTGCCTCGATAGGGGAGGCTGTACAGATACTGTGATAACCGAAGCCAGAAAAGGCATCGAGAAGAATTGCTGCGTCGGGCGCGGCGTAGCAAACGCCACCAGGAAAACCGCTTTTTTGCATCGAGTATCTCGACATGCCAGAAGCGTTTCAGCTGCGCGATGGTTGTGGGCATGAGAGCTCCTGGTTTGAACAATACGGATCAGATTTTGCTGCCGTCCGGATCAAAGGCACTACGGGCGGCAGGATTCACCAGCGCCCAATCGTTCTGGTAGCGCAGCAGGTGTCGGTAATTACGATTGCGCATCTGGCGGGACAGGGGCCTGCCCAGGCAGCGCATATCCGAAATGTCTATCAGGCCAAGCTCGCCATCGGGAGTACGTACGATATTGCCCAGATGCAGCGAACGGAAGTACACGCCCAGATCATGCAGGTGGGTGATGAACTCGGCCAGCATGCCAAAGAGCTCGAGCTGTTCCAGGCTGGGCTGCTGATTGAGCAAATGGCGCAGGGTGGTACCTTCCAGCGGCTCGTAGTGCACGACAGAGCGGTAGGGGTCGGTCAGCTTGTACAGCTGTATCACCTGGGGGCAGGGTATCTGCAGCTGTTGCAGGGCTTTGGCATTTTCTGCAAAGCGCACGGCGGGCGGAAACAGGACTGTCTTGGAGAACCAGCTTTTACGCCGGAACAGCTTTAGGTAGGTGCCGTCGGTCAGGCGCAACACCTTCTCCCCATGGGCGTCCTTTTCCACCACTTCGGCGTCCTGGCGCATGGCCGCGAACTGCTCGCTACTCAATGGCTGCATTGGGGTTTCCTGAACCAAAACGGCAGTTTACCGCACTTTTGCTGTGGCCGCTGCGCCCCGGGTTTGCTGTGTTAAACTCTGGGCCCGGTCCATTTTCGCGAAGTGCCCATGTCAGATTCCGAGAAAGAAAGTTTCGCCCGGTCCAGTGCGCGGATCTATGCGCGGCTGCTGGGATATGTGAAGCCCTACTGGCTACCCTTCGGTATCAGCATCCTGGGGTTCATGATCTTCGCCTCCAGTCAGCCGGCGATGGCCTGGATGCTCAAGTACTTTGTCGACGGTCTGACCGCGGGCGAAAGTGGGATGTTTCTCGGCGTGCCGCTGATCTGGGGCTTTCCGCTGTTCATCATTCTGGTGGCGCTGTATCAGGGGCTCGGTTCCTTCCTCGGTAACTACTACATTGCCAAGGTGTCGCTCGGGGTGGTGCACGATCTGCGCACTTCGCTGTTCAACAACCTGCTGACCCTGCCCAATCGCTACCTGGACAACCATAATTCCGGCCATCTGGTATCCCGTATCACCTTCAACGTGACCATGGTGACAGGCGCAGCGACGGATGCGATCAAGGTGGTGTTCCGTGAGGGCATGACGGTGATCTTCCTGTTCGCCTACCTGCTCTGGATGAACTGGCAACTGACCCTGGTGCTGATGGCGATTTTGCCGGTGATCGGCCTGATGGTGAACAGCACCAGCAAGAAGTTTCGCAAGCAGAGTCACAAGATCCAGACGGCCATGGGTGACGTGACCCACGTGACCTCCGAGACCATTTCCGGTTACCGGGTGGTGCGCAGCTTTGGTGGC
>JAESUC010000040.1 GCA_016763285.1 Pseudomonas sp.
CAACGAGATCCAGGTCGGCATGGTCGGCGTCAACGTACCGATTCCGGTGCCCATGGCCTTCCACAGCTTCGGCGGCTGGAAGCGCTCGCTGTTCGGTCCGCTGCACATGCACGGCCCGGACGGGGTCCGTTTCTACACCAAGCGCAAGGCCATTACCTCGCGCTGGCCGACCGGCATCCGCGCCGACGCCGAATTCAGCATCCCGACCATGAAGTAAGGCATCAAGCTTACCTGCCATAGCGGTGGCGTTTGCCACCTTCGCGACGGGGCCGTCGCTCCCACCAGGATTGCGCTAGCTGCGCAGTGGTAGGAGCGACGGCCCCGTCGCGAATTAATTCTCGGAGAACTCAAATGTCCATTGAACAGATAGTCGACTTCGCCACCGCGCCAACCGAACCCGAACATTACCGCCCGGCGCCCGAGAAGGTCAGGGACGGGGATCCGGCGCAGTCGGTGCGCAACCATTACAGCAGCCCCTGCGGGCAGTTCTCCACCGGCACCTGGGAGTGTGTACCCGGTCACTGGGACGTGAGCTACAGTGAACACGAGTACTGCGAGATTCTGGAGGGCGTCTCCATCCTGCACGATCAGGAGGGAGGCAGCCGTACGCTGCGCGCCGGCGACCGCTTCGTGATTCCCGCCGGATTCGCCGGCAGCTGGGAGGTGCTCGAGCGTACCCGCAAGGTCTATGTGATTTTCGAGCCGTCTGGCGCCTGAGTCGGCCTGACCGGATCGCACAAGCAGCGCAGACCGAAATCGGTTTGGTCTAAACGTGACCCAACGGTTACAGTTCTCGTCAGCATATGCATTCGAAGAACATTCCAGCGTCCTGGCCGGTGTCATCAGAACCGGTGTTGCCCTCGCGGGCAGGGGCGCCTGGTTTCTGTCAGGAGTCATGCCAGATGTCGCGCTTGCCGGTCATAGTCGGGTTTGGTGGCTACAACGCCGCCGGCCGCAGTTCCTTTCACCACGGATTTCGCCGCACGGTAATTGAATCCCTACCGGCCGCCGAGCGCCAGGAAACCCTGGCCGGTCTGGCGGTACTGATGAAGCTGGTGCGGGTCGAGGCCGACCAGTATCTTGATGCCGATGGCCAGGTGCTGACGCCTGCTGAGATCGAGACCCGCTTCGGTGAACAGATTCTGCAGGGCACACTGGTCAGGCGCATCGAGAAGCGCCACCTGGACGTGGACGCCGCCCACTGGCAGAAGAACCTGACCATCACCGGCGAGGCCGGCAAGCCGTTTTCCTTCATCACCCTGGCCAAGCAGTTGCCCGAACCGCTGCCGACCGACTGGGTGGTCGAGCCGCTGAACGATACCGAAGTCATGGTCACGGTCTACGACGGCTGTGATATCAAGGTCGACAGCTTCCGCTCACTGCCGGTGAAATCCGCCGGCCAATTGCCCAGCGGCTTCGAGCCGTCCGAACACTACGCCTCGCGCTTTCATCCCCGCGGCCTGCAGATGACCATTGTTGCGGCCACCGACGCCCTGCGCTCCAGCGGCCTGCCCTGGCAGACCATAGTCGACAGCGTGCAGCCCGACGAGATTGCCGTGTTCGCCAGCAGTGCCATGAGCCAGCTGGACGAAAACAGCTTCGGTGGCCTGATGCAGTCACGCCTGAAGGGCAACCGGGTCAGCGCCAAGCAACTCGCGCTGGGCCTGAACAGCATGCCGGCAGACTTCATCAACGCTTATATTCTCGGCAGTGTCGGCACCACGGGAGCGATCACCGGCGCCTGTGCGAGCTTTCTGTACAACCTGCAGAAGGGCACCGAGATGATCACCAGTGGCCGCGCCCGCGTGGTCCTGGTGGGTAACGGCGAGGCACCGGTGACCCAGGAATGCATCGAGGGCTATGGCGCCATGGGCGCGCTGGCCACCGAGGACGGCCTGCGCAGCATCGAGGGCCAGGCGGACGTGGATTTCCGTCGGGCCAGCCGCCCCTTCAGCCACAACTGCGGCTTCACCCTGGCCGAATCCGCCCAGTTCTTCCTGCTCATGGACGATGAGCTGGCGTTGCAGCTGGGCGCCGACATCCACGGCGCCGTGCCTGACGTGTTCATCAACGCCGACGGCTTCAAGAAGTCGATCTCTGCCCCCGGTCCGGGCAACTACCTGACCATGTCCAAGGCGATCTTCAGTGCCATGCAGATTGTCGGCGAGGAGGGCGTGCGCCAGCGCAGCTTCGTGCACGCCCATGGCTCCAGCACCCCGGCCAACCGGGTGACCGAGTCCGAACTGCTCGACCGGGTCGCCGGCGCCTTCGATATCCAGGACCTTCCGCTTACCGCAGTGAAAGCCTACGTCGGGCATTCACTGGCCAGCGCCAGCGCAGACCAACTGGCCTCCGCATTGGGCAGTTTCAGGTACCAGATCATTCCCGGCATCAAGACCATCGATGAGGTCGCCGAGGACGTGCACCGCGAACATCTGCGCATCAGCACCCGCGATGTCAGCCGCACGGCAGAGCCGCTGGAAGTCTGCTTTATCAACTCCAAGGGATTTGGCGGCAACAATGCCAGCTGCGTGGTTCTGGCGCCCAGCGTGGTCGAGCGGATGCTGCACAAGCGCTATGGCAATGCGGCCTATTCGGACTACTGCAAGCGCCGCGAGGTGACCCGAGCGGCGGCACAGGAATATGATCGGCGGGCACTGAAGGGCCAGCTCGATGTGATCTACAACTTCGGCGAGAACATGATCGACGACAGCCAGATCCAGATCAGCGGATCGGAAATGCGGATTCCGGGCTTCAGTCAGTCCCTGGTGTTTCGCAAGGATGATCGCTTCAAGGATATGCTCTGAAGCGAGCAGAATTCATCCCCGGGCGAACCCGGGGATGACATCAGCACTCAGCGCTTGGCGCGGGCCGCAGCAATGAACGCAGCCATCTCGGCATTCTTGTCTGCCTCGACCTGTTTGACATTGGGGTTTTCTGCCAGCTTGGCCAGCAGGGCACGGCCCTCGGGCAGATCAGCCAGCAGATCCAGATCGAACAGTTTCTTGGCCACGGCGCTGGCCAGATCGATGCTGTAAAGGAACATCAGATCGGCAATGGTCATCTCGCTGCCGGCCACGTAGGGCGCGAACCGGGCGTGACGCTTGAGCGCGGCGATGCCGGCGAGCAGATCAGCCTTGGCCTTGTCCTTCACCGCCTGCTCGACCTTGCCGCCGAAAAACACTTCGGCGTAACAGGTACGCGCCGGCAACTCCAGGTACAGCTCGATTTCCTTGGTCAGGGCGCGCACGGTCGCGCGCTCGAACGCATCCTTGGGCAGCAGCGCCTTGCCACCCTGGGTTTCCTCGATGTATTCCAGGATCACGTTGGTCTCGCTGACAAAGCCATGCTCGGTCTCCAGGCTGGGCACCTTGCCGCGCGGGCTGATGGCCAGGAACGCCGCATCCTGGCTCGGATGAACCACGTTCACCTCGAAGTCGACGCCTTTCTCCAGCAATGCCAGCTTGACCATGTTGAAGTAGTTGCTGACGGCAAATCCGTGAAGCTTGAGCATGGGTATTCTCCTGCGATGTGTATGTTGTTTTTCCTGTGCCCCCGTTGTATCCCCGGCGGGACAAAATATCCAGTGGCATAAGCTGCGTGAATGCGTACGCACTGGGCATCCGGAGATGCCGGTGCGCAAGATTCTCTATGCTCTCACAGGGCTTTTGCAGCTAGACTGCGAACTGGACCCACGATATCGAAGACCAAGAAGAGGTAGCAAAGATCATGCTGAAACCCGAAGAAATCACCGAAATCAACCTGCTCAACCAGTTCAACCTGGCCAGCTCCCTGGAAGGGCTCAAGATTCACCGGCACGAGGCCGCCCAGGAAGTGGTTGCCGCCGCAGAGCGCCTGCACGCCCGCGGGCTTACCACCCAGCCCGACGGCGGTTACCTGACCAGCCTGGGACTGGATGCGGCGGAACACAGCCAGGCACTGCTGACGATCCTGCGCGCCGACTGAGACAAGGCTCCAGAGCATGGCCCTGAGTGGAGAAATTCAACCGCAGATTGCCGAAGGGATTGACCGCAAGGCCCTGACCACCCTGCGCAACCGCTTCATGGCCATCAACCGCAGTCGCCTGCAGCGGGTGCTCCAGGCGCTGCCTGCACGCCAGTACAACGTGCTGCAGCTGATCCCCCTGCTGTTCGATGTCAATCATCCGCTCCTGCCCGGTTACGTGGCGCGCAGCACCCCCCACGGTCTGACCGGCTACGTGCCCGAACCCAACATACTGCACACCGCCCAGGCCCTGACCCGCAGCTTCAGCTATCGCCGGCATCCCGCCGGCTTCAGCGCCGAGATACAGTCGCTGTACCTGATGGGCAGCGGCGGCACCATTGCCCAGTCCGATCAGAGCGATCTGGACATCTGGGTGTGCCACGCCCCCCAGCTGTCCCACGGCGCCGTGGCGGAGCTGGCCGCCAAGTGCCAGCTGATTACCGACTGGGCCGCCACCCAGGGCTGCGAGGCGCACTTTCACCTGGTCAACCCGGCGAGCTTCAGCCTCGGCGACCGGGACAACGCCCTGAGCATCGAGGACTGCGGCAGTACCCAGCATTACCTGCTGCTCGACGAGTTCTATCGCACTGCAATCCTGCTCGGCGGTCGGCACCCCCTGTGGTGGCTCGTGCCGGACTACGAGGAAAAACACTATGCCGATTTCACCCGACAGCTGATCGACAAGCGTTTCATCCGCAGCCATGAAAGCGTGGATCTGGGCCATATGGCGCGCATCCCCGCCGGGGAATATGTCGGCGCCGGCCTGTGGCAGCTGTTCAAGGGCATCGAGTCGCCCTACAAGTCGGTCCTCAAGCTGCTGTTGACCGAGGTGTACGCCAGCGAACATCCTCAGGTGCGTTGCCTCAGTCTGGATTTCAAGCATGCGGTCTATGCCAACCAGCTGGACCTCGACGAACTGGACCCCTACGTCATGCTGTATCGGCGCATCGAGCGCTATCTGCTCGCGCGCAGGGAGCCCGAGCGCCTGGAGCTGGTGCGCCGCTGCCTCTACATCAAGGCGGACGTGCGCCTGAGCCGACGCACTGGCAGTCTCGGCTGGAAGCGCAGCCTGATGGAAAAACTGGTACGCGAATGGCACTGGGACACCCGCCAGCTGCAGCAGATGGACAACCGGCATTTGTGGCGTGTCGGCGAGGTGACCCGCGAGCGCCAGCAACTGGTCAGCGAGCTGACCCACAGCTACCGTTTTCTATCCCAGTTCGGGCGCAGCAACGGGGTGATCAACCAGGTCAACAGCCGCGACCTGTCCTTGCTCGGCCGCCGCCTGTACGCCGCGTTCGAGCGCAAGGCAGGCAAGGTCGAGGTCATCAACCCCGGCATTACACCCGATCTCAGCGAGCCGCTGCTGACCCTCGCCCAGCGCAGCGGTGCGGGAGCGGACCAGACCAGCTGGAGCCTGTATCGCGGCACCCTGAGCCAGCCCGAGCTGGACGATCATGTGCCGCTGAAATACACCCGGCATCTGGTCGACCTGATTGCCTGGGCCCACCGCAACGGTCTGGTCGATGCCGCCACGCGCATCGCCGTGCACCCCGGCGACAGCGCACTGAGCGAGTTTGAACTGAACAACCTGCTGGCCGCCCTGCGCCAGCATTTTCCGCTGCCCCTGCCAGCCCTCACCGAGACCGCCCTCTCGCGGCCGAGCCAGCCCTGCCAGTCACTGCTGCTGGTCAATGTCGGGCTTGATCCCCTGCCGGTCACCAGCCAGAAGAACCTGCATCTGATCAGCAGCCATACCGACGCGCTGGGCTATTCGGGGCTGCGCGACAACCTGATTCTGAGCATCGACCAGGTCACCCTCAACAGCTGGAACGAACTGCAGGTCAACCGGTTCGAGGGGGAACATGCCTGCATCCAGGCCCTGTGCGACTATCTGAACAAGGCCCACGAACACCAGCACCGACCGGACTTGCGCGTGGCCTGCTTCTGCCGCAATCGCTCCAGCGCCATCGCCGAACGGGTCGAGCAGCTGTTTCAGGATGCCACCCGGCAACTGCTGGCCGAGCCGCCCTCGCGTTTTCTGCTGCAGGTGCAGAACAGCTTCCAGATCCTCGAGCGCCGGGACGGGGTGATCGATATCACCCGCCTGGCCGACCGTGACCGCCTCATGCGCTATCTGGGCAGCGCGCGCCAGCACTACAGTCCGCTGGCGCTGGACCGTTTTGCCCTGCAGGGGCAGGACACCGCACTGATGCTGCGCCAGTCCCGGGCCGGAGAAATACAGGTGTTCTACCGCCTGCTGCCCGACCGCCAGGCTGAAATCAGCGTGCTCGATGAGCTGGGTGCGTTATGGCGCACGCGCCAGGCCTGCCGCGACGAGCAGACCCTGTTGCTGCCGCTGTTGCGCTTTCTGCACAGCATTCGGCTGCGCCGGCAGGTCAACCAGAGTCTGGAAACCAGCCTGCGCGAGGAACCCCTGTCGATCCACGCGATTCGCCCGGCTGCCGACGGCCTGCCGCTGCGCCTGGAAGCCCAGAAGGTGCCCAACCGGGGGATCGAGACCGACTATTATGCCGTGCAGGCGATCGCCGAACCGGGGGATGACCAGAGCCTGAAGGTGAGCATATTCTGCGGCCAGCGCGAATTTTCCGAACTCGACCACGGCGCGGATCTGTTCTCGGCCGCAGCCAGACATATCATCCATCAGCGCGCCGGCACGGAAGACTATCCCTGTTACATCACCGACCTGGATCTGTCTGCGGTAGACCCCACCGGCGGCATGCAGACGGTGCACTACCTGCGCTATCGGCAGCGGCTCGAAGACGCATTGAATGCGGCAATGGGCATTGCCCGTAACTGATCAGTGCCCGAATGAGGCTGACCGGCGCGCGTGGCGCTCCCGTGCAGCAATAATGATCTGGCGCTGGCGCTCGTCGGTAGCGGCAGCCCATTCGAGGATTTCCGGCATCAGCCGCCCACAGCCCAGGCACTGGTCACCGTCCAGGCAGCACTTGCGTACACAGGGCGAGGGCTGGCGTCCCGGGGCTGTCACCTATTCCTCCTCCAGATCCAGTTCCAGTTCTTCCCCGGTCAGGTCGGCGAGGATGTCTGCCAGTACCTGTTCAAGGGGCTCGTCATCGCTATCGTGCAGCCAGCCTTCGTCGAGAAAGTAACCGAAATGGCGGGTGGCATCCGGCGCTGTCAGCCAGATTTCCCGTGATGCCGGCTGACGACCGATCACCAGCCTGGGACCCTCGGCAAGGATCAGGACCAGTGAGCCATCGATCACTTCCATGTCCAGATCCAGGTCGCTGGCATCCAGTGCGTGCTCTATTCGGTCCTGCAGCAGGTCGACCTGCCGGTTGAAATCCACTTCACTCAGTTCTTGCATGCCTGTTCTCTTCTCGGTGCTTCCGGCGCCGGTGCGGATGCGTCAGACCCGGCGGCTGGGTATACTGCCGTATATTGCCTGTATTTCAACAAGGATTTCATCATGAAGCTTTTCGCCCCCGTGTTCTTCGCTCTGCTGTTTCTGGCCGGCTGCGGCCAGAAAGGCCCCCTGTACCTGCCCGCCGAGAAGACCGACGAGCCCCGTACCCAGGCCGAAGAAGCCATGATCCAGCAGCCGTCCGAGCGCTGAGCAATCAGGCCGCCACTCCCCCAGACCCGAACACGAAGCCTTTACCATGACAGCTTTTGATTACCGCAATGGCGAATTGCACGCCGAAGATCTGCCATTGTCCGAGATTGCCGCACGCCACGGCACGCCCTGTTTCGTCTACTCGCGGCAGGCCATCGAGCAGGCGTGGCTGGCCTGGGACCAGGCCCTGGCGGGCACGCCCCATCTGGTCTGCTTTGCCATCAAGGCCAATTCCAACCTGGCGGTGCTGAACATCCTCGCCCGCCTGGGTGCCGGCTTCGACATCGTCTCCGGTGGCGAGCTGGAACGCGTGCTGGCCGCGGGGGGTGATCCTGCCCGTGTCGTCTTTTCCGGCCTGGGCAAGACCGCCGAGGAAATGCGCCGGGCACTGGAAGTAGGCATTCACTGCTTCAACGTGGAATCCACCGCCGAGCTCGAGCGACTGCAGACCGTGGCCGCCGAGCTGGGGGTGCAGGCGCCGGTGTCCCTGCGGGTCAACCCCGATGTGGATGCCATGACTCACCCCTACATCTCCACCGGCCTGAAGGAAAACAAGTTCGGTATCGACATCGCCCGCGCTCCCGAGGTCTACCGTCGGGCCGCTGCGCTGCCGAATATCGAGGTACGCGGCGTGGATTGCCATATCGGCTCGCAGCTGACCGATGACACCCCACTGGTCGATGCCCTCGACCGCCTGCTGACGCTGGTCGATGAGCTGGCTGGCGAGGGCATCCGCATCCATCACCTGGATCTGGGTGGCGGACTCGGCGTGACCTACCGCGACGAGACGCCACCGTCGCCCGCCGAGTACCTGGCCAAGGTCAAGGCCCACCTGGGCGATCGCGATCTGACCCTGATGTTCGAACCCGGCCGCTCGATTGTGGCCAACGCCGGCGTGCTGCTGACACGGGTCAATCTGCTCAAGCCGACCGAGCACAAGAACTTCGCGATCATCGATGCGGCGATGAACGATCTGATTCGTCCGGCCCTGTACAGCGCCTGGATGGGTATCGAGGCCGTGCGCCCGCGCAGCGACGTTGCCGCCGAGGACTGGGACATCGTCGGTCCGGTCTGCGAGACCGGCGACTTCCTTGGTAAGGACCGCAACCTGGCCCTGGCCGAAGGCGACCTGCTGGCCGTGCGTTCGGCCGGGGCCTATGGCTTCGTCATGAGTTCGAACTACAACACCCGACCGCGGGCCGCCGAAGTGATGGTTGATGGCGGCCAGTGCCATCAGATCCGCCGCCGTGAAACCCTCAGCGAACTGTTCGCTGGGGAATCCCTGCTACCCGAGGCCTGAGATGCTGCTGCGATTCACCAAGATGCACGGGCTGGGTAATGACTTCATGGTCATCGACCTGGTCACCCAGCACGCACAGCTCAATCCACGGCTGATCCGTCAGTGGAGTGACCGCTATACCGGCATCGGTTTCGACCAGCTGCTGGTGGTCGAGCCACCCGGCGATCCGGACATGGACTTTCGCTACCGGATCTATAACGCCGATGGCAACGAGGTGGAGCAGTGCGGCAATGGCGCCCGCTGCTTCGCCCGCTTCGTGCTGGACAAGCGCCTGACCGCCAAGACCGACATCCAGGTGGAAACCGCAGGCGGACCGATCGCGCTGAGCGTGCAGCCCGACGGCCAGGTGACGGTCAACATGGGCCCGCCGCGCTTTCAGCCGGCCGAGATTCCATTCCAGGCCGACGCCGAATCGGTCAGCTGCGAGCTGATTGTGGCCGATGACGTCCTGCAGGTCGCCAGCCTGTCCATGGGCAACCCCCACTGCGTGACCCTGGTGGAGGATCTGGACAACTACCCGGTCGCCCGCCTGGGCCCACTGATCGAGCGCCATGCCCGATTCCCCAAGGGGGTGAACGCGGGCTTCATGCAACGGGTCGATCGCCATCATGCCCGGCTGCGCGTGTTCGAGCGTGGCGTCGGCGAGACCCGCGCCTGCGGTACCGGTGCCTGCGCGGCCGCGGTCGCCGGCATCCGCATGGGCCAGCTGGACTCGCCGGTGCGCATCGAACTGCCCGGTGGCGACCTGCAGATCGAATGGGCCGGCCCCGGCAAACCGGTCATGATGACCGGGCCGGCCACACGTGTTTTCGAGGGACAGATACGCCTATGACCGACAAGCCGACCCATCCGGCCCATCAGCTCGATGCCCACACCGTCGCCGAATACCTGCGTCAGCATCCGGCATTTTTTGCCGAGTACGATGATCTGCTGCCGGACCTGATCATCCCGCACCAGTCGGGCCAGGCCGTGTCGCTGGTCGAGCGCCAGGTCAAACTGCTGCGCGAGCGTAATATCGACGTGCGTCACCGCCTGGGCCAGCTGATGGATGTGGCACGGGAGAATGACCGCCTGTTCGAAAAAAGCCGGCGGTTGATTCTCGATCTGCTGGAAGCCCAGAGTCTGGAACAGGTCATTGCCAGCATCGAGGACAGCCTGCGCGACGATTTTCAGGTGCCCTTCGTCAGCCTGATTCTGTTCAGCGAGGCCCAGCGCTTCCCCAACGCTCGCACGGTGAGCCATGCCGAAGCGCGCGAGACCATCGGGCATCTGCTCGACAGCGGCAAGACCCTCAGCGGCGTGCTGCGCCCCGACGAGTTGACCTTCCTGTTCGGCGAACAGGCCGGCCAGGTGGCCTCCACCGCGATCGCGCCCATCCAGCACCAGGGGCTGCACGGCGTGCTCGCCCTGGGCAGCCGGGATGCCAATCACTATCGCAATGCCACCGGCACCCTGTTTCTCGGCTACATTGCCGACGCCCTGGCTCGGGTGTTGCTCAGGCAGCGCCCGCTGGCCGACGACGTGCGGATTTAGGCCATGTCTTCCAGCGCGCTGCAAAACGATCTCGAGGCATTCCTCGGGCATCTGCAGCGCGAGCGACAACTGTCGCCGCGCACCCTGCAAGCCTACCGCCACGACCTGGAAGGCCTGCGTGATTTCCTCGATAGCCAGGATTGTGGCCGCTGGCAGGACGTGGACCAGTCGCGCCTGCGCCTGTTCGTGGCCAAGCGCCACCAGGGCGGCCTGTCCGGGCGCAGTCTGCAGCGCCTGCTCAGTGCCGTACGCAGCTTCTATCAGTTCCTGATTCGCGAGCGGTTGTGCCGCCATAACCCGGCCGTCGACCTGCGCGCACCGCGTTCGCCGCGCAAGCTGCCCCGGGCGCTGGACGCCGATCTGACCGCCCAGCTGCTGGATGACGACAGCGATGACGACTGGCTCGCCGTTCGCGACCACGCCATGCTCGAGCTGTTCTACTCCTCCGGGCTGCGCCTGTCGGAACTGGCCGGCCTGGACCTCCACGAGCTGGACCTGGCCGAGGGCGAGGTGCGGGTACTGGGCAAGGGCAGCAAGACGCGCCTGGTCCCCGTGGGCCGCATGGCGCGCGAAGCCCTGCAACGCTGGCTCGAGGTACGCCTGCTCAGCCCCACGGCCGAACAGGCGCTGTTTATCGGCAAGCAGGGCCGACGCCTGTCGCCCCGCGCGATCCAGCTGCGCGTACGCCGCTGGGGCGTGGCCAATATCGGGCAGCACCTGCATCCGCACATGTTGCGCCATTCCTTTGCCAGCCATGTGCTGGAATCGTCCGGCGACCTGAGGGCGGTACAGGAGTTGCTCGGGCATGCCGATATCAGCACCACGCAAATCTATACTCACCTGGACTTCCAGCACCTGGCCCAGGTGTATGACAAGGCCCACCCACGCGCCAAGCGCAAGACGAGTGACTGATGATTCAACTGCTGACCTTCGATCTCGACAACACCCTGTGGGAAACCGAACCGGTGGTGCTGGCGGCCGAACAGACATTGCTGCGCTGGTTCGACCAGCATGCGCCCCGCTTCACCCAGCAGCTCGACAGCACGGCGCGCAAGGCCCTGCGCCATGATGTGCTGGCCGCCAACCCGGACCTGCGCCACCGGGTCACCGCGTTTCGTCTGGCGGTCATGGAGCTGGGGCTACGCCGGGCAGGCTATGACGAAGAGCAGGCCAGGGCGCTGACAGAAAAGGGCTTTGAGGTGTTTCTGGAGGCGCGGCACGCGCTGACGTTCTTCCCCCATGCCGAAGCGCTGCTCGGGGAGCTGAGCAAGACATACCAGCTGGCGACCATTTCCAACGGCAACGCCGATGTGCGCCGCCTGGGGCTGGAGCGCTACTTCAGCGTGATCGTGTCAGCCGACGAGGTGGGCTTGAGCAAACCGGATCCGGCGCCCTTTCTGCACGCACTCGAACGGGCCGGCACCGAGCCGGCCAATGCGCTGCATATCGGGGACCACCCGGTAGACGACGTCCAGGGCGCGCAGGGCGTAGGCCTGCACACGCTGTGGTTCAACCGCCTGCTGCTCGACTGGCCGGAGCAGCCACGCCCCAGTGGCGAGGTACGCTGCCTGAGCGAAATCCCCGCCTGGCTGGCCAGCTACAAGCCCTGAACGACGCTGGGCAGCGTCCCTAGATGGGACGGCTGCCGTACTTGCCCTCGGGCTTTTTCGGCGGATCGGCCACGACATTGGCGCCGACTTCCTGAATCTTGCCGCCGCGGGCCATGAACTCTTCCATCTGCCGCGCGAGCATTTCCCGCTCCCGCTCCTTGGCTTCGAGTGACAGGCCCTCGAGCACGTCGGGCTGGGCTGCGGCCTTCTTGCGCGATTTGACGACCGGCGCATCACCGTCTTCGTCATCGCCGTCATCATGGTCAGCTACCGGCAAATCGTCGGTGTCGTTGGTATCCTCGTCGTCGCTGTCTTCGCCGCGCTCGAGTTCATCATCTTCCAGATCGTCGTCACTCATTCCTGCCACTCCACATAAAAACACGCTATTTATAGCCTAACCGCAGAATTTGGCTAGGGGGCACGGGCGGTTTTTTTGTTTCATGTCGCATAAAGGGTGCCGGCTCAGGCC
This sequence comes from Pseudomonas sp., assembly GCA_016763285.1. GTDB lineage: Bacteria > Pseudomonadota > Gammaproteobacteria > Pseudomonadales > Pseudomonadaceae > Halopseudomonas. The sequence goes on from JAESUC010000040.1 coordinate 12,519, forward strand.
GGCGCGCCCCGGGTCAGGCGCTGCAGCTGCTCAAGATCGGTCTGCACGCCCGAGGTTTCACGGATCCGCGCCAGAATCTCGCGCTTAAGCTGGATGAACTCCGGCTCGAGCTTCATGTCCTGATGCCGCTCGGTCGGCAGCGGCACCTCATAGATGCTGTCGATCCGGCCGGGGCGCGGCGCCATCAGCACGATGCGACTGCCCAGATAGATGGCTTCTTCAACGTCATGGGTGACGAACAGGATGGTGCTCTTTTCCAGCCGGTGCACATGGCGGATCAGATCGTGCATGACCTCGCGGGTCTGCGCATCCAGTGCGCCGAATGGCTCGTCCATCAGCAGAATGTCCGGCCGCGGCATCAACGCGCGGGCAATCGCCACGCGTTGCTGCATGCCGCCGGACAACTGGCTGGGGTAGGCATCGACAAAGGGCTGCAGGCCCATCAGGCTGAGCAGCGCGTCGGCCCGACCACTCGCCGTTTCCACATCCGCCTGGCTGTACACGGTATCGGAGATCACCTTGAGCTGGCGGCAGAAGCGGATGTTCTGCATCACCGTCAGCCAGGGGTAGAGGCTGTAATGCTGGAACACCATCGCGCGGTCCACCCCGGGGCCGTCGATTGGCTGGTCGTGCAGCAGAATCTCGCCGCTGCTGTGGGTTTCCAGCCCGGCGAGGATGCGCAGCAGGGTCGACTTGCCACAACCGGAGGCGCCGACAAAGGTAATGAATTCATTGGGCCTGACATCCAGATCCACCCCGGATAACGCCTGTATGCGCTGTTCACGGGTTTCGAAGGTCTTGCCGACATCACGAATACGAATGCATGGCTGGTCCATGGTCTACCTCTTCTGCCAGTGGAATGCGCGGCGGCCGATCCAGCGGAAGGCCTGGTCGGTCAGCAGACCGATCAGGCCGATCAGCAGGATGCCGGCGAAAATCTTGTCGGTGTGCATGTAGCGCTGAGCCCGCAGGATCGCGTAGCCCAACCCCGAATTAGAGGCGACCAGTTCGGCCACCACCAGATAAGTCCAGGCCCAGCCACAGGTGATGCGCAGGGTATCGAGCAGCGCCGGGCGGGCCGAGGGCAGCACCACCAGGCGGATGATCTCGCTGCGGCTGGCACCCATGGTCTGGGCGGCCTCGATCTGCGCCATGGGCACCCGCCGGACATCCTCGGCGGCCATCAGTGCCATCTGGAAGAAGGTCCCGATGAAGATGATGAGGATCTTCGAACTCTCACCGATGCCGACCCAGAGCATGACCAGCGGGATGAAAGCGACCGCCGGCATGTAGCGTATGAAGTCGATCAGCGGCTCGAGGGTCGCCTGCACCGGCCGGTAGGTCCCCAGATACAGTCCCAGCGGCAGGGCGATCAGCGCCGAAATCAGAAAGCCGACCATGACCCGGTAGACACTGATCGCGGTATCGCCCAGCAGGCCCTCGTCGGTCCACCAGTGCCAGACCCGTTCGGCCACGGCGCCCGGACCGGGCATGAACAGCGGATCGGCAAAGCCCATCAGCGTGTACAGCCACCAGGCCACAAAGGGGGCGGTCAGACCGATGGCCGCGAGTATCGCGGTGGTGCGCCCGCTCATCTCGCCACGGATCACCCACCAGCGCGGGCGACTCACGCGTGAAGCGGCGAGAACCTTCTTTTCCGGTACCGGGGCCTGTGCGTTCATGGGGCGTTCTCCTGTACAGACATGTTCAATTGGGGCAGCGGCGCGCGCTGCCAGCCATCGGCAGGCGGATAACCGCCCAGGCCCGCCAGCTGCTCTTCGGGCCACTGCTCCAGCTCACCGGCGGGGGGCGCCAGCAACAGGCAGCGGCCGGTCCGTCCCGGCAATGACGACAGAGTGATCTCCCAGGGCATGCTGCCGCCGGCTACCCGACCGAAGGACAGTTCGCAACCGAGCATGATTTCCGCCGGATCGGCGCCCAGCCCGGTGATCTGGCTCAGCAGCGGCACCCCCTGCTCGACAGGTCCAGGCCGATCGGCCACGAACATGAAGCAATCACCCGCCTGCAGCAGGCAACCCTGGCGCTGCGGTTCACCGGCGGCCGTCAGCCACAGGGCATGGGTCGGCCCTACCGATTCGGGCAATCTTTGCCAGACTTCCAGATAGGAGCCGTCCAGCCCGCGCTCGTGGACCTCATCGGGACTGACGAAATGCATGGTGCCTACATCGGTGCCGCTGTCGGGGTGAAAGTCGATCAGACGGTGCCACTGGCACTGATCGCCCCCTACCTCGGTGATGCCGGCAAAACCGGACTGGCGGGTACGCCCGGCCACGGTCATCGGCAGCGGATCCGGCAGGCGCAGATCGGCATGTACCGATGCCGTCTGCAACCATAAGGCCCGGGTCCTGCGGTCATCCACGCCATTGGCGGTGCGCAGCAGCGTGCGGCGCCAGACGCCACGGTAGGCTTCGGGAACGCTGTTCATGCGTGGTACTCCGGGAAACGTTTCAGAGTGCGCCAGAAGGCCATGTCGTGATTCGGCCATAGCCGGGCGCCGGTATCGGCCGCTACCTGCTTGAGCCGGCGGATGCTGGCCACCGCCATGTCGTCACGCTCGCGCCAGCACAGGCCGGGGGCGATCTCGTCGTCGATGTTCTCCTGCAGGTCGGCTGCGTCTCCAGCCAGGATCACCGGCGCGCCCTGGGGCATCTGGATCATCAACGACATGTGGCCGGCGGTGTGGCCGGGGGTATTGAGCGCCTGCAAGCCGGGCAGCAGCTCGTATTCGTCCTGTTGCAGGCGCCAGCGCACATTGCCGGCGAAGTCGTCGGCAAAGTAGGCATCGTCAGCCGGTTCGCGGGCGGCCAGCAGCTCATCCTCATGCACATGCACCTCGGCGCCACAGACATCACAGAGCCCGCCGGCGTGGTCGAAATGCAGATGGCTGAGAAACACCAGGTCGATGTCCTGCGTCTGCAGGCCCATGCGTGCCAGATGCGCGCCAAGGCGCTGCTCCTCGTCCATCTGCGGCGCGCCCATGGGAAAGTCCTCGGGGTTGTACCATTGCTGCCGCGCCTGCGGATCACTCAGCTTGTGATAGTCGCATCCGACATCGAACAGAACGCGGCCCTGCCGGGTTTCGATCAGGTAGGCGAGGATCGGCGCCTCGATCGTGGTGCCCGCGCCACGGCCGCGAGTGGAATAGGACTTGTCGTAGCGATGGGTTGCCGTCAGCAGGGGCCATAATTTCAGTACGTCGGTCATGGGAAGCTCTCCATTCGCTCGATCAGCTCGGCGCTGCTGCACAGTTCGCCGAAGATGCCACCCTCGACACCAATCATTGCCAGGGCCGCGTCATGCAGTGCGGGATGAGGGGAGGCGCAGGCGTCGCTGACCGTCAGGCAGTGGTAGCCCAGATCCACCGCCGCGCGCAGGGTCGAGCTGACGCACACCTCGGTGGTGACGCCGGTAATGATCAGGTAGCGAATGCCGCGGTTGGCGAGTAGCAGTTCCAGGTCGGTATGGGCAAAGGCGCTGTAGCCCGGCTTGTCTATTACCGGCTCGCTCTCCACTGGAGCCAGCTCATCGATCAACTGGTGGCCCGGCTCGCCACGTATCAATAGCCGACCCATCGGCCCCGGCGTTCCAATCGGCGCGCCGCTGCGCTGGGCGCGCTCGCGCTTCCATGCAGGCAGATCGCTCAGGTCGGGACGATGGCCTTCCCGGGTATGCACTACCAGCAGGCCGCTGCGCCGGGCTGCTGCCAGCAGCGCCTGCTGCGCAGCTATGGGTGCGCGCAGGCGCTGAATGTCCAGCCCGGCCATATCGGCGTAACCGCCAGGTGCGCAGAAATCGCGCTGCATGTCGATCAGCAACAGGGCGCAACGGTCGGGAGTCAAAGCCGACAACATGGTCAGGCCCCCAGCCCGAATTCGTGGCGCACGGCTGCGGCTATGCCGCCGACGATATCCCCGGCCATGCGCTCGCCCTTTTCTGCCGTCGAGCCCTTGGCCGATGAAAGCACGCCCGAAGGCGGGACCCACTCGGTACGGGTGGGATACATGTCGTAGGGCGGAAAATCCGCCGGCAGATCGTCGGGGATCCTGTCCAGCGCAACCATCTGCGGGTGATAGTGCAGCATCAGCGATGTCTCGATGACG
>JAESUC010000041.1 GCA_016763285.1 Pseudomonas sp.
CCTGCCCTTCGGCGCTGCGTTCACGGTGCCTGGCACCGGCGTGCTGTTGAACAACGAGATGGATGACTTTGCTGCCGACCCGGCCGGGGTCAATGCCTACGGCCTGACCGGCAGCTTTGCCAACGCCATCGCCCCGGGCAAGCGCCCATTGTCGAGCATGACACCGACCATGCTGGAGAATGACCAGCAACTGGCCGTACTCGGCACGCCGGGCGGCAGCCGAATCATCACCATGGTGCTCCTGGGAGCACTGGAAGCAGCAAGGGGCGAACCGCCCGAAGCCTGGGTCAGCCGCCCGCGCTTTCATCACCAGTACCTGCCGGATCATATCCAGGTCGAGGACAGCGCCATCGACTCGGCCCAGCGTGCCGAGCTGAAAGCCATGGGGCACAGCATCGAACCGGTGGGGCGTGATTATGGCGACATGCATGCCGTGCAGTGGCACAAGCCATCCGGCACGCTGCGCGCCGCCAGCGACCCCCGGGGAGTGGGCCAGGCCCGCGTGGCTCCAGTTACTGCGGGTGGCAGCCTGGAACGACAGGTACCGAGCCCGGCTACGGCAGAGTAAGCGAGGGCTCTATGCGTTCGGGTGGGCTGCCCAGGGTCTGCTCGATCGGCGCCAGGGGCTTTTCCGCGAGCACGCCATGGGCCCGGTAGAGATAGCGGCGAATCCGCAGTACCGCGTGCAGATCGTTGAGCAGGGAGGTTGCCTGCCAGCCGTCCAGCTCGCGATTGCGCAGGTGATTCTGCACTGCCTGCTGGTAGTGCTCGGCGAACAGCTTCTCGTCATCCTCGTAGCGCTCGAACAGCACGGTCTGCGCTTCCCGATCCCCCTGCATGTCCAGTAACCGTGCCAGCTCAAGCACCGCCAGACCGCATTGCTCGCGCAGCAGATCATAGGCCTTGTGGATGGCCGGCTGGGTGCTGTCGATCTGCCGGCGCAGATTGCGTTGCAGGTAGTTGGCTGCCTTGACCGCTTCGATCAGCTCGCGGGCAGCGGCATTGGCGTCGAGCAACGCCTGTTGCTGCTCCGGGCGCAGGGACTGATCGATCCGGCTGCAGAAGTCGATGATGTCGGCATACACGCCCTTGATGTGACGCTCGTAGAGGGCCTCGGCGTCTTCACGCTGCTCCAGGGGCACCTTGCGCAGCACCAGGCGATGCAGGCCTTCCCGGGAGATATCCTGCAACCCACTGGCGGGCAGATACACGGCAGCCGCCACCACCTGGCGCGACAGCGCTGCCAGATTGCGTACTTCCAGATCCAGCACCTTGAGCGCGGTATCGGCGTGCAACAGCGCGCCCTCGTTGAGAAACTGGGCGCGCATGCGTGGCTGCTCGCTCAGGCTGATCGACTCGTCGACCAGCTCGCCCGCCGCGGGCAGATCCGGCAGCCAGCGCATCAGGTATTTCACCAGCAGGGGCACCCAGGGCAGCATGATTGCCAGGCCGAGCACGTTGAACAGGGTATGAAACAGCGCCAGCTTGAGGGTGTAGGCGTCGGCGGCGATTCCCAGCAGATCGGCGGTCCAGTCCACCGACCGCACTAGCAGGGGCAGAATGGCCAGGGCCACTGCTGCAGTGATCAGGTTGAACAGAATATGCGCGGCAGCCAGACGACGACCGGCGTTGTTACTGCCGACGGCACCAATGACCGCAGTGACGGTGGTTCCCAGGTTGGCGCCCACAGCCATCGCCAGGGCGTCGCCGTAGAGTAGCTGGCCGCTGGCCAGGGCCGCCAGCGTGAGCATCAGCGCGGCATGACTCGACTGCATCAGGACGGTAGCCATCAGGCCGATGAAGGCGTACACCAGCACGCCGAGCCAACCGCTCTCCGGTAGACCTTCCAGGCGCAAAAGGCCCTCGAAACCGGTAAAGCCCGCCTTCATCAGGTCGATACCGAGAAACAGCAGCCCCACGCCCAGCAGCAACTGGCCGAGCCCCTTCCAGAGACTTTCGACGCGGCGTCCAAGCAGCACCCCGAACACCAGCAGCGGCATGGCGGCTACCGACAGATCGACCTTGAGCCCCACCAGCGCGATCAGCCAGGCCCCGGTGGTCGTACCCAGATTCGCCCCGAAGACGATGCCGATCCCGGCCAGCAGACTGATCATGCCGGCACTCAGGAAGGCGATGGTCAGCAGGGTCACCAGCGAGCTCGACTGCACCAGAGCGGTACTGATCACCCCGAAGGTGAGGCTTTTCCACAGACGATTGGTACTGCGTTTGAGCCAGTGCTCGAGCCCGCCGCCGGTAAAGGCGCGAAAGCCGTCCTGCAGGTGGTACATGCCGAGCATGAACAGCGCGATACCGGCCGCCAGGGTGGCCAGGTCGGATTTCCAGACGAAAAGGACGATCAGCGCCAGCAGAAGCACTGGCACCCAGAGGGGTTTGAACATGTGGCGCATCAGCCTACTACTCTTGAAAAGGCTGTCAGCTGTCGCCGTGGGTCGCGCCCACGGCTACTGCGATCAGCGGCGCTCGTCAGCCTGCTTGCGGCCGTAGCCGTCCTTGGTGCAACCCAGGCAACGCACGAAGGTTGCCCGACCCGGCCGCACGACCAGTTCCTGTCCGGCTTCTGCAGTGTTGCCGGCCAGCAGGGTGAAGGGCAGGCTCACGACGAAGGCCGCCGCGCCGATCGCGGTAACACCGGCCAGCAATGGACGCGCGATGATCAGATCGCCGACCATGGCGTAGTAGCCAGGCTTATCGGTGTATTCGACGTATCCGGTTTCAGTCGGTTCGACAGCCTGTGCAGCAGCGCTGAGCAACAGGCCAGCCATCAAGGCTGTGGTATGACGTAACAGGCGCATAATTGGAAATCCCTGGTTGTGGCCCGGCAGGCCATTGGTCTTGTTGAGCTGTCCGTCCCGGACAGCCTTCACTGGTCATTGTAGGCATAAATCCGCCATTGCGAAATCGGGCGCAACGCAAATGCTCCCCGCGCGCCCGCAGAGCCTGTCGTCAGTAAGCCAGAAGCCATCGCCCAGCACAATACACCGGTGTCGGTGCAGGGCCATCCGCCGCTCAGCGCTGACAGCTGCGGCAGAACACCGAACTGCGCTGGCCCAGGCGGACTTCCGAGAGCGTGTTACCGCAGAGCTTGCACAACTCGCCACCGCGGCCATAGACAAACAGCTCCTGCTGGAAGTAGCCCGGTTGGCCGTCGCCGCCGGTAAAATCCCGCAGGGTGGTGCCGCCACGCTCGATCGCATAGGCCAGGATCCGGCGGATCTCGGCGGCCAGGCGCAGGTACCGGGCGCGGCTGATGCGCCCGGCTTCACGCCGCGGATCGATGCCGGCGGCAAACAGCGCCTCGCTGGCGTAGATATTACCCACCCCGACCACCACGGCGTTATCCATGATGAAGGGCTTGACTGCACTGCTCTTGCCCCGCGACAGCTGGTACAGCCGCTCGCCGTCAAACAGCTCTGACAGCGGCTCGGGCCCCAGCTTGGCCATCAGCGGATGCACGTCCCCCGCCTTGACCCAGAGCATGGCGCCGAAACGTCGCGGGTCGGTGTAACGCAGGGCCATGCCCGAATCGAGTTCGATATCCACATGCTCGTGCTTCTGCGCCGGGGTACCCACGGGCACCAGGCGCAGGCTGCCCGACATGCCGAGGTGGCTGATCAGGCTGCCCCCGCCGATGTCCATCAGCAGGTATTTGGCCCGGCGCCGGATCTGGCTGAAAGTCTGATCTTCTATCTGAATCGCCAGATCCTCGGGAATCGGCCAGCGCAGACGCCGCTCACGCACCACCAACCGAGTGACGGTGCGGCCCTCGAGATGCGGCGCTATACCGCGGCGGGTGGTTTCTACTTCAGGTAGTTCCGGCATGTTGGAGCCCGTGTAAAGGTTGTGCGTGACGACATGTTGAGCATGAGCCCGTGTGGGCGCCGGTCAGCGTTTCGCTTGAAGCTTGCAGCTTGCTTGCCGCTTGCCGCTTACCGCTTGCGACTTTACTAGCTATGCCACCAGTAGGTGGCGAAGAGTAACAGCAGCAGCAACGGCATGACGCTGGCCACGAAACGGCCGTTCCAGCCGAACGCCACACGGAACGGCGTCTCACCGCTGTAACGCGCGAGTATCAGCGTGGAGGGCCCGAACGGGGAGCAGATCATCGCCAGCGAGAAGCCACACATCAGACCGACCGCTGGGGTCATGATCGGCACACCGAGCAGCGCCAGCTGCGACAGCAGACCGGCAATCAGCGACAGCGACACGATCGGAGCCACACCGATCACCGCCAGGGTAATGGTACTGAACAGACTGACGATCGCCAGCAGCAGATTGTACTTGGGTTCGGCTGCCAGCCAGGCTGCGATCTCTTCCAATGGCGCGATGGCGCCCAGGGCGCCGCCGAGCAGCGCGGCGCAGCCAAAGATGAACATCTCGTTGTGCATGCTCGACATGTTCTCGCCGATCTCCCCCAGCGCCTGAACCGGTGAACGGTCACGCCAGAGCAGATACAGGGTAACACCCACCGGCACCAGCAACATTGCCGATTGCGGCGCGCTGAGCACCGTTTGCCAGGCCAGCAAACCGATCAGCAGCAGGCCGAGCAGGCTGCCGCCAAGCAGACCCCACATGCCTTCGGCGCGGGTGCTGTCGCCAATGTCGTCGCGCAGGGCGAGCAGCCCCTGGGTCTCCCGGCGCCAGCCAACCAGGATCATCATCACCGCGGCCACGGCGCCATAGGGCACCATGCTGCTCCAGGACAGCGACGGCATCTCCCGCGAGATGATGGCAATGGTCACGCTGGTCGGCGCCAGCAAGGGTACCAGGGCAAAACCACGCAGCGTGGTGACCATGACGCTGCGCAACCCCTCGCGGCGCTGCAGGTCAGTCAACGGATAGCGGCGCAGATGGGTGGCCAGGGTGCCGCAGAGCAGGTTCATCATGCCGAAGTTGAGGATCGAGCCGATGCTGCCGGCGGTCAGCACATAGCGTGGGTACAGCACCACCTTGGAGCCCGAGAGCAGGGCCTTGTGCAGCTCACTGAGCTGCGGCAGTCGCTTGGCCAGCAACTGCATCAGGCCCAGGGCGCCAAGGAAGCTGGTGTAATAGGCTGCGGAACTGGCCAGTTTCGGCCACAGGGTGGCATCGGTGCGGGCGCTGAAGGCGGTCGCAACCAGTACTGCCAGGGTGACGATGCCGAGCCAGCGCGGGTAGGGATTGAGGCGGCGAAAGTGCAGCGCAAAATAGACCAGGAAGGCCAGGGCCGCCAGCCAGCTTAGCCAGGGCAACTGGCTGAGCAGCGCGGCAAGCTCCAGCGCTACCCCGAGGGGCAGCAGCACGGATTTCAGCTGCGGCATGAGAGCATACTCACGGCAGGTCCTTGCGGTAGGCACCCTTCTTGAATACGCCTTCGCCGAAGCCGAGCAAGGTGTCGTTGTCGTCCAGCAGATCGCAGGCAGCCATGAATATCTTGTGCCCGCCGCTTCGCCGGGTGGCCACCGCGCGCACGCGGGTACCCAGCGCCGCCGTGGCCGAGAAGTTGACGTTCATCGACAGGGTGATGGCGACGCGGCGCTCTTCAGCGGTCGGCGCCCAGGTACCGCACAGGCCCATGGCGATATCCAGCAGACTGGCAGTGACGCCGCCATGCAGATTGCTGGCATTGTTCAGATGCTTCTCGGTCAGCGTCAGGCCGACGACCGCACGGCCCTCGGAGTATTCGAGCAGTTCACAGCCCAGGTCCTGGAAGAAACCGGTTACGGATTGTGCTACTGCCTGGCGATGGTCGGGGTTCACGGCTAGGTCACCTTTTGTTCACTACACTGATGCAGGTCTTGGCTGGGGAGAACGGCTGCAAAGTATGCCACAGGAAGGCCGTCGACGAACTTGCGCTCGCCCGGCGCAGGATTTAATCTCGCACGGTTATGAACGAAATGCTGTTTCGCACAGCGGAACAAGGATAACCGAGGAGGCATTGCATGTTCAACCGAATTGGCGTGATCGGCGCAGGAGCCATGGGCCGGGGCATCGCCCAGCTGTTCGCCAGCAGCGGTCAGCAGGTGCTGATCTACGATACCCGGGCCGAAGCCATTGATGATGCAATCGAGTTCAACCGCAACCTGCTCAAGCGCTCGGTAGCCAAGGGCAAGCTCAGCGAAGCGGATTTCGACGCCACCCTGCAGCGCATGCAGCCGGCAGCCGAACTCAGCGCGCTGAAGGACTGCGACCTGGTAATCGAAGCCATTGTCGAGCTGCTCGAGGTCAAGCAGAAGCTGTTTGATCAGCTCGAGGCTCTGGTCAGTGACACCTGCGTGCTGGCCACCAATACCTCTTCCCTTTCGGTGACCCGGATAGCCAGCAGCTGTCGACGGCCCGAGCGGGTAGCCGGCTTTCACTTCTTCAACCCCGTTCCGCTGATGAAGATCGTCGAAGTGGTCCGGGGCGAGCGTACCGACGAAGACGTTATCCAGAATCTGGTCGCCCTGGCGGAGCATGCCGGCCATTTTGCCGCGATCACTCCGGATACCCCCGGCTTTCTGGTCAACCATGCCGGCCGCGCCTTTGGCACCGAGGCACTGCGCATGCTCAGCGAGGGCGTCGCCACGCCGGCACAGATCGACCGCATCCTGCGCGACGGTCCGGGCTTCCGCATGGGGCCGTTCGAGCTGTTCGACCTGACCGGTCTCGACGTGTCCCACGCTGTCATGGAGTCGGTATACGAGCAGTTCTACCATGATCCGCGCTACACACCCTCCTTCATCGCGGCCCAACGCGTCGCTGCCGGCCTGCTCGGCCGCAAGACCGGCCAGGGCTTCTATCGTTACCAGGACGGCCAGAAGATCGAGCCGCAGGAAGCCGCCCCCGAAACGGTCCTGATCGACCGTCCGTTCTGGCTGCACAGCGAAGACCAAGCCCTGCGCGCCAACCTTGCCGCGGTACTGGAAAAAGCCGGTGCCACGCTGGAAAACGGCGAGCAGCCCTCCGCCGAAGCGATCTGCCTGATCACGCCCCTGGGCGAGGACTGCACCGGCGCCCTGACCCGTCTGCAATTGCCGGCCTCGCGTACCCTGGCCCTGGACAGCCTGGCCACCTGGGACAACCGGCGTACGCTGATGCGCCAGCCGGCCGCGGAAGCTGCCGTGGTCGCCCAGGCGCGCCAGGCACTGGCTGCCGACGGCGTGCCGGTCGAGGTGATCAATGACTCGCCCGGTTTCGTGATCCAGCGGCTGATTGCCAGCGTGGTCAACCTCGGCAGCGAGATTGCACAGAAGGGCATCGCGACCCCCGAGACCCTGGATCGGGCGATCCAGCTCGCCCTCGGTTATCCCAAGGGTCCACTCGCCTTTGGCGAGCACTACGGCAAACAGACCATGCTCACCATTCTGAACAACCTGCAGCAGAGTTACGGCGAGCCGCGCTACCGTCCCAGCCCCTGGCTGCGCCGTCGCGTGCAGCTGGATCTGCCGCTCACCACCCCCGATTTCCAGGAGTAAGACAATGACTGCCTATATCTACGATGGTTTGCGTTCCCCCTTCGGCCGCCATGCCGGCGCCCTGGCCAGCGTGCGCCCCGACGACCTGCTGGCCGAAGTGATGCGCGCCCTGGTTGCCCGCAACCCCTTCGATCAGCGCGACTATGAAGATGTGGTCATGGGCTGCACCAACCAGGCCGGTGAAGACGCCCGCAATATTGCCCGCCATGCCGCGTTGCTGGCCGGCCTGCCGCAGGAAGTGCCCGGTCTGACCGTCAACCGCCTCTGTGGTTCGGGCCTGGCGGCCGTTCTGGACGCCCACCGCATGGTGCGTGCCGGCGAAGGCGAGCTGATTATCGCTGGTGGCGCGGAAAGCATGAGCCGCGCGCCCTTTGTGATCGCCAAGAGCGAGAGCCCCTATTCCCGTGAATTCCGCGCCTTCGACAGTACCATCGGCGCGCGCTTCCCCAACCCGAAGGTAGAGAAGGAATACGGCTGCGACACCATGCCGGAAACCGCCGACAACGTGGCCGAGAAGCTGGGCATCACCCGCGAGGAAGCCGATACCTACGCGGCCCGTAGCCAGGCTCTGTATGAAAAGGCCCGGGCTGAAGGCTTCTTCGCCGAAGAAATCCATCCGATCGAGGTCTCCCAGGGTCGCAAGAAGCCGGCCAAGCTGGTCGACCAGGATGAGCACCCCCGTCCGGACAGCGACATGGCAGCGCTGAGCAAGCTGCGCCCGCTGTTCGAGGGCGGTGTAGTGACCGCCGGTAACGCCTCGGGCGTCAACGATGGCGCCGCGGCCCTGCTGATCGGCAGTGAGGCGGTCGGCAAGAAGTACAACATCAAGCCCCGCGCGCGGATCCTCAGTGGCGCAGTGGCCGGCGTTGAACCCCGCCTGATGGGGGTAGGCCCGGTCGAGGCCTGCAAGAAGGCCCTGGCCCGTGCCGGCCTGAGCCTGGACGACATGGACGTGATCGAGATCAACGAAGCCTTTGCCTCCCAGGTGCTCGGTTGCGCGAAGATGCTCGGTCTGGACTTCAACGACCCGCGTCTGAACCCCAACGGCGGTGCCATTGCCGTCGGCCACCCGCTGGGCGCCTCGGGGGCACGCCTGGCATTGACTGCCTTGCGTCAGTTGGAGCGCAGCGGCAAGCGCTATGCGCTGGTCAGCCTGTGCATCGGCCTGGGCCAGGGCGTGGCCATGGTCATCGAACGGGTCTGACAGCACAGCGACAATCGCCGGTCAGTAGCAGATAGCACCTGCTCTGGCCGGCCCCTCCAGTTCCTTGCCTCTTCAGTCGTTCCAGCGTGACTACGGAACCCTTGTGGGTCACCCAACTCTATAGATGGGTCATTCAACGAGGAGCTTCCCCGTGCCCTACTCCATTGCTTACCGCGCCCCGATGGCGCTGATGCTGCTGTTGGCTGGTGGCCTGGCCCATGCCGACGCACTGTCGATCAAGATCGAAAACGACATCGTATCCACCGGCGAGGACGGCCACTACACCGGCGGACTGGAGATCATCTACGGCTTTGCCCCCGAGGCAGACCACTGGACCGATGGCCTGTCACGCATGCTCCTGGACGACCGTGGACCGGCGGATAATGTGGCCTACCGCCTGGGCCATCAGATCTATACCCCGGAGGATATCGAGCAGGTTTCTCTGGTGCGGGATGATCGGCCCTACGCCGGCCTCCTGTTCGGCGGCGTGTCGCTGTTTTCCGAGACCCCGGGCCAGGCCGTGCGGACTACCCGCGGCGTGCACCTGGATGTGGGCCTGGTGGGCCCGGCGGCCGGCGGCGAAACCATCCAGCGACGGCTGCACGAATGGACCGACAGTGACGAACCCCGCGGCTGGGACAACCAGCTGGAGAACGAACCCTTCATCAACCTGGGTATCCAGCAGCGCTGGTGGCAACAGCACACCCCCGGCGGGCTGGAGTTCGAATACGGTCCGATGCTGGGCGGGGCTATCGGCAATCTGTACACCTTCGCCGCTACCGGCGTCGGTATGCGGCTGGGTCACAACCTGGATCGCAGCTTCAGTATCCCGTCGGTCACGCCGGCCCAGAGCGGCAGCCAGTATTTCACCGAAGGTGGGGGCTTTGCCTGGTACGGCTTTGCCAACCTGGAGGGCCGCTACATGGCGCATAACCTGCTGCTGGACGGCAACACCTTTACCGACAGCCATTCTGTCGACCGCCGCGAGTGGGTGGGCGACGCCAGCCTGGGGGTGGCCCTGACCTGGAGTCGCTGGCAACTCAGTTTCGTCAACGTCTGGCGCACCAGGGAATTCGAGGAGCAGCGCCAGAGCGACCACTTCGGCTCCCTGACGATCTCCACGCTGCTTTAAGCGGCACAGGTGCATATGGCAGATAGCCGAGTTCTGCTAAGGTATGCCTGCGCTAACGCCTGAACCACCGTGGAAACAATTGATGCAACTATCGTCGAACCCCTTTGAATGGCTGGGTGAAGCCCTGGGCACGCTGGTACGGATCGTCGTCGACAGCCTGGCCTGGGTATTCAACGTTCTGAGCGGGGCAAGCACCGCCTTCGTCAACGGCTTTTCCCGCGCCCTGGGTGTCGACAGCAACGTGTTTACCGTGGTTGCCGTCATTATCGGCCTGCTACTTATTTACGCGGGCGTGCGCTCGCTGTTGCGTCGACGCTTTGTCGCTGCGGTGGTCTGGCTGTTGCTTGGCCTGTGGCTGCTCAGCGCGCTGATAAACTGACAGCCTGCACTCGAACGAGCACTCAATCGCTGACAATCAAGGAGTAACGTTATGGGTTTCGCATTTTCCAACGACATGCAATTGACCAGCAGTGCCTTTGACCACGACGGCGCCATTCCTGCCCGCTTTACCGGCGAGGGCGAAGATGTTTCACCCCAGTTGAGCTGGAGCAATGCGCCCGAGGGCACCAAGGGCTATGCGGTGATCTGCCACGACCCTGATGCGCCGCTGATTTCAGCCAACGGCACCTATGGTTTCGTGCACTGGACCCTGTACAACATTCCGGGGTCGGCGACCGGCCTCGAGGAAGGCACCAGTGACTTCACCCAGGGCAAGAACAACTTCGGCAAGACCGGCTACAACGGTCCCATGCCGCCCGAGGGCCATGGTCAGCACAAGTACTACTTCTGGGTGCTGGCGCTGGACACCGAGCTGGATCTGCCCGCCAATCTCAGCCTCTGGGAGCTGCTGGCCAAGGTCGAGCCCCACTGCCTGGCCATGAACCGTCTGATCGGTACCTACCAGCGCGGTTGATGACACCACACCCCTAGTACTGGCGGCGCCCGAGCGCGCCGCCTTTTCCCGTCAATGCAGTTCGGAATCCCCGATGACCACCCCCACCCTGCACGCCCTCGATCAGGCCATCCGCCTGACCATGACTGCGCCCAACCGCTTCAGCGGCCACTGCGATGAAACCTATCTGAACATGGTCGGCCCCTTTGGCGGCATGACCGCCGCCACCTTGCTCAATGCCGCGTTGATGCACCCCGATCGACTGGGTGATCCGGTATCCCTGACGGTCAACTTCGCCGGCCCGGTGGGTCTGGGCGACTTTGAAATCGAGGCGACGCCATTACGCACCAATCGCTCCACCCAGCATTGGCTGCTGCTGCTACGTCAGAACGATGAGGTGATGACCAGCGCGACGGCTTTCTTCGGCACGCGACGCGAGACCTGGTCGGAGCAAGCGGCAGAACCCCCTGCCGCGCCGGCGGTCAGCGAGCTGCCACGCAAGGAACGCCATGAGCGGGCCTGGTTCCGGCATTACGACATGCGCTTTGTCAGCGGGGCCTTCCAGCCGGACGACGCCAACGCCACGCCCAGCCACGACAGCCTGCTCTGGGTGCGTGACGAGCCACCACGGCCTCTGGATTTCGCCGCACTGACGGCGGTGGGAGACATCTTTGCACCGCGCATTTTCAGCCGCCGCCAGCGCTTCACCCCGGCCGGCACCGTGAGCATGACCCACTACTTTCATGCGACCCAGGAAGATCTGCAGCGTGCCGGCAGCGACTTCCTGCTCGGTCAGGCCGGTGTCAGCCGCTACCATCACAACTACGCCGATCAGATTGCCCATCTCTGGGCGAGCGATGGCACCCTGCTGCTGACCAGCACCCAGGTGGCTTACTTCAAGGAATGAAAGAAGGGGCCGGGCACCTGGTGGGATGCCCGGCAGTCAGTGAGCGATCAGAGCTGCAGCCAGGGCAGTACCGCCTCGCGTAGCGGCGCATTGTGCAGGGTGCGGGTTTCCCGGTAGGCCTTGCGCGGCAGCGCAGCCAGGCGCTGCAACTGCTCGCGCGCTTCGCTCAACACCTGATCCGGCACCTGCAAGCCGTCATAGAAGCCGGCAGCCTGTGCCTGCTCCGGGTTCAGACCCTCGGCCTGCAGGGCGCAACGGGACAACCACTGCGGGGCAAGCCGATCACGGGCAATCGCCATGGCGGCCTGCGGCATGGTCATGCCAATGGCCACTTCGTTCAACGCTACGCGCCACTGCCCAGCCGGCCCCACGCGGTAATCGGCCAGCAGCAGCATGAATGCCGCCTTGGCCATGGCGTGGCCGGTACTGGCGATCACCAGCGGCGCCGGATAATCCAGCATCGCCAGGGTCAGACGGTCGCCCGCCGCGCGCATGGCGTCACAGGCCGGCCCGCCGGCATCGATCAACTTGCGATCATAGCCGCCGCTGAAACAGACGGCGCGACCGGCAATCAGCAGCGCCGCGTCCGCAGCCGCTGCCTCGGCCATCGCCGCCAGTAGCGCCTCAAGCATGGTCTCGGACAGGGCGTTGACCTTGCCGTCGTCCAGGGTGATCTGCGCCAGTCCCTCGCTCAGCTCAAACTGCAGGCCGGCACTCATGCCGCACCCGCCGCCGCCCGTGCTTCGTCACGCAGGACTCGACGCAGCAGCTTGCCTACGGTCGACTTCGGCAGATCGTCGCGAATCTCCACCAAGCTGGGCACCTTGTAGCCGGTCAGGTGTTCCCGGCAATGGGCAATGATCGCGTCCTTGTCCAGACCGGGGTCAGTCAGGCTGACAAACAGCTTGATCGATTCGCCCTTCTTCTCGTCCGGTACGCCCACCGCCACGCATTCGCGGATGCCGGGGTGGCCCATGACCACGTCCTCGATCTCGTTGGGGTAGACGTTGAAACCCGAGACCAGAATCATGTCCTTCTTGCGGTCGACCAGTTTGAGGAAGCCCTCCTCGTCAATCACGCCGACATCGCCGGTTTTCAGCCAGCCATCGTCGGTGATGCTCTCGGCAGTGGCTTCCGGGCGCTGCCAGTAACCCTGCATGACCTGCGGCCCGCGGATCAGCAGCTCACCGGGCTCGCCGCGCGGGGTCTCGTTGCCGTCATCATCCACGGTGCGCATTTCGGTATCGATGACTGCGCGACCGATAAAGCCTTCTTTGTAGGGCGTGAACGCCGTGGAGGCGACCACCACCGGGGAGGTTTCGGTCAGGCCGTAGCCTTCACGCACCACGCTACCGGTGCGCGCCTGCCAGCGGCGGGCGATTTCGGTATTCAGGGGTGCACCACCGGAGTTGACCCATTTCAGCCGGCTGAAGTCGATATTGTCGAACTCGGGGTGGGCCATCAGCGATACGAACAGCGAGTTGATGCCGGTCAGCAGGGTGATCTGGTGGCGCTTGAGATCGTCGATCATGCCGTCCAGATCCCGCGGGTTGGTAATCAGCACGCTGTGGAAACCAGTGGCCACCGAGGCGATGCAGTTCGCGGTAAAAGCGAAGATATGGTACAGCGGCAGCGGCGATACGCGCACCTCGTTGCCGTACTCGACATCACCCGGACGGATAATATTGATCGCCTGCAGCACGTTGCTGAGGATGTTGCGGTGCGAAAGCATCGCCCCCTTGGATACGCCTGTGGTGCCGCCGGTGTATTGCAGCAGGGCCAGATCGTCCAGCTCACGCTCGTGGCTGACAGCCGGCAGGGACTCGCCCTCACGCAGTGCCTGCATGAAACGCACTTCGTCATCCGCCTCACTCTGATACACGGGATTGGCAAAATCATCCAAACCGGTGACGATCAGCAACTCGATTTCCGTCTCGCCCTGGATCTTGCGTACCAGCGGCACCAGCTTGTCGAGCACCACCACCGCTCGCGCGCCGGAATCGGCAAATTGGTGTCGGGCCTCGTAGGGGGTGTATTGCGGGTTGGTATTGACGATCACCAGGCCAGCCTTGAGAGCCCCGAAAATGGCAATGGTGTACTGCAGCAGGTTCGGCAGCTGGATCGCCAGACGATCGCCGGGCTCCAATCCCGCCGGGCCGCGCAGGTATCGGGCCAAGGCATCGGCGCGCTGGTTCAGGCCATTGAAACTGAGGGTATCGGCGCCGCAGGAAAAGGCCGGTTTGTCAGCATAATCGCGGCAGGCCTGGGCCAGCACATCACTGATATTGGTGTGTCCAAGCTGCGCCAGTTGCGCGCCAACCGTGGAATGGGCGGGTGTCGACATGAAAACCTCTTATTTGAATCGTGATTTTGCACAGCGGAATACAATACCAAAAAGATGCTATTCTATCGTCTTTTGCTGTGCAATCATTGAGGCGCAGGTAGAATCGTACCGCCCTGCAGAATGCGGCAGATTCCGCGTTCGCCACAATAAAAACAGAACATTGCCTTTCCCGCTCGCCCCGAGGTGAAGACGGATGCAGGCAGCGCTTGAGCAAGGTAACCGGCCATGAACGACGATCTCAATACACTCAGTGAAGATACACCCGCCAAAGATCGCAAGTTTGTCGAGGCGCTCTCGCGCGGCCTGGATGTGCTGCGCGCGTTCAGTCAGGGCACGGTGGTCATGGGCAACCAGGATATCGCCCGCATTACCGGCCTGCCCAAACCCACGGTGTCGCGCATGACCTACACGCTGACCAAGCTGGGTTACCTGAGCTACTCACCGCAGCTGGAAAAGTACCAGCTCGATTCCGGCGTGCTCGCGCTCGGTTACGCCTATGTCTCCAACTTGCGCGTCCGCCAGTTGGCCAAGCCCTACATGGACGAATTCGCACGCTCGACCAATACCTCGGTGGGTCTGACCTGTCGCGACCGCCTGTCGATGATCTATGTGGAGAACTGCCGGCCGGCGGAAACCACCTCATTGCGCATGGATGTGGGCGTGCGTCTGCCGCTGGGCACCACGGCAGCCGGCCGCGCCTACCTGGCGGCGATGAAGGAAGAAGAGCGCAGCCACGTGATCGCCGCACTGGCCAGCCGCAGCCCGGACACCTGGCCGGAAACTGCCGCGCGCCTGGAGAAAGCCTTCGAGGATTACGCTCGGCATGGCTTCTGCCTGTCGCTCGGCGACTGGGATCGCAACGTCAACGCCGCCGGTGTGCCCCTGCACCTGCAGGACGGCACGCTCATGGCCCTGACCTGCGGAGCGCCTTCCTACCTGGTGTCCGAGGAAAAGGTACAGAATCAGCTGGCGCATCAGCTGGCAATGCTGGCCCGTGATATCGAGCGGCTGGGCGTCTGAAACACCTGCTCGATGCGGCAGTCTGAATCAGTTGCCGGATAGCCGGTCAGATAAAGGCGAACAGACCCGGCAGTTGCAGCTGGCCATCATTGCCACTGATCGAGACATATTTCATTTTTGCCGGGCATCGACAAGTGCTCTGTTTTTTTGTATTTTGCCTGGCGGAATATGATTCCATTATTTCGCATAGCGGAACATAAAGTGAAATCGCTGGCGAAGTAACTGACGCAACAGCTTTTGTCATCACAACAGATGGAGATTGAGCATGTCGGACGTGGTCACACTGGAACGACAGGGCGCCATTGCAATTGTCCGGGTCAATAACCCCCCGGTTAATGCCTTGGGTATCGCCGTACGCGAGGGCCTGCAGGACAGCTTCAAGGCTGCCGAAGCGGATCCCGAAGTCAAAGCCATCGTCCTGGTCTGCGAAGGCTCGACCTTCATGGCCGGCGCCGACATCAAGGAATTCGGCAAGCCGCCGAAGTCGCCCGGTCTGCCGGAAGTGGTCAACGGTATCGAAGCCGGCACCAAGCCGAGTGTCGCCGTCATCCACGGCACCGCCCTGGGTGGCGGTCTGGAAGTCGCCGTCAGCTGCCACTACCGCATCGCGCTGAAGAGTGCCAAGGTGGGGCTGCCTGAGGTCAAGCTGGGCCTGCTGCCCGGCGCCGGCGGCACCCAGCGCCTGCCACGCCTGGTTGGCGTGGAAAAAGCCCTGGACATGATCGTCAGCGGCAACCCGATTGGTGCAGTAGAAGCCCATGAACTGGGTGTGATCGACGAGCTGATCGAAGGCGATCTGACCGCTGCCGGTATTGCCTATGCCGAGAAGCTCATCGCCGATGGCAAAGGCGCGCGTCGCACCGGCGAGCGTACCGACAAACTCGAAGGCGTCGACAATGCCGCCCTGGTCGCTGCCAAGCGCGCCGAGATCGAGAAGAAGATGCCCGGCCTGTTCTCTCCCCAGCGCTGCATCTCCGCAGTCGAAGCGGCATTCACCCTGCCGCTGGACGAGGGCCTCAAGCGCGAGCGCGAGCTGTTCGCCGAATGCCTGGTATCGCCCCAGCGTGCTGCCCTGGTGCACGCGTTCTTTACCGAGCGGCTGGCCTCCAAGATCGATGACCTGCCGAAAGACACCCCGACCCGCGAAATCGGTTCTGCCGGCGTGATCGGTGGCGGCACCATGGGCGTCGGCATTGCCATGTGCTTTGCCAACGCCGGCATCCCGGTCAAGATCCTGGAAATCAGCGAGGACGCCAAGGCCAAGGCCATGCAGCGTTGCCGCGACACCTACATGATGAGCGTCAAGCGCGGCAGTCTCACAGAAGACGCCATGAACAAGCGCCTGGCGCTGATCGAAGGCGTGATCGACTATGCCGACCTGTCCACCGTGGACCTGGTCGTGGAAGCGGTATTCGAGGACATGGGCGTCAAGCAGAAGGTCTTCGATGCACTGGACACCCACTGCAAGCCCGGCGCGATTCTGGCCAGCAACACCTCTTCACTGGATCTGAACCAGATCGCCGAGTTCACCCAGCGTCCGCAGGACGTGGTCGGCCTGCACTTCTTCAGCCCGGCCAACGTGATGCGCCTGCTGGAAGTGGTACGCGGCGAGAAAACCGCCAACGACGTGCTGGCAACCGCCATGGCGATCGGCAAGAAACTGAAGAAAGTGGCTGTGCCCGTAGGCGTCTGCGATGGCTTTGTCGGCAACCGCATGGTGTTCCAGTACGGCCGCGAAGCCGAGTTCCTGCTCGAGGAAGGCGCCACGCCCGCCCAGGTCGATGGCGCGCTGCGCAAGTTCGGTATGGCCATGGGGCCTTTCGCCATGCGCGACCTGTCGGGCCTGGATATCGGCCTGAGCATCCGTACCCGCCAGCGCGAGACCCTGCCGGCCGAATACAAGCTGCCAGTGATCCTTGATCGCATGGCCGAGGCAGGTATGCTTGGCCAGAAGACCGGTCGCGGCTTTTATCTATATGAAGCGGGTTCACGCACGCCTCTGGACAACCCGGCTCTGCCGGCGATTCTGGAAGCTGCCTCGAAGGACCAGGGCATCGAACGTCGCCAGCTGTCCGACGAGTACATTCTTGAGCGCACACTGTTTGCATTGATCAACGAGGGCGCCAAGATCCTCGAAGAAGGTATTGCCCAGCGCGCCAGCGACATTGATGTCATTTACATCAATGGTTACGGCTTCCCTGCACACCAGGGCGGCCCGATGTTCTATGCTGACAGCCTTGGGCTGGATCAGGTGTATGCCCGGATCAGCGCTTTCCACAAGGAACACGGCGCCTGGTGGAAACCTGCACCATTGCTGGAGAAGCTGGCCAGAGAAGGACGCAAGTTCGCTGACCTCTGATAGCTGATCACTAATGACCGGGGTCGCGCGGCGCAAGCCGCAGGCCCCGAACTGTATTTAAACGAGGACCTGACATGGACATTCATTACACCCCAGAAGAACTCGCTTTCCGCGATGAAGTGCGGGAGTTCCTGACGAACGAGCTGCCCAAGGACATCTCTGCCAAAGTTAAAAATGGCAAGAATCTGTCCAAGGGCGACCATGAACGCTGGCAGAAAATCCTGTCCAAGCGCGGCTGGTATGCACCCGGTTGGCCGGTAGAGCACGGCGGCACTACTTGGGGTCCCGTTGAAAAGCACATCTTCGACGAAGAGTCTGCTGCCTACGGCGCGCCACGTACCGTACCGTTCGGCGTCAACATGGTGGCTCCGGTGATCATCAAGTTCGGTACCGAAGAGCAGAAGCAGCACTATCTGCCGCGCATCCTGTCGGGTGAAGACTGGTGGTGCCAGGGTTATTCCGAGCCCGGCGCCGGTTCCGACCTGGCCTCGCTGAAGACCCGCGCGGTGCGCGATGGCGATCACTACATCGTCAATGGCCAGAAGACCTGGACCACCTTGGGTCAGCACGCCAACTGGATCTTCTGTCTGGTGCGTACCGATCCCGAAGCGCAGCAGCAGCGTGGTATTTCCTTCCTGCTGATCGATATGGCGACTCCGGGCATCACCGTGCGTCCGATCATCACTCTGGACGGCGACCACGAAGTCAACGAAGTGTTCTTCGATGACGTCAAGGTACCGGTCGAGAACCTGGTCGGTGAAGAGAACAAGGGCTGGACCTGCGCCAAGTACCTGCTGACCCACGAGCGGACTGGCCTGGCCGGTATCGGCGCTTCCAAGGCTGCGCTGACGCACCTGAAGAAGGTCGCCACCCAGCAGCAGAAGAATGGCAAGCCGCTGATCGACGATGCAGTGTTCCGTGCCCAGGTTGCCCAGGTCGAGATCGAACTGATGGCGGCTGAAATGAGCACCCTGCGTATCATCGCAGCAGCGAAGGAAGGCGGTGTACCCGGCGCGGAAAGCTCGATCCTCAAGGTCAAGGGCACCGAAATCCGTCAGGCCATCACCAACCTGCTGCGCAAGGCCATCGGCCCATACGCGCTGCCCTTCCTGCCGGAAGAGCTGGAATATGACTTTGATGGCGACATGCTGAACACCGAA
>JAESUC010000042.1 GCA_016763285.1 Pseudomonas sp.
TCGCAGCGTTTTATCTAAGAGCACCCGTAGCTCAGCTGGATAGAGTACCGCCCTCCGAAGGCGGTGGTCACAGGTTCGAATCCTGTCGGGTGCGCCATCTTCTTTAAAATCAATGCCTTACGTGTCGTAAAAATCGGCACATTCAAGCATTGATACCCGCCCCAAATAGCCAGCACTCAATTACTAGCCCTTCCGGCGCTAACTCACCTGACATCTAGCTCAAATCTTGGGGAAGCCTCTCAAAACCCTCAGTGCCCAGATTGTGCCTAAATCGCGCCCACCTGTTTTTGGTGGTGGATGGACGCGGAGCTAATTTGAGTACTGCCTCAGACTGGGCATAAAGGCATCTAGCAAAAATTAATTAATGTGACTCGCTACACTTTTTGGCTGACCGAGATTTTTCGTCGCAGGCAGGTATCGGCCAATAGCAGCCTTTTCAAGATGTCTACAGTTCAGGGGGCGATTCAAAAAGCTAATCGGGAATAGCATCCAAAAAGACAACAACATCTACAGTGCTAAAAATTTTCGCTATTCTTTCCTTAGTTGATAGCCCCTTTACCAATCTAATTAGCTCATTTTTAAAGCGCATATCCCATATCAACATGCGCTTTTCATCGCTTTTATTTTTTGCACTAGAATTTATAACCCCCATATTTTCATATCGCAGGGATCTTTCTAGCAATTCAATCTCGTTCTGAGACATTGATTTTAACTCTTTATAAAATTCCAGATATCCCAGAATGTCTATTTGATCCCACAGCTCACCTAAAGGATTAGGGGTCCTTTTATACCCCTCAGCCCCACCAACTGCTCTGTTATAGCAGAGGGGATCGTTTATTTCTTTTAATGTGACAAGGTCGGCTTCTTTCTTAAATGCTGCGCTAGCACTCCCAAAGCGATATAGAATTTCTTTTTTAAAGCTGTCTTTACCATGCTTATAGATCGCACTTAATATTCCTTTCCCGCTACCCATATATCTAGTGTCATTTTCTACTTCAGAGCGACAGGAGCGCTTGCCAATATAATAATGTCCATCGATAAGATTGGTTATCTTGTAAACATAATGATTCAATCCGTCGCTTAAATCTAAATTGAAATCTATTTTGCGTTGACAGCCCGAAACAACGATGTTTCCGATTACTTCTGTATCATTGTCAGCAAATTTGGCTCTGTATAATAAGGCATCAGAACGATTCATAAAGCCAAGTTGTAGCCCTTCGTAGATAATCTTGACTGCATTTTGATCAAATTTATTATTATTATCAGGGGTCAGTACGATTTCGCAGTCATCTATGCAAACATCTCCTTTGAAAAGACGCTCCCAATTCTCTGCTTGGAAGGATGTACCTGTAGCGGAAAAATTCTTCATATACCACTATCCTTATAGTTCACATTTGGAGCCATCGACAACGGGTTAAGATTAGGTCTGACTATTCTCTGGGGCCGGCTCTTTAAGTTCTCTAGCCTCTGCGATTTCTCGGTAGTTTTGACCGATAGCTTCCCAGCTCATGAAATGCCCATGAGCAAAATTCAGAAACCTGCGCATAAGACTTTTCAGAAAGGACTGCTTACCGATGCTCAACTGAGCCATATGGTACACCGCAGTAGCCAACCGCAGCTCAGCGCTGCCGGAACCGGGCAAGGCGAGGTAAAGGCTTAGTCCGTGATTGAACATATGGGAGGAGTAGCTCATCCAGGGGTCGTATTTTGAATTGACCACCAAGGCCTCTTCACCAAATAGGCACTCAAGATGAAGATAAATTGTGTTTAGCAGCACCTCTTGGCGCCCTTCAACTGCAAAGATTTCGTGCCCATGCGTTTGAATGATCTTGAAAAGGATAAATCCAGCTAACATACTTGGCGTGTTAGCTAAGCTATATATATCTCGAAGCGTGAGCGGAGTTGGAAGCGCACCTAACGCGTAGGGCAATAATGCGTGACGCCTCTGTTCAAAATCAAACGGTGCGGCCGCCATCGCTTTAAGCAATATTGTCTGGACATTCGCTAAAGGATGACCTTTCACATTGTGAAGTGCACAAAAAGTCCCATCCATGCAAAACCATGGAATCTGGTTGGCTATTGATAGCTGCATCGCGTTATAAACTGTAGCGTCGACAGCGTCTTTGATCGTGATCGTATCCAGTTCTACATCATGCACAGCAGGCCGGACAACGGTAGTGTTGTCCAAAATCAGGCGTAAGTTTTTCAGGACGTGGGCATCGCGCTCCCGTAGATCCGACGCTGTTGTTCGGTGGAGTCTTCCTCCATCCGTGACGCCCAGGAGCATAAAATCCTCGTCAGTGATTTCAGTCAGGAAAGCTTCAAGTGCCTCTTTCGTCGCCGCAGGAGCGACGAGAGAAATACCCGTCTCAAGTAGGTGGCGAGCAAAATTAGTAACCGCTAGATAACTTATAGAATAGGCATCAAGCACTACTGCAGTCGGCTCGATATCCCCTTTATCGCAAAGTGAGGACTTAGGTACTCGGTGGTCGGTCCAACAGTTCATAGCCGCTTTGAATGCATCGGATGGATATAGTGCATTACCCCGGAGGTATAAGGGAATTGCCTCCATCGTCTGCAAATTCTCGCGATTCTTTGAACTCTGCGCCATTTTCTCTTCTAAGAAGGGGATGAATTTCTCCGGGTCTTCCGGCATGTGCATCATCACGAAACAGTCACTGCCGTCGTTCTGTACATGACGCAACATCGAGGCAATCCTTACACATGCCACATAGGGTGGAAGGCGCTCTTGCACCTTGTAAGTAGCCATGTTCAGGTTTTCGCTATTTCCCGGAGGCAACCTCTGTAACAACTGCCCCACCTGACTCGACGCCTTCAGAGTGTATTCACCACCCTCCAGCGCATCATCAACAATAAGCCGTACCAACGTGTCACCCTCGTGGGTGTACTGAACGGCTGTCAGGCATAGCTCAACCGACTGAGAAACCTGCATCGGCTCCCTGTTTTGGAAGCCAAGGCCGAAATGGAAATTGACAAGATCTACGGCATTGCCGTGGGGATCCTCAATCATCCATCTTACCCACTGAGATTCTGCTCGTTGGAAACTACCAGCAAGTGCCAGAAAAAATAGAATACCCTTCACTTCGCCTGAGGGGCGCATCAATACGGAGTCTGGAATTCGCTCATGAAACCGCTTTTGCTCTTCCAGGTTACGATAGCGGCCAAGAAGATAGCAGTGGCGCCGCCAGACATAAGGTCGCGTTGGCGCAAGCTCGACCATAGATTCACTGAACTCGATCGCTAAATCAATATCGCCCCCCCGTTCAGCTTGCACTGACTGAAAACTAAGCAGCGTTACTGATTGACCGGCGCCTTGAACCCGGCCAACAACTTCGTAAAAGGTCTTGTTCTGTCCGGCCTCTTGTAAGCAATTCAAGTAAGCCAAAACGTATTGCGAGGGCCACAGTTCATGGCTCGGCATTACGGGCGTAATGAGCTTGAGCGCCATGTGTGGCAGATTGAGAGCCAATAATTTATCAGCAATTTCGAAAAGGCCGGCTGGTTCAATGGTGTGAAGCGCATCCCCCCACTCGGTAGTGAATCGATCTACGCGTTCACGTAGCTGATGCAGATCCCGCCGAGGGGCTGGGGGCTTGTCACGGCCTGAGTGACGGAAAACCTCCGCAACCAACCTAATGTACGCCTCTTCCATTGCGGAGGCCTCGGTTAATATCTGCTTCCGGCCCAGCCACTCACCGAGCTCAGATGAATTGGCCAGATTGATAAAAGAACCTACTTCTTCTAGTTGGTGAGTACCCGCTTCAAGAAACTGTCGGCACCATTTCAACCTCTTTTGCGGGTCTCCAAACGCTGCTTTGAAATCTCTCTCACGCTGAGGGAGGCAACTATCGTCGTCAACCAAAGCCTTGCATCTAGCAACCACGTCGGACCTAGTCGGGTCTAAATGCTGAGCATGCTTTTTCAACGCTTCAAGCAGCTCCGTGGACTGATATTGGTATATTTTGAGAATTGAACAGCAGAGATCCTGGACTCGCTCGTCGGCACTCGATTCATCAAGAAGTCGAATGGCCATATCTCTCAGCTTGTCGACCCGCTCTTTCACGCCTGGCGGCTTCAGCCAAAAGTGATGCTCAGCAAGGTCTGGGTTGAGCGCGACGCCTGTGGCTACCGCAAAGAGCACCCTAGAGTTGTAAGAGCTATAGAGTGAGTTCAGGCGTGTTGCCAACTCCAGTGCCGTACCTGTTGAGTGCAGCCGAAAAGCCCCCTCAACAGCACCGGTCAAAACTCCCTCTGAAGGGAAGGTTTTTACAGCAGCCCGCAGTTGCTCTTCGTCTGCGAAATAACGCAGAAAAGCTTCTCGGGAGTAGTCGCCCGGTGTAGCTTCGCTCAAAAAAAGTTCTTGCGCCTCCCCCTCACGTGGTGTGCTGTAGGACAGTTTCAGCAGAGCTGCCTGGCAAATGTCCCTGATGATTGGGTTCGTAGCGCGAGAAACGATTTTTGCAACGGTGGTCCAAGCAGCGGCCTGGTCTTTATCTTCTAGAAGCCCAACATAAATAGATATGACCTCTACTAACGCAGCAGTTTCAGGCTCGCGCTGCGCAACCGTCTTGAGCATAGTTAGCTGGGTTTTGGCTTTTGTTTTGTCTTTTTGCCGAAGGCTTTCAAACACCATTTCCATGAGGGGGACGAGATCCGCCGGTGCAAGGGACTTGATCTCGTTGATGATCTTGTCGCGGCCGATATTGTCGCCATCGCCACTGTGGTGTTGTTCAAGAGAGGCCACTATCGCTATTCCTCGCGGATCACTTAACTATTTTAATGCCGCCGACGTTGTCGCCACTGCCACTATGCGTCTGATTGACAGTGGTTATAGTGGCCGGTGCAACCAGAGCAGCCTCCGCGTTGATGTCTCGGATCAGCGTGCAAATTGGCTGAGATCGATCGAGCTGATTAGAGATTGCTTTTTCACTCAGCCCGTCGTGAAGACCAAGATTGGAAAGCTCGCGAGCAACTTCTTCGGCTACCACGTCTTCCTTGATCCATTGGCCCAGACGATCTTTTAACACGCCAGCGCTGAGCTTCAGGCCGTTCTTCAGAAGGTCATAAACGGTACTTGCGATGACTCCGGTGGTGATGAAATCCATTTGTCGGACTCTCCTCTATGTAATTGTTATTGACAATAACAGGTTGAATTGGAATGAGTCGCGCCTGATTTTGTTGGCAATCGACGAGGGCCAATGGATGTCTGCTAAGTCACTGCGCGAGAGACAGCTTCTGGCCGATGAAGGCCTGTACCAAATATCCGCTGGCAGTCAAGAGCTGTCACTTGTCGCTTTTAGGTGCCCCATAACGGAGCTAACCTGCAGGTCAATCCAGAGTAACCAATCTGTCTAGGTAATAGACAATATTTTCGGCAGGTATGAAGTTCAGCAAGCCGTTAACATCGCTTGCAAGAGTTAACATGCCTGCAAATTTCCATTCCTCGTCCGTTTCAGCTATTACTACTGAGCCGCTCATACCTCGGAACTTAGCAGGGCGATCACCCAGGACCTGCAGCGTCGTGAGCCCAGGAAACGTTGGCTCTACAGGCACTCCACTCACCGAGCAGAGGACTGCTGAGAGCAATTTATTGTCATAGTCGTACGCCCTTCCGGCGTCGGGATACCCGAAAATACGAAAAATATCGACGTATGGCTGTTGCTCTGTCTGGATACTGTCAGTGGTTTTAATCCAGCGGATACCAGCATCTATCAATACTTCATATTGGGATTCCAGGATACGTAAGATTAGCAGGTCGAAATCGGGGTCATAATCCGGTTCAAAAACCGCGCATCGGTCGAAAACTATCGAAACGGGTACCTTACGTAGCCTGATGCGTAAGTCCTCAGGTTTTGCTCGCTGATTGTCCAGCACATGCTGTGCAGAAACGACGAACAGCTTTCCCGCATGTTCCAATATGAATGCAGTGCCCACGCCATAATGGGTAATGTATTCATCTCCATAGCTCAAAATAACTGGATGAACCTGGCCTTCAATATGATCACAAAGCTGCCGTAGAGCTATCAACTCAGATGGTTTAGACATTTTAAACTCCGCTCGGGCCTTCCGTAATTATGAGCTCGGAAGCTAACGGGAGCGAGAGGCATGCGCAATTGCGGGTGAGCCCAAACAAATGAATGATTCCCCATGATTGGCCGGGAGCTTTGAACGTCCACTTCTGACCCAGAGTGTGTAAAAACGCCATAACGGATTTCCGTCACGGTCTATAGCGAGCCTTTCTCGATCTGAGAACCTGATCAAGCTTATGACCACTGCGAATGGCGCATGAGACAATCCAGCAACGCCCTGGAGCCCTCTCAGAGGCAGCTTAGGCGAGTAAAGCCAGGGCTTTTACGCTGTCAGGGCCTCTAGCAAGCTGACGGTGCCTATGATTTTCATCACCCGTTTCAGGTTGTAGGCGAGCACATTCAGGCTCATCTCAGCACTCACCCCATTGAGCTTCCGCGTCAGGAAGTGCGACGCGCCCATCCATTGTTTGAGCGTCCCGAAGGGATGTTCAACGGTACGTTTTCGAACCTTCATCATCTCGGGTGCTCTGCTGAGCCGGTGCTGCATTTCTTCCAGCACTGCTTCATGCTCCCAGCGCCGAATTCGCCGCTGCTTGCTCGGCGTGCACTGCGATTTCAGTGCGCAGCTTTGGCAATTTGAACTCCAGTACCGATGCAGTTTCATGCCTTTCTCAACACTGGAGAATCGCCATATCAGCACCTCTCCAGCCGGGCAGATGTATTCATTTGTCGTAGCGTCATAGATGAACGCATCGTTGTTGAAACGGCCATCGGCTTTGGCTGCTGAGGTCATTGGCTTGGGTACATAGGCGACGATACCTGCGTCGTGGCAAGCCAGGATTTGCTCACTCTTGAAGTACCCACGGTCAGCTACCACCGACAGATTTTCTGTTCCCATCGCCTCGCGGGCTTGCTTGGCCATAGAGCTTAGCTGGTCGCGGTCGGATCCGACGTTGGTCACCTCATGAGCGACGATCAAATGGTGCTTGGTGTCGACCGCTGTCTGCACGTTGTAGCCAACGATTCCTGTCCCGCGGGTCATCATGGAACGAGCGTCTGGATCGGTCAGTGATACCTGTTTGTCCGGTGATTCATTGAGCTGAGCTTCGATTGACTGAAGCTCCTTCATTTGCACCTTCAACTTGGCGATTCTTTCTTCCAGGCGCGCGACATTGGCGTCAGAGCCAGGACGATCCTGTTGATCGGCAGCATCGAGCGAAGACAGGTACCGGCTAATACTCGCTTCTATTTCCTCCATCCGGCGCTTCAACTTGGCGCTGGTGAAATTGCGATCTCGGTTGTTGGACGCCTTGAATTTGCTGCCATCGATGGCGATCAGACTCTCGCCAAACAATCCCAATTGCTGGCACAGCAAAACGAACTGACGGCAGACGCCACGGATAGCCTTACCGTTGTCCTTCCGAAAATTAGCGATAGTCTTGAAATCAGGCATCAAACGTCCGGTCAGCCACATCAACTCCACGTTGCGCTGTGCTTCCCGCTCAAGACGCCGGCTGGATTGAATCCGGTTGAGGTAACCGTAGATGTATATCTTCAGCAGGATCGAGGGGTGATAAGCAGGCCGACCAGTATCAGCGGGGATGGCACTTTCA
>JAESUC010000043.1 GCA_016763285.1 Pseudomonas sp.
AACAGTCTTCAGACCCTCAGGTTGTTGATAAAAGACTATTTGTAATCGATACTTGCTGTGGAATTCGTATTAAGCGGTTTAAGGTTCCCCTGTTAAAAGGGTTCAGTGCTGACGAGTTATCAGATTGCTGCGTGCCGGGTTGGGGAGAAGTTGGCAGGGCGGAACGCGGGCAAGGATCTGTTGACGCGGGATAAAACGATAAAAGCAAAGGAACTTCGCTATGGTTCGCAAACTGGTTTTGGCTGTCGCCGCAGCAAGCGCATTGATGTCTTCGGGCGTGGTGCTTGCATTGGGAGTCGGCGATATAAACCTGCGTTCGTCGCTCAATCAGCCACTTGATGCTGAGATCGAGTTGCTTCAGGTTCGTGACTTGTCCAGTCAGGAGATCATTTCAGCACTGGCTACCCCCGACGAGTTCGGTCGGGCCGGTATTGAGCGCATCTTCTTTCTCAACGACCTGACGTTCACCCCGGTGGTCAGAGCCGATGGCAAGTCGGTTATCCGCGTGACCTCCAGTCGGCCGGTTCGCGAACCTTTTCTGAATTTCCTCATGGAAGTGCGCTGGCCGTCTGGCCGAGTGCTGCGAGAATTCACCCTGTTGCTTGATCCTCCACTGTACGATCCGGGTCCGGTCGTCGCTGCTGCTCCGGTCAGCCAGCCGCGCGTAGCGCCCCGGGTGGAGCCAGTGCGACCCGCTCCCGTGCAAGCCCCGCGCGCGCCGGCAGCGAGTTCGGCAGTCGGCGCGGCCCCTGCCGAGCCGCTCTATCAGGCTCCTGCTGCGTCATCAGGCTCCACCGGCGCGCCGGCAGCCCAGACATCCGGCCAGATTCGCACCAGTCCGTCCGACACCCTGTGGGAGATTGCGCTGCGTCATCGGCCCTCGGGTGCTTCAGTCCATCAGACCATGCTGGCAATCCAGGATCTCAATCCGGATGCCTTCATTGGCGACAATATCAACCGCATGCGTGCCGGCCGCACCCTGGATCTGCCCGATGCTTCCCAGGCTACGAGCCGTAGCCAGGCAGAAGCCGTGCAGCAGGTCGCTGCCCAGAACGCCAGTTGGCAGCAGGGCCGTCAGGCCGCCGAGCCAGCGCAGCGTCAACTCGACGCGCGGCGTCTGGACGAGGCAGCTGCCGCTCCGCAGAGCGCGCGCAACGGCGACTCACTGCGGCTGGTAGGCAGCGGTGACGAGCAGGATGAGGGCGCCGCCGACGCCGGAACGCGGGATGGCGAAGGCCAGCTGCGCGACGAACTCGATACGACCAAGGAAGAGCTCGACTCGGTACGCCGTGAAAAGGCTGAAGCCGAGAGTCGCCTCTCGGACATGCAGTCGCAGATGGAGACCTTGCAGCGCCTGCTGGAATTGAAAGACGAACAACTGGCAGCCATGCAACAGGCTGTCGGCGAGACTGCCCCGGCAGACGAGTCCGTCGACGCGCCGGTAGCCGATGCAGAGGCGCCCGCTGCACCCGAGGTTGTCGCTGACGAGCAGGCCGCAGGCGAAGCGCTTGCTCCGGCCGACTCGCCCGAGCCGGAGACCACTGAGGAGCAGGCCGCCGGTATGACCGATGCAACTGCCCCGGTCGAAGCCGAAGTGGTCGAGCCGGTCGTGACCGAACCCGAACCCGAACCCCAACCCGAACCCGTTATCGAGCCCGAGCCCGTCGAGCCCGTGGCAGTGGTCGAGGAGCCCGTGCAGGCTGAACAGGAAACACTCGGTCTGTTGCAGCGCATGATGCAGAACCAGACCCTGCTTCTGGCTGGCGGCGGCCTGGTTCTGCTGCTGCTGTTGCTGGCTCTGATGGCCATCGCACGCCGCAACGCCCGTCGTGAAGAAGACATGGCGGACAACTTCATTGCCCGCGCTGCGCAGAGCAATGACACGACTCCCGAAGCCGACGACCAGTTCAATGTTGCTCTGGCCGGTTACCAGGAGGAGCAGGAAGCCGAACAGCCCGGCGGGGAAGACCCGCTGGTCGAAGCTGATGCCCTGATTGCCTATGGCAAACTCGGCAAGGCAGCCGACGTCCTGACCGCTGGTCTGGAGCGCGAGCCCGACCGGACCGATCTGCGTCTGAAACTCATGGAGGTCAATGGCCTGCTGGACGACGCCGAGGGGTACGCAGAGCAGGAATCCATACTGCGCCGCGACGGCACGGTAGATAACCAGATCGACATGTTGAATGTCCGTTTCCCGGCCATGGCTGCTGCGATCGCCAGCGCGGCGGTTTCCGCCGAGGAATATCCCGAGTGGGACGCGGATTTTCTTCAGGAGCCCGACGCGCCAGCCGGTGACAGCGACGTTCCAGCCGCTTCCGGTGTGGTTGCAGACACCCAGACCACCGAGGCGCCCGCAGAGGAATACGACTTCAGTGGTTTCGATCTGGAGCCGGAGCCCGCGCCCCGTCAGGAGCCCGTGGCCGAGGAGAACCTCGAGGATTTCGACCTGGACTTCGACCTGGACGACAGTCTTGCCGAGAGCCTGGCCCAGTCCGATGAACCCAAGCCGGCGACCGATACCAAGCAGGATGACGACTTCTCCTTCGATTTCGACCTGGAGGAGCCGGTGGCCGAGACTCCGCCTGCGCCCCTGGCGGACGAAGACGAGTTTACCCTCGATGAAGATTTCGACCTGTCGCTGACCGATGATCTGGATACTGCCAAGCCGGAGGATGCCCAACCCCAGAGCAAGCCCGATACCGAATTGGAGCCTTTGGAGGAGGAGCAGACCGTTGAGCTTTCCGATGCTGATCTGGAAGCCTTTGAAGCCGAACTGGAGGCCTCGATGAACGAACCGGAAGCTGCGGCCGAAGCTGACGAGATCCAGCAGGTCGAGTCCGCAGACACGCCAGTGGAGCCGCCCCAGGCCGAGATGGCCGGCGACGTGGAGGAAGAGGACGAATTCGACTTCCTGTCGGGCACCGATGAGTCCGCTACCAAACTCGATCTGGCCCGTGCCTACATTGATATGGGCGATCAGGAGGGTGCCCGGGATATCCTCAATGAAGTTATCGAGGAAGGTAACGAACAGCAGCAGCAGGAAGCCCGCGACATGTTGGGGCAACTTGACTGATCAATGAGCAGTTCAACCAGTAACGCGGCCGCCCCTGGGGCGGCCGCTGTTGTTTCCAGGGTCGCCGCCTGTGTCGAGTACCGCGGTACCGCCTATCGCGGCTGGCAGCGACAGCAGCCCGGGGTGCGCAGTGTCCAGGAAGAAGTGGAAAAGGCCCTTGGACGAGTGGCGAACCACCCGGTCAACCTGCACTGCGCCGGCCGGACCGATGCCGGGGTGCACGCCTCCTGCCAGATCATCCACTGGGAAACCGACGCAGTCCGCGAGCCGCTCAACTGGGTACACGGCGCAAACGCCAACCTGCCTGTCGATATCAGTCTGTGCTGGGCCCGAACCATGCCGGAAGATTTCCATGCGCGCTTTTCAGCCATGGCCAGGCGGTATCGCTACGTAATCTACAATGACCCGGTGCGACCGGCGCACCTGGCCCACGAAGTGACCTGGAACTATCGACCGCTTGATCTGGAGCGCATGCAGATCGCTGCGCAGGCCCTGGTTGGCGAGCATGACTTCACTTCCTACCGGGCGCTGGCGTGTCAGGCCAAGTCCCCCGTCAAGAAGGTCCATCACCTGCGGTTGCAGCGGTTCGGCCAGTTCATCGTGCTGGATATCCGCGCCAATGCCTTCCTGCATCACATGGTGCGCAATATTGCCGGGGTGCTCATGCAGATAGGCTGCGGCGAACGGCCGGTCGAATGGGCTGCCGAGGTCCTTGCCCTGGCCAACCGGTCCAAGGGCGGGCTGACCGCGCCGGCCTACGGGCTCTATCTGGTCGATGTGACCTATCCCGAGCATTTCCAGCTCCCCGAGCGATACATGGGGCCGCACTTTCTCTCCGCGCTCAATGAGCTCGACTGACGCTCCGAGGCCGATCTGCTACTATCGTCTTTTACCCCGGTAGAGGTGCAGACAGCGTATGGTGCGCGTGAAAATTTGCGGGATTACCCGACCAGAAGACGCCCTGGCTGCGGCCCAGGCGGGCGCTGATGCGATTGGTCTGGTGTTTTATGCCGCCAGTCCCCGGGCGGTGGATTGCGCGACTGCTCGCAGGATCGTCGACGCGCTGCCGCCCTTCGTGACCACGGTGGGACTCTTTGTCGACGCAGCCCCCGAAGAGGTCCGGGCTGTTCTGGCGTCGGTGCCCCTGGATCTGCTGCAGTTCCATGGTGATGAAACCGACGCCTACTGCCGACAGTTTGCGCGCCCCTACATGAAGGCGTTGCGGGTGCGCGCCGGTGATGACCTCAATGCCATGGCAGCCCAATGGCCCGGAGCCTGCGGCATTCTGCTCGACAGTTACAAGCAGGGTGTGCCCGGTGGCACCGGCGAGGTATTCGACTGGACGCTGATACCGTCCGAGCGGCCCTGGAATCTTATCCTGGCTGGCGGGCTGGAGGCTGCCAACGTGGCCGGCGCCGTGGAGCGCTGTCATCCCTGGGCGGTCGACGTCAGCGGAGGCGTGGAACATAGCAAGGGCATCAAGGATGCCCGCAAAATCACCAGTTTCATACGCGAGGTGAAGCGTGACTGAATCAACTAAAGTGGATTACGCGGCCATTCCCGACAGGCGCGGTCATTTCGGTCCCTATGGGGGCCGTTTTGTATCCGAAACCCTGATGGACGCACTCGAGGAGTTGGAAAGCCTGTACGAGCGGCTCGCGGGGGATCCGGACTTCCAGGCCGAATTCGATCACGATCTGGCCCACTACATCGGGCGGCCCTCGCCGCTGTACCTGGCAGAAAGATTGACTGCGAAGGTGGGCGGAGCGCAGATCTACCTCAAGCGCGAAGACCTCAACCACACCGGCGCCCACAAGGTGAACAACACCATTGGTCAGGCACTGCTGGCCAAGCACATGGGCAAGCCGCGGGTCATAGCCGAAACCGGAGCCGGCCAGCATGGTGTGGCCACGGCGACCGTAGCGGCCAGGCTCGGGCTCAAGTGCCAGGTGTACATGGGTGCCGACGACGTCAAGCGGCAGTCCCTGAACGTCTACCGCATGAAGTTGCTGGGCGCGGAGGTGATACCGGTCACGTCGGGCTCGCGTACCCTCAAGGACGCCATGAACGAAGCCATGCGCGACTGGGTAACCAATATCGATGACACCTTCTACATCATCGGTACCGTGGCCGGACCGCACCCGTATCCGAAGCTGGTGCGCGATTTCCAGTGTGTGATCGGCCGTGAAGCCCGGGCGCAATGTTTGAGCCAGTTCGGCAGCCTGCCTGACGCGCTGGTAGCCTGTGTCGGTGGCGGTTCCAACGCCATTGGCCTGTTCCATCCCTTCCTCGAGGATGAATCGGTGGCCATGTACGGCGTTGAGGCTGGTGGTCTGGGGCTGGACAGTGGCAAGCATGCTGCGCCGCTGGCTGCTGGCAGGCCGGGCGTGCTGCATGGCAATCGGACCTACCTCATGGAGGACGAGGGCGGACAGATCATCGAGACCCATTCGGTGTCCGCCGGTCTGGACTACCCCGGTGTCGGGCCCGAGCACAGCTGGCTCAAGGACCTGGGGCGGGTCGAATATGTCAATGCGACCGATGAGGAGGCCCTGAGCGCCTTCCGTGAGCTGACCCGGGTTGAAGGCATCATGCCGGCGCTGGAGTCGGCCCATGCGGTCGCCTACGCCATGAAGCTGGCGGCCACCATGTCCCCCGAGCAGACCATTGTCATCAACCTGTCTGGTCGCGGTGACAAGGATATCCATACGGTGGCCGAGCTGGACGGTATCAGCATCTGACCATGATGCGCATCGGGCACCCAAGGTATTGAGTAGAAGAGAGAGCAATGAGTCGCATACAGCAGTGTTTTGAGCAATTGCGCAGTGCCGGGCGTCAGGCCCTGATCCCGTATATAACGGCCGGTGATCCCGAGCCCGGCATCACGGTGCAACTGATGCACGATCTGGTAGAGGCGGGCGCCGATATCATCGAGCTGGGCGTGCCGTTTTCCGACCCAATGGCTGATGGTCCGGTCATTCAGCAGGCCATGGAGCGGGCACTGCTGCATCACGTCCGCCTGGCCGATGTGCTGGAGATGGTCAGCCGCTTTCGCCAGACCAACCAGACTACACCCGTGGTGCTGATGGGTTACCTCAATCCGGTCGAGCGCATGGGGTACGAGACGTTTGCCGAGGCCGCCCGGGCGTCCGGAGTGGACGGCGTGCTGACGGTGGACCTGCCGCCGGAAGAGGCCGATGAAGTGGTCGATCTGTTCCAGAGCCGCGGGCTGGACACCATCTATCTGCTGTCACCCACGACCACGCTGGCCCGTGCGGCCAAGATCTGCAAGCGCGCCAGCGGCTATATCTACTATGTTTCACTCAAGGGTGTGACCGGGTCGAGTGCTCTGGACGTCAATGCAGTAGCAAGCAAGCTGGAGAGCCTGCGGACCATCACGGATCTGCCGATAGGGGTGGGCTTCGGTATCCGTGACGGGGCGACAGCGGCAGCCGTTGCTTCGGTTGCTGACGGTGTCGTGGTAGGCTCGGTTCTGGTCAACCAGATCGCCACCCATGCCGATGATCCACAGCAGGCCCGGCAGGCGGTCAGCGCAGTGATTCGAGAAATGCGAGCGGCGATGGATGCCTGAGCAGGCATAACCCGATTGGTCAAGACAACGAATAAGGATTGGTAATGAGCAACTGGCTGGTGGACAAACTGATTCCCTCCATCGTGCGATCCGAAGCACAGAAGAGCAGCGTGCCGGAGGGCCTCTGGCGCAAGTGTCCGTCATGTGATGCGGTGCTCTACCGTCCGGAGCTGGAAAAGAACCTGGACGTGTGTCCCAAGTGCGCTCATCACCTGCGAATCGATGCGCGGCGTCGACTGGATATTTTCCTCGACGAGGATGATCGCAGCGAGATCGCCAGCGAGCTTGAACCGGTAGACCGGCTCAAGTTCCGTGACAGCAAGAAATACAAAGACCGCATCACGGCGGCCCAGAAGGATACCGGTGAGAAGGACGCACTGGTGGTCATGCAGGGTCGGCTCAAGGGCAGCCCGATCGTTGCCAGCGCCTTCGAATTCAGCTTCATGGGCGGCTCGATGGGTAGCGTGGTGGGAGCCCGCTTCGTACGGGGCGCCGAGATAGCCTTGCGTGAGCGCATTCCCTATGTCTGCTTCTCGGCTTCTGGCGGCGCGCGTATGCAGGAAGCCCTGTTTTCCCTGATGCAGATGGCCAAGACCAGCGCGGCTCTGGCCAAGATGAAGGAGGAGGGCATTCCGTTCATTTCGGTCATGACCGATCCGGTCTACGGCGGTGTATCGGCCAGTCTGGCCATGCTCGGCGACCTGAACGTCGCCGAACCCAATGCACTGATCGGCTTCGCCGGGCCCCGGGTTATCGAGCAGACCGTACGCGAGAAACTGCCACCCGGGTTCCAGCGCAGCGAGTTTCTGCTCGCCCATGGCGCGCTCGACATGATCATTCCGCGCAGCGAAATGCGTGACCGCCTGGCCAGCATCCTGAGTATCCTGACCCACCAGCCGGCCCCGGTTTCACAGCTGGTGTCCGACGAGATCGAGGCCGGCACTGTCTGATGCCCACTGCGGATCTGGCCGGCTGGCTGGCTCGCCTGGAAAGGTTGCACCCCACCGATATCGACATGGGTCTCGAGCGCGTTGCGGAAGTGGCGCGCAGAATGGGGATCCGGCAGCCAGCAGCCCTCGTCTTCACCGTGACCGGGACCAATGGCAAGGGTTCGACCTGTGCCGCGCTGGACAGTCTGCTGCGCCGGTCGGGCCGGCGAACCGGTGTCTATACCTCGCCCCATCTGTTGGCATACAACGAACGCGTCAGCATTGATGGCGAGCGTGCCACCGACACGCAGCTGTGTGATGCCTTTGCCAGTATTGAACTGGCCCGTGCCGAAATCTCCCTGACCTATTTCGAATTCGGGACCCTGGCGGCGTTTTATCTGTTCCAGCAGGCCGAGCTGGATGCCTGGGTCCTGGAAGTCGGTCTCGGGGGGCGACTGGATGCGGTGAATATAATAGATGCCGATGTCGCGGTGGTCACCAGCATTGGCCTCGACCATCAGGAATATCTGGGCAATACGCGTGACTCGGTCGGATTCGAGAAGGCTGGCATCATGCGCCCGCACCGGCCGCTGGTGAGCAGCGAGACCGATCTTCCGAGCACCTTTCTCGCCGCCATGGCGCGCCTGCAGGTCCAGCCGCGCCAGCGCGGCGTCGACTATGGCTGGGAAGAGGGCAGCAGCCAATGGCGTCTGTGGGGGACCGACAACCGGTCGTCGGTCCGTCGCATCGATGCCGTGCCTGCCGTGACGCTGCCTCGGGACAACCTGGTCACCGCCCTGCAAGCGTTCTGGATGGCCGGTTTGGATCTGCCTGATCAGGTGATAATCCAAGCCCTCGTTGACGCCAGGGTAGTCGGCCGCCTGGAGCAACGGACCATCAGTTGGCATGGCCAACCCCGGCGTCTGCTGTTCGATGTCGGACACAACCCCCATGCCGCGAGCTTTCTTGGCAATCAGTTGCGGGCCCGGCCCCTGGATCGACACGCCGTGTTCGGTTTGCTCGCCGACAAGGATCTGGCCGGCGTTGTCGAGCCGCTCCTGGGGCTCTTCGGCGGCTGGTCGGTGGCGCCGCTGCCCAGCCCGCGCACCCGTCCCACCGTGGAGCTGGTTACCCACCTCACGGCTGTTGGCGAACGGGTGGAGGCCTTCGATTGCATTGCCACGGCATTGGAACAGACGCTGGACAACACGCCAGCCAGCACCGAAATCGTGATTTTCGGGTCGTTTTTCTGTGTCTCTGCAGCCATACTCTGGCTGGATCAACAGACTCGGGATGTAAGCAATGGATGACAAGTTGAAGCAGCGCCTGATCGGCGCGCTGGTGCTGATAATAGCTGCCGTGGTTTTTCTGCCCATGCTGCTTTCGGGGCAGGACGAGACCGTAAGGGTAGAAGTGGAAGTGCCCGAGGCGCCGGTGATGGATGACAGTGAAATTCCCGCCCAGGCGCCGCTGGAACTGCCCGATCCGGAGCCGGTTCCAAGCATGCCTGCGGTGGCAGATGGGGCCGAACCCGTGGCAGTGCCCGAGCCCGAGCCCGAGCAGGCGCCAGCCGCTGCACCGCCAGCACCACAGCCCGAAGTAACCGCGCCTGCGGCAGTGGCCAGCGGTAACTGGGTCGTTCAGCTCGGCAGCTTCTCTTCCACGGCCAATGCCGAATCCCTGCGTGAGACTCTGGTTTCACAGGGCTACAATGCCTACACCCTGACAGCCCGTGTGGACGCCAGCGAGATTACCCGCGTGTTTGTCGGCCCGGTGGTTGACCGGGCTGCGGCCAGCAAGCTGCGTGACGAACTGGCAAAAAGGCATGGCATGAATGGGCTGGTCACCGCGTATGACGCCGGTACCGGCAAGAGATAGCTGTTCCGAAGCGGGTCGGCCCTCTGCTAGAATACCGGCCTGTTCACTATCGGGTGCTGCGTCGTGACGCTAGGCTGGATCGATTGGGCCATTATTGCCATCATTGCCGTCTCGGCCCTGATCAGTCTGGCCAGGGGCTTTGTCAAGGAAGCCCTCTCCCTGCTGACCTGGGTCGTTGCCGGGCTGGTTGCCTGGTTGTTTGGCGGCGCCTTGGCGGGCCATCTTTCACCTTTCATTGAAACGCCTTCGATCCGGGTCATTGTTGCCTGCAGCATTCTGTTCATACTGACCCTGGTGCTGGGTGGCCTGA
The DNA here is from genome assembly GCA_016763285.1 of Pseudomonas sp. Lineage (GTDB taxonomy): Bacteria > Pseudomonadota > Gammaproteobacteria > Pseudomonadales > Pseudomonadaceae > Halopseudomonas. Next base: position 9,783 of record JAESUC010000043.1, read on the forward strand.
TCAATTATCTGATAGGCCAGCTCGTGCGGGTCACAGGGTTGAGCGGCACGGACCGGTTTCTCGGCATGATCTTCGGCGCCGCCCGCGGTGCATTGCTGATTGTCGTTGCAGTGGGGCTGCTCAGTCTGGCGCCCGTCGAGGCCGACACCTGGTGGCGGCAGTCTGAACTGATCCCCCATTTTCTTCTGGTGGCCGATTGGTCCAAGAACATGATTCTCGGGTTTTTCGGTCGCTGATTCTTGCGCTTAACAGCTGTGAGCGTAGTACGCATAAGAGGTATTGAGGCATGTGTGGCATTGTTGGCATAGTGGGCAAGTCGAACGTCAATCAGGCACTTTACGACGCTTTGACCGTGCTACAACATCGTGGCCAGGACGCCGCCGGCATCGTAACCTGTGATCGGGGCCGGCTTCATTTGCGCAAGGATAACGGTCTGGTTCGCGATGTTTTCCATCAGCGGCACATGCAGCGCCTGGTGGGCAACATGGGTATCGGGCACGTGCGCTATCCCACGGCAGGCTCGTCGAGCTCTGCCGAGGCGCAACCCTTCTACGTGAACTCGCCCTACGGTATTACCCTGGCGCACAACGGCAATCTGACCAACGTGGAACAACTCTCGCGGGAGATCTACGAGTCCGACCTGCGCCATGTGAACACCAACTCCGACTCCGAGGTGCTGCTCAACGTATTCGCCCATGAACTGGCCCGCGGCGGCAAGCTGCAGCCGGGCAAGGACGATATCTTCAACGCCGTGCGGGCTGTACATGCGCGCTGCCGTGGCGGCTATGCGGCCATCGCCATGATTACCGGCTACGGCGTCGTCGGCTTCCGTGATCCCCATGCGATCCGTCCTATCGTCTTCGGCAAGCGCGACACCGAACACGGCGTGGAGTACATGATTGCCTCCGAAAGCGTATCGCTGGATGTGCTGGGCTTTGATCTGATACGGGATCTGGAACCCGGTGAGGCCGTCTATATCACCGACAAGGGCGAGCTCTTTACCGAGCAGTGTGCCGAGAATCCGAGTTATTCCCCCTGCATTTTCGAGCACGTGTATCTGGCCCGCCCGGATTCGATGATCGACAACGTGCTGGTCTACAAGGCGCGGCTGCGCATGGGTGAAAAGCTGGCCGAGAAGATCCTGCGGGAGAATCCGGATCACGGTATCGACGTGGTTATCCCGATCCCCGACACCAGCCGGACCTCGGCCGTGGAACTCGCCAACCATCTGGGTGTGAAGTTCCGCGAAGGCTTCGTGAAGAACCGCTACATCGGCCGCACCTTCATCATGCCCGGCCAGGCAGCGCGCAAGAAGTCGGTCCGGCAGAAGCTCAATGCCATCGAGCTGGAGTTTCGCGGCAAGAATGTGCTGCTGGTGGATGACTCGATCGTGCGTGGCACGACTTGCAAGCAGATCATCCAGATGGCCCGTGAAGCCGGCGCCGCCCGGGTCTACTTCTGCTCTGCCGCACCGGCCGTTCGCTACCCGAACGTGTATGGTATCGACATGCCCAGCGCCCACGAGCTGATTGCCCACAACCGCACCACCGAAGAAGTGGCCGAACTGATTGGCGCCGACTGGCTGATCTACCAGGATCTGCCCGACCTGATTCATGCGGTCAGCGAAGGCAATCCGAAACTGACCCGCTTTGACTGCTCGGTATTTGATGGCGATTATGTGACCGGAGACGTCAACGAGGCCTATCTGGGCAAGATCGAGCAGGCGCGTAATGACGCTGCCATGTCGACCAGCGAAATGGGCAACGCGGTTATCGAACTGCACAATAATTGAACCAACCCACATTCTGCCATCGGCAGAACAAGCGAGCCTGAGAATGACGGAAGAATGGGAAGCCGGTCGACTGGACAGCGACCTCGAGGATGTCGGTTTTGACACCCTTGCAGTCCGTGCCGGCCAACGCCGGGGCCCTGAGGCCGAACACGGAGAGGCGCTGTTCCTGACCTCGAGCTATGTATTTCGTAGCGCCGCGGATGCGGCGGCATGCTTTGCCGGCGAAGCGCAGGGCAATGTCTATTCGCGTTACATGAACCCCACGGTGAGAACCTTCGAAGAGCGTATGGCCGCGCTGGAAGGGGCAGAGCAGGCCGTGGCCACCGCTTCCGGCATGTCCGCCATCATGGCCATGGTGATGAGCCTGTGTTCCGCCGGCGACCACGTGCTGGTCTCGCGCAGCGTGTTCGGCGCCACTGTGAGTCTGTTCGACAAGTACTTCAAGCGCTTCGGCCTGGAGTACGACTATGTCGAGCTGACCGACCTTGAGGGCTGGAAAGCAGCCTGCAAGCCCAACACACGCCTGCTGTTCGTCGAGTCGCCATCCAATCCGCTGGCCCAGGTGGTGGATATCCGCGGCCTAGCGGCGATCGCCCATGGGGCCGGTGCGCTGCTGGCGGTGGACAACTGTTTCTGCACGCCTGCGCTGCAGAAGCCGCTGGAACTGGGTGCCGATCTGATCATTCATTCGGCGACCAAATACATTGATGGTCAGGGCCGCTGCCTGGGCGGCCTGGTGGCCGGTCGCCGCGAGCATATGCAGGAAGTGGTGGGTTTTCTGCGCACGGCCGGTCCAACCCTGAGTCCGTTCAATGCCTGGGTCTTCCTCAAGGGGTTGGAAACCCTGCGCCTGCGCATGCAGGCCCACTGCGCCAGCGCTCAGCAGTTGGCCGAGTGGCTGGAACGCCAGCCCCAGGTCGAGCATGTCTACTATGCGGGTCTGCCCAGTCATCCCCAGCATGAGCTGGCCAGGGCTCAGCAGAAAGCCTTTGGCGCGGTCGTCAGTTTCGAGGTCAAGGGCGACCGCGCTGCCGCCTGGCGCTTCATCGACGCCACGCGATTGCTCTCGATAACGGCCAACCTGGGTGACAGCAAGACCACCATCACCCATCCGGCGACCACAACCCACGGCCGTCTGAGCGCGGAGACCCGAGCCACCGCCGGCATCAGGGACAACCTGATCCGTCTGGCCATCGGGCTCGAAGAGGTCGAAGACATCCGTACCGACCTGCAAAGAGGGTTGTCGGCAATAGATGGCTGAACGCCATTTTTGAGAAAGGAATCACATTGGGGCGAAAAACTGTTTTGTGTCGGAGCTATCCTCCTCTAAGTTGACTGGGCCGCAGGGAAGCGGGTCAAGCCTGCCAAGCAGTACCCGGCAGTGCGGCATCACACTTAAAAAGGAGAACTCCATGAAAACGATCTTTCTGGCATTGTGCCTTTCCCTGTCTGCTCTCATGACCCTGCCAGCCCTGGCGGAATCGTCCCTGGTCAGCGTCAACATCAATGAAGCCAGCGCTGCAGAGATGGCGGAGGTGCTGCAGGGGGTAGGCGAAGCGAAAGCGCAGGCGATTGTCGATTATCGCGAAGAGAACGGCGCTTTCGGTTCAGTTGAAGAGCTGGGTCAGGTCAAGGGCATCGGTCCCTCTACCATCGAGAAGAACGAGGCGCGCATCGCCCTCGAGTAACCTCCCGATGGGAGCCCGCCACGGTCCGTGGCGGGTTTCATGTTTTCAGGCGGCTTACCGACGCGCTCAGTTGATGGGCCAGCGTAGCCAGGCGTTCACTGGTGGAAGCGCTCAGCAAGGTCTGCTCGACCGTCCGTTCAGTCACATCACGAATCTGCACGACACTCTGGGTAATGGCTTCAGCGGCTTCACTCTGCTGCTTGACCGCCGAGGCAATCTCGCTATTGCCATCGCGAATCTGGCTCACCGCCGAGGTGATGACGCCGAGGGAGCGACCAGCCTCCTCACTTTGTTCCACCGAGTCCCGGGTCAGACCCGCACTGGCCTGCATGTCCTCGACCGCATCCGTGGTGCCGCCCTGCAGAGCCTCGATCATGCGTTGAATCTCGTCGGTCGAGTTCTGGACCCGCTGGGCCAGCGCGCGAACCTCATCAGCCACCACGGCAAAGCCCCGACCGGATTCCCCGGCGCGGGCCGCCTCGATCGCCGCATTCAGGGCCAGCAGATTGGTCTGCTCGGCAATGCTGCGAATCACACTGACCACGCCACTGATCTCCTGACTGTGCCCCTGCAACGTTTCCATATGCCGGGTGCATTGCTCGATACTGGTGGCCAGCCCGGCAATGGTGCTTCCCACCCGTGCCACCTGATCGCGCCCCTGGCGGGCCAGCTCATCGGCTTGCAGCGACTGATCGCGGGTGGTCGAGCTGTTGGAGGCGATATCCTGAACGGTGGCGCTCATCTCGTTGACGGCAGCCGCGACCATGTCGGTTTCACTCTGCTGGCTGACCATGCCATCGCGCACGCGGCTCATTTGCATGGCCAGTTCCGAGGCGCCCTGATCAAGCTGCTCGGCCGCCGAACGCACCGCCCCGACCACCTGCTGCTGGGAGGCCTGCATGGCGTTGAACGCGCGGGCGATGGAGCCGATTTCGTCGCGCGCCGTGTCGTGGGCGCGCAGGGTCAGATCGCCGCTATCCTGGACGGCCAGCATGATGTCGCGCACGGCGATGACGTGCCGGCTAATGAAACTGATCAGCAGTTGGGACACCAGCAGAACGCCAATCATCAGAACGAAGACCACGAGGGCATAGAGCGGCGCCCGGGCCATCATCAGCTCGAAAAAGTCGACCTGCTCGACCCCCAGCGCACGAAGCTCGCCATCGCCAACCAGGACCCAGGCGCCGAGCAGATTCTGCCCAGCCGGCCCCAGGGTGTCCGCGGGAAGCCACTGCGCGGCAGTGCCATCACCTGCTGCGGCGCGGAGGCCGGCCGAGGGTAGCAGCGGGCGTATCCCGGCAACGGTCATGTCGGCGCTGGCCTGGATCAGGGTGGCAGCCGTGTCCCGGCGCTGGTCCTGCAGACTTTCCCGCTCGACCATCAGCGCCACCAGTACCAGCAGAAGGGTGCTGGCGAAGGTAACGGCGTTGACGGCCCAGAATTTGTACTTTAGAGGAATGTGCTGAAGAAAGACCATGCCTGCTCCCGGTGGATAGTTGTTATACGCAGGGCTGCGATTATAGAGCCCGCAACAGGCTATCGGTTGATTCCGGTCAATCTTGACTGCAATGGCCGACATTTCAGCGGGCCGCTTCTGCGCCGTTGATCGGTTATACTGCCACGCTGACAAAGGAACCCGTTGATATGACCGATTTACCTGAACCCCTGATGATCGCCCGGGACGCTGACCTGGCGCACTGGTGCGCACATTGGCTCGAACGGCCGTTCGTGGCCGTGGATACCGAATTCGAGCGCACCGAGACCTTCTTTCCGATCGCAGGGTTGATCCAGGTATGCGATGGCGAACGGGCTTTCCTGATCGATCCGCTGGCCGTGAGCGACTGGTCGCCACTGGTCGAGGTTTTGCGCAGCCCCGGGGTGATCAAGGTGCTGCATTCATGCAGCGAAGACATCGAGGTGTTTCTCAAGCTGTGCGGGGCCGCTCCGGCGCCGCTGTTTGACACCCAGCTGGCGGCAGCCTATCTCGACATGGGGTTTTCGGTTGGCTACTCCCGTCTGGTGAAGTCCCTGCTGGATGTTGAGCTGTCGAATGAGGAGACGCGTTCGAACTGGCTGCAAAGGCCGCTGAGCGCCTCGCAGTTGTCCTATGCCGCGGCGGATGCGGTCTATCTTGCCGAGCTCTACCGCATCATGGCCCCCCGCATCGAGGCCGCAGGAGTCACGTCGTGGCTGCTGGAGGACACCGCTGAGCAGGTGGCTGCCGCGCAACGTATCCAGGAGCCGGAAACAGCCTACCTGAACGTCAAACAGGCCTGGCGCCTGAAGCCCGAAGAGCTGGCGGTGCTCAAGGTCCTGGCAAGCTGGCGAGAGCGTGAGGCACGCGAGCGGGACCAGGCCCGCAACCGCATGCTGCGCGAACGTACCCTGTGCCCGCTGGCCCAGCGTCAGCCGGATAATCTGCAGGCGCTTTCGCGCATCGAGGACATGCATCCCCGTACGGTGCGACAGCATGGCAACGAGATTCTCGAGTTGATTCGTCAGGGTCGGCAGGTACCCGCCGAGGCCTGGCCCTCAAGGCTCCCCGAGCCATTGCCCGCCGATGCCAACCGCCTGCTCAAGGCCCTGCGCAAGGTCGGGCAGCGGCACGCCGAGCGCCTGGGTATCGCGCCGGAGATCGTGCTACGCAAGAAAACCCTGGAGGCGCTGGTACGTACGGGCTATCCGACGGGGCCCTACAGCCTGCCCGACGAGTTTATCGGGTGGCGGCGCCAGTTGATGGGCGAGGAGCTGCTGGCCATCGCCAATGCCGAGGAAATGCAGCCATGAAGGTCATGTGCTCGATCTACCGTAGCAAGCGCAAGCAGGGCATGTATCTGTACGTGCCGCGCAAGACCGATCTCGCCGACCTGCCGGAATCCTTGATGCAGCTGTTCGGCAAGGCGGAGTTGGCCATGGATCTGGTGCTCAGCGAAGAGCGCACCCTGGCCCGCGAGGACATCCACAAGGTGCTGGCCAACCTGCAATCACAGGGGTATCACCTGCAGATGCCGCCCAGGGAGGAGGACTATCTGATCCACCTGCCCGACGAGCTGATGTACCGCAACGACCCGATCTGAATCCCGGGCAGGCATTGGGCCTGCATGGCTAGCGCGCGGGGCCTGGGCGCCCTGGTTCCGTGCGCAGCGGATCCAGCAGATAGCTCAGACCGTTATGGTCGATTTCCTGCATCAGCGCGAGCAAGCGTCCTGTTTCCCCCGGGGGGAAGCCTACCCGGGCAAACCAGTTCAGATAATGACCGGGCAGATCGGCTATCTTGCGGCCCTGGTATTTGCCAAAGGGCATCTCCCGGCTGACGAGCAGTTCCAGGTCCTGTGGTGACATCAATCTCTCCCGGTTACAAGATCAGGGGCAGTGGCTGGCTGCGCCGCAAGCCAGCCGGGCCAAACTCGGGTAACCTGTCGCCCTACAATCTTCGGCAACAGGATCTGGCATGTTAGTAAAAGCGCTGCGTAACGGGTTGGGCAATCTGATCATTCTTATCGACTTCATTACCCGCCCCCGAAAAATGAAACGTCCGGCCGAGCGGCAGGCCGCGGTTGAACAGGCTACGGCACAGCTTGCGCTGTATCAGTTCCGGGCCTGTCCATTCTGCGTGCGGACCCGCCGCACCATGCACCGGCTGAACCTGCCTATCGCGCTCAAGGATGCCAAGAACAATCCCCAGGACCGGCAGGCGTTGCTCGAACAGGGCGGCAAGATCAAAGTGCCTTGCCTGAGAATCGACGAAGGCGACACGGTGACCTGGCTCTACGATTCCAAGGTGATCGGCGCCTATCTGGAAGACCGTTTCGCCGCGGCCTGAGCCCGGCAATCAGTCACCGCGATAGATGCAGCCACTGGTGCAGGTTTCCCTGATGGTGATCTGGCAGAGCTCGGGCAGCAACGGCTTGAGCTCATGCCATATCCAGCGGGCCAGCACCTCGCTGGTCGGATTCTCGAGGCCCGGTATGTCATTCAGGTAGTTATGGTCCAGCCGGTCGTATATCGGGCGGAATATGGCTTTCAGCTCGCTGAAGTCGCGGATCCAGCCGGTATGCGGATCGGGCTCGCCCTGTATATGGATGGCGACCTGAAACGAGTGCCCATGCAGACGGCCACACTTGTGACCGTCCGGCACATGGGGCAGGCGATGGGCGGATTCGAACGTGAATTCCTTGAAAATTTCCACAATGACTACCTTGCTGCGCTGGGCGAAAGGCCGCGATTCTAACCCATTACACGCCCTTTTCGCAGCGCTGCGCGCTTACCATTCACGCTGCATGTTGCGGGTAGAGATCTGTTCGTTCAGTGTCCAGTAGTCATAGAGCACGCCCAGCAGAAAGAGTCCGCCGGTGAAGAAGTAGAGAATGGCGGTAATCCATTTGCCCATGTACAGGCGATGGGCGCCCAGAATCCCCAGGAACGTGAGCAGTACCCAGGTCAGATTGAAATTGACCGGTCCGCTGCGAAACCGCCGGTCGGCACTGCGATCCATGGAGGGGATCAGAAACAGGTCCACGATCCAGCCGATCAGAAACAGGCCGAGGGTAAAGAACCAGATGGTGCCGGTGATGGGTCGACCGTAATAGAAGCGGTGGGCCCCCATGAAGCCGAAAATCCACAGTAGATAGCCGATAAATTTGCTGTGCGTGTCTGAATAGGCCATTTGGGCCGACCTCTGATCGAATGGTTGTCTGTGCGATACTGTAAATGAAGGTAGACCATAAATGATTTGCGGGGCATATGCATGGTGGCCGTTGGAAATGTGAACTGGATCAAAAAGACCCAGGACCGGATCGCCCGTCTGGCAGGTCAGACGATACGCGTGGGCGTAACCGGTCTGAGTGGCGCGGGCAAGACGACCTTCATTACCAGTCTGATCAATCAGCTGGAGAATCATCAGCGCGGGTTGCTGGCCCGGCGGTCACCCTTTGATCGCCTGGTGTCGGTACGCTGGCAACGCGACGGGGTAGCCAATCCCTTTCCCTACATCGAGGCGCTGGGTGCGCTGTCGGCCACGCCGGCACACTGGCCGTCGTCCACCGTCGATCTGGCTCGGGTCGTGATTGATCTGCAGTTCCGTCCCGATGGGCTGCTCAAGTCCCTGCAGGGGTCGCGGTCGGTACGCATAGAGTTGCTCGACTATCCCGGCGAGTGGTTGCTCGACCTGCCGCTGCTCGGGATGGGCTATGGCCAGTGGTGCGAACAGATGGCGTCCCTGCTGGAAAGCGAACCGCGCAGGTCCCTGGCTGGCGATCTGCGTGACAGGCTGGGGCGGATCGACCCGGGTGAGCCTTGCGATCCGGCACTGCTTGGCCAGTTGACGGCCGACTGGACGGCTTTCATGCGCGCTTGCCGCACCGAGGCGGGGCTGTCGCGTAATCAGCCAGGCCGTTTTCTGCTGCCTGGTAGCGGAATCGCCCCTGACATGCTGGCATTCGTGCCGCTGCTGAGCGCCAATCGGTTCAGTGCAGGCGGCCAGGGCAGTTGGTGGGCCAAATGCGAGGAGCGGTTCAACTACTACCGTGATTTCGTCGTCAAGGGCTTCTACGATGAGCACTTCAGCCAGCTGGATCGGCAGATTCTGCTGGTCGATATGCTCGAACCCATGCAGGCCGGCCAGGCCGCGCTCAGGGATCTCAAGCTCGCCCTGGAAGAGGTAATGGGCAGCTTTCGTTACGGACGCAACTCCGTGCTGCAGCGTCTGTTCAGTCCGCGCATCGGTCGCATGGCGATCTGTGCCACCAAGGTCGATCAGGTGGCCCCGGCGCAACAGCGCTCGGTACAACAGTGCCTGGAAGATCTGGTGACCGACAGCCTGTCGGACGTCCGCCATGGCGGCGTGGAGGTGCAGGGCTTTCCCCTGGCCGCGGTGCGCGCAGCTGACCAGCAGGGCGAGACCATGGTCGCCGGGCTGGTAGGCGAGACCGCCTACGTGCGGTACCAGCCTGTGACTGTGCCTTCCCATCTGCCGCTGGACCTTGAGTTTGCCGGTCCCAGGTTGCTCCATCTCAGACCGCCTGGGGGCTTGCATCGCAATGAGCCGTTTCCGCACTTTCGCATGGATGAGCTGGCCGGCTGGATACTCGAGGGGCGTTACCCATGAAAACCGGTCGTGAGAAGCAGCAGGACGGACCTCGCATCCTCGAGACCTGGGAACCGGAGATCGGCGCTGAGCATCGGGATGCTCGCGTGCTCGAACAGATCGAGCACCATGCCCCTGCCGGGGGCGCTGAGCAGCCCATGCCCCCCGGCACCCTGAATGCGCCTGCGCTGAGTCCCTGGCCGCGACGCCTGGGCGGCCTGCTTCTGGCCGTGGTGCTGGGGGGCGCGGCAGTCGAATGGACCCAGTGGTCCCTGGCTGCCTGGGCCTGGCAGCCCCTGGCCGGCGCGCTCACCGGTGCGGTCGGACTTCTGGTTGCCGGAGCGGGCCTGCTCAGTTGGCGTGGCATACGTCAGCAGCGGCAGCGTCTGACCGCTCTGGAGCAGTTGCGCAAGGAAATGCGGACGGCCCTGCGCGAAGGTGACGAGCGGCTGGCCCTGGACTGGCTCGAGCGCCTGCAGAAGCTGCACGCCGATACACCGCTGGCAGAACGGATGAACAGCGCCTGCGCCGGACTCGACCAGTCCTACACCCCGGAGGAGATCAGCCGCAGGCTCAATGCCGAGTTCTATCAGCCTCTGGATGTGCTCGCGCGCCGGCTGATTCGCAGTGAATCGGTGGGCACCGGCATGCTGGTGGCCACCAGTCCCTGGGTGGCAGTTGATCTGCTGCTGGTGGTCTGGCGCAATATCCGGATGATGCAGCGGGTGGCGATCTGTTATGGCCTGCCCATCGGTCAGCTCGGGCGGTGGCGCCTGGCGCGGCATGTGCTGCGTAACATTGCCCTGGCCGGTGGCAGCGAGATGGCCATTGGTGCGCTCAGCGACAGTGTCCTGTCGGGCCTGATGGAAAAGCTGGCCGCACGGGTAGGGCAGGGGATCGGTATCGGGCTCTACAGTTCCCGGCTGGGACATTTCACCCTGGACCTGTGCCGTGCGGTGCCGCTGCCCGACAAGGGCGGACTGGCCGAAGACAATCGCGGTATCATTCAGGGCATCAGGGAACGATTGGGGCGAACACCGGATGACAGGCTATAAATCACGCAGGCGGTGGCTGTTCGAACGCTGGATGGATCAGCGTATGGCCGCGCTCGACCGCCGCTGGCAAAGGCTGAAGCAGCAATTGCTGCCCGCCGACTGGGAGACCCGCACCGCGCGCGTTGGCCGTGTACCTGAGGGGGATTACGGTCAGTGGCAACCCCGGCCGGGATCCAGCAGCGCCGAGCTGGTACTGCTGCTGACCCAGGTACCTCTGCATCAGCGGCGCTGGCTGGCAACGCTACTCGATGCGCCCGCTGCGGGAGCCTGCTCCCTGGTGGAGGCTCTGGAGCGGTTGCAACTGGACTGGCGCAGCCAGATCGACCCGTTGCACAGTCACCGTGAATACGCCAGGCAACTGGCAATCCTGGCACATCGTCTGCAGCTGCCGGCGGTGGCAGAGACGGCTTATCTGGATAACGAGCGCCAGATATTCGCGGCGGTGGATGAGCTCCTGTTTACCTCCCTGCCCATGCGCCTGCGGGCAGAGTTGCTCAAACGCTATACCCCCGGTGATGGCCACTACATGACCTGGTGGCACCAGCGTCTGCTGGCCCGTGCCGGCGAACCCGATCACCCGCTCGACAGCCTCGGCGCCCATGACTGGCCAGAAATGCCTCCGGCGTGGTTGGCCATTGGCTGGTTATGCGGGCTGCGCCTGATGAATACGCCGCCCGCCACGCAGGACCAGGCACCGGCTGAATCATGACGTGGCATATGGCAGCGCAATGATCGGTCCATGTGCTTTGCCCCGTCGTGCCCATCGCCTAACATGTCGGGTCCTTTGATCACGGGATTGTAATGATGACATTTGCTGAACTCCTTTCTGCCCTGGCCGACTCCCCCCGGCAGGAAGTCACTATTCCCGCCCACTGGGCGCAGGGCCGCGCGGCCTATGGTGGTCTGGTCGCGGCCTTGGTGTACCAGGGCATGCGTGCGCTGGTTCCCGCCGACAGGCCCGTGCGTTCCCTGGCAATTACCTTCGTCGGGCCGGTTGCGCCCGGGGAGCCCATGCAGGTCGAAGCGCAGGTCCTGCGCGAAGGCAAGGCAGTCACTCAGATGCTGGGAATGGCAAGACAGAACGGCCAGATCATGTGTATTGTGCAAGGAAGCTTTGGCGCCTCGCGGGAATCCGTGGTGTCCCTGCCGAGCGAGCCGGCACCCCAGGTCAAACCGGTCAGTGACTGCATCGAGATGCCTTATGTCGAGGGGCTCAATCCGGTTTTTCTGCAGCACTTTGCCGTGCGCTGGGCGGTGGGTGATTTGCCGTTCACCAATAGCAAGAAACGCGAGATGGGCGGCTGGATGCGCTTTCGCGAGGATGAAGGCAGCATCCATGAAGCCCATATTCTGGGGTTGGTGGACGTCTGGCCTCCGGCGGTACTGCCGCATCTCAAGCATCGGGCGCCGGCCAGTTCGCTGACCTGGACAATCGAATTCGTGCAGCCACAGCCGGAGCTGGGCAATACCGACTGGCTGCTTTATCGGGCCAGCATCGATCATGCGCGCGATGGCTATGGGCACACATCGGCAATGGTATGGCGCGAGGATGGAACCCTCGTGGCAATCAGCAGGCAAACAGTCACCGTGTTTGGCTAGAACACCAGTCGCACCGCCAGGGCTGGACAACTATGGATGGAGCAGCCGATGACTCTGACAGGATCGTTGCGCAAATCAGTTCTCGCCCTCCTGGCAGGCCTGGCGTGCATGGTCGCGGCCACGATTGTGCTCCTGCAGGAGTCGCTACTGGCGGACCTCTGGCCAGCGCTATTATTCCTGGTTACGGCCAGCGGGCTGTCCGTATTCGCCTGGTCCATCCAGCGGCGGCATGCCAGCAGCTTGGAGCAGGACGTTTCGCGCACCCTTGAGCGCAATCGCCAGATCATGTCGACGATCAACGATGTGGTCTTTCGCGCTGATTTCTTCGGGCGTCTGGTCTATGTCAACGAGGCCTGGCTCCAGGTGGCGGGCAAGGATGCCCGCTCGGTTCTGGGTTCGTCCATCCTCGAGCACCTGCACGCCGATGACTGCCCCTTGCTGGAAGCCTATCTGCTACGGGTGCGCAATGCAGAAACGCACACCTTGCAGGCCAATCTGCGCCTGCGCCGGCCTGACGGCCGCTACCACTGGTGCCGGCTGACCGCCCGACCCTACACCACGGTTGAAAGTGGAGAGGTGGTAATCGGTACGCTCAACGATATCCAGCAGCAACAGGAGCACATGCGGATCCAGTCAGCCCGCATGAGCGTGCTTGATGGTCTGTTGGGTGACGCGGGTATGCAGGACCTGGCCAATCGACTGATTCACGAGTGGGAAGCCCTGCAAAGCGGTCAGCAGGCGATGATCGTGCTCGCCGGTGAGACCGACGGGCGTTTGCATCCTCTGGCTGCACCGAGCCTCCACGCCAGTTTCGTTCAGTTGCTAGACGGGGCCATGCCGGGCGTTGACGCTGAGCCGGGGCCGGCGCGCATGTATAGCGACAGGCCCGTGTTTGTGGCCGATGTGGCTGCAGATGGAAACTGGAAGGCTCACCAGGAGGTGGCCCGCCAGTGCGCCACGCTTGCCTGTTGGGTGGTCCCGTTCACCGGCGCGGATGAGTCGGTGCTTGGCTGGTTCGCGGTGCATGCAGGCCAGCCTGGCGAGCCGACCGCCCGTGATGTGCAACTGCTCGAGGAGTTTGCGCGGCTGGCGGCCCTGGTGGTGCAGAAGTCGCGCCTGGCCCAGGAGCGCGAGGCCAGCGAACGGCGATTCGTCGCCATATACGAGCACGCCGCTGTGGGCGTCCTGCTGGTATCAACCTCGGGGGCCTTTATCAGTGCCAACCCCAGTTACTACAAACGCTCCGGCTATACCGCCGACGACCTCAGGCGCATTACGCCGCGGGGCACGCTCTACAGTCAGGATCGGCCGTTGATCGAAGGCAGGTTGCGTGAACTGCTGGACGGTACGCAGGACAAGTTCTCGCTGGAAGCCCGTTATATCCGACGAGATGGCGAGCTGGCCTGGATCAACCTGATGGTCACCCTGGTCCGGGATGCCGCTGCGGTGGCGCAGTACTACGTCATGATCGTGGAAGACATAACCGAGCGTAAAAGGCAGGAGCAGGCGCTGAAGGAAGCGGCAGCCATGTTCGAGAGCAGCCGCGAGGGGATGATGGTGCTCAATGAGCAGTTCCGCATCATCAATCACAACCCGGCCTTCAGTATCATCACCGGTCTTAAGGCGGGGCGCGCGATAGGTCAGCGACCGGTGGTGCGCAGCCGGTTGCACAGCCGGCAGGCTCTGGCCCGTCGGGTGCTGAGCGAGCTCCGCAGCGAAGGCTATTGGCAGGGTGAGGTGCTGATAGATCGGCATGGCGAGGCAGGGGTTCCCCTGTGGGTCACGGCCACCGCGGTGAGTGATGAACAGGGCCGGGTCGCCCGCTATATGGTCATGTTCAGCGATCTCAGTGGCCTGCGGCGCAGTCAGGAGCAGTTGCAGTACATTGCCCATTTCGACAGCCTCACCGGTTTGCCCAATCGCAATCAGGCCATGCTGCGCCTGGAGCAGGGGTTGCTGCAGGCCCAGCATGACAAGGGGGCGGTAGCCGTCCTGTTTATCGACCTTGACCGATTCAAGCTGATCAACGACAGCCTCGGCCACGCTGTGGGGGATCAGGTGCTGCGCCAGGCGGGAAGCCGACTGAGCGCGTGTTGTCCCGCTGACGACACCCTGGCCAGGCTCGGCGGTGACGAGTTCCTGATGATTGTTCTGGGAGAGCGCGCCGGCGCTGCGGCGGTTCGCCGTATTGGCGAGCAGATCTGCGATGCCATGCGTGCCCCGGTGATTCTGGACAGCGGCAGGGAGATCTATATCGGCGCCAGCGTCGGCTTTGCCTGCTACCCCGATGATGGCCGGACCGCAGCGGATCTGGTGCGTAACGCCGATGCGGCAATGGATACGGCCAAGGCGACCGGACGCGACCAGGTCTGCGGGTACGAGCGTGCCATGACCGAAGAGGCGAGTGCCCGTTTCGAGATGGAACGGGGGCTGCGCAAGGCGTTGGAGAACGATGAGCTGGAGCTGCACTACCAGCCCATCCTCGATGTCGCTACCCGACGCGCCATGGGCATGGAGGCGCTGGTGCGCTGGCGCCATCCCGAGATGGGTCTGATCCCACCGGACCGTTTCATACCGCTGGCCGAGCAGAGTGGGCTGATCGTGCAGGTCGGGCACTGGGTGCTGAACGAGGCTTGCCGTCAGCTGGCCCTGTGGCAGCGCCAGGGGCTTGCGCCGGGCCGGGTCGCGGTCAATCTGTCACCGCGCCAGTTCGTGCATCTGGATGTGGTCGAGCTGGTTCGCTCGGCCCTGGAGAGCAGCGGCCTGGAAGCCGCGTACCTGGAACTGGAGATTACCGAGGGTGCGCTGATGACCAGCGCCCACAAGGGCGAGCAGACCCTGCATCAACTCAAGAAGCTTGGCGTGGGGCTGGTCATAGACGATTTCGGTACGGGATATTCCTCCCTGGCCTACCTGCGGCGCTTCCCGCTGGACAAGCTCAAGATCGACAAGAGCTTTCTGGCCGGCGTACCCGATCGCGACGAGGATAATCAGTTGGTCACCACCATTCTCGATCTGGCGGCCAACATGCATCTGAACGTGGTAGCGGAGGGCGTGGAGACCGAGGCGCAATGGCAGTTTCTGCAGGAACGCGGCTGCGGCGCCTGCCAGGGTTATCTGTTTTCCCGGGCGTTGCCGGCCAGCGAATTCATCGCCTGGCTGGCGCAGCAGCCAGGCGTCTGATCAGGGTTTGCGCGCGGTGAGGGTCGCGCGCAGGGGGGCAGGGTGACCCTCGACCGTCAGGTGCGGGTTCTCCGGATCAAGAAAGTCCGGGAGCGACTGGAAGCGCATCCAGTCGGTACTGCGCTGCTCCTGCATGGACGTCTGGTTCACATCGATGCAGCGCACATCGATAAAGCCACTGCGGCGCAGCAGGCGTTCCAGCATGGCTACCGAGGGGAGAAACCAGACGTTGCGCATCTGCGCATATCGATCTTCCGGCAGCAGACAGGTATCGGCGTCCCCCTCCACGACCAGTGTTTCCAGAACCAGTTCACCGCCCGCGCGCAGACAGCCCTTGAGCTGCAGCAGGTGATCCACCGGCGAGCGGCGATGGTAGAGCACGCCCATGGAGAAGACCGTGTCAAACCCGCCGGTGGGTTCCGGCAATTGCTCCAGGGTGAACGGCAACTGCCACACCGGCGAGTCAGGGATGTACTTTTTTATAGAAAGAAACTGTTTGTAGAACAAAAGGTTGGGGTCTATACCTACGACTGTTTCTGCACCGGAGCCCCACATGCGCCACATGTGATAACCGTTGCCACAGCCCACATCCAGGACGGTTCGGCCGCGCAGATCCAGTTGCGCGGAGACCCGCTCCCATTTCCAGTCGGAGCGCCACTCGCAATCGATGGTCAGTCCGAAGAGTTCGAATGGGCCCTTGCGCCAGGGCTGCAATGCGCGCAGCCCCTGTTCAAGGCTGTCCCGGTCGGGCTGGCAGAGTTCTGCGGCACTGCCTATGCGCACGGCATCGCGCACCTCGATGGCGGCGGGGGCAGTATCGGGCAGCCTCTGCACCGCCGCCTGCCATCGATCCAGATCCCCGTGGTTGACGTCAGCCAGTCGCGCCTCCAGCGCCGCAGGAAGATCATCAAGCCAGTGAGCCAGGCTGGTAGCAGCCAGATGTTGATACAAGGAGGTGTAGTCGATCACTTGTGCGCCATCATCGAGCAGAAATTCAGGGACTGGAACCAGCTGTGACTGTGACTGAAGCCGGCCTGGCACAGCCTGTCTACATGGGTCTCCAGGGTGTCGGGCAGCATCACCTTTTCTATGGCGCTGCGCTTCTGGGCGATTTCCAGCTCGCTGTAACCGTTCGCCCGCTTGAACGCATAATGCATGGTTTCCAGGCTGTGCTGCGTGCGCGGGTCGGCAAAGGCCAGCTTTTCGGAGAGGATCAGCAGTCCGCCGGGCACCAGGGCCTGCTGGATCGCTGACAGCAGATCAAGGCGCTGCCCGGGCGTGATGAACTGGAGCGTGAAATTGAGCACCACCACTGAGCAGGGCTGCAGCGGGAACCGGGTGATGTCGCCCTCGAGCACCTCCACAGGCGTCAGTTCCTCGACCATTGCATCCTGGGCCCGCAGGTATTCGCCGCAGCGTTCCACCATCGGTGCGGAATTGTCCACGGCAATGATCCTGCAACCCGAGGCACGCACATGCCGCCGCATGGACTGGGTTGCTGCACCCAGGGAGCAGCCCAGATCGTAGATCAGGGTGTCCGGTCTGGCATATTGTCCGGCGATCAGACCGGTGGTTTCGACAATCGTCGGATAGCCCGGAACCGATCTTTTGATCATGTCGGGGAACACCCGGACAACTTCGGCGTCGAATGCAAAGTCGCCGATCTGTGCCAGGGGCTCTGCAAATAGCTTGTCTCTGTCGGTCATTGCCTGTTTCCAACCGGGCCGAAAAACAGGCATATTACCGCAAGTAGCTGCACTTGACAGTTTGTCGCCTCGACTGCTTCACTGCATCAGCTGATGGCACCCTGCCATGCTTGAAACAGGCACCCGGGGTCAAAATGTGTCATGCCAATGACGCATGGAGTCAATTGCGTCATCAATGCGGTTTTTTTGACTTTTCAGGGTGTTTTGCTGTTCGTTTAAGTCTCGAGGGGTGGCATACTGTCAAACATTGGGCTGCAGCACGAATTCTATTGACGCTCCCCAAAGGGAATGCGACGGATAGCGCAAGTGGTGATGTCGGCGCCACTTACAGGACAAGAGGAAAGGGTATGGCAGTCAAACGCCAAGTGATTGTGGGAGTGGCCTCGCTGGCCGCTTTGTATGTAGGAGTCAGTAACGCGTTGGGTCTGGGGGAGATGCGACTTGATTCGTCCCTCAATCAGCCGCTCAGCGCCACGATTCAGTTGCAGGATGCGCAGGGCCTGTCTGCTTCGGATATCATCGTTTCCCTGGCTGAACCGGATGCCTTCGACAGGGCAGGGATCGACCGCCCCTTCTTTCTGACCGATCTGCGGTTCGTGCCGGTTGTCGAGAACAACCAGTTGCTCATTCGGGTCGAGTCGACTCGCCCGGTGCGTGAGCCCTACCTGAACTTCCTGGTCGAACTGCGCCGCCCTGGCGGCCGCATGCTGCGCGAATACACCGTATTGCTCGATCCGCCGTTGTACGAGCCGCAGACCGGGCTGGTGTCTGCTCCCGCCGCTGCGCTGACGCCGGCCCGTCCCGTCGCGCGTCCATCCAGCACCACAGCGCCCGCTCGCACGAACCAGTCTGGCACCGAGCCGGCGACCACCGCATTGCGTGAAGTGCCCAGCCTCGAACCGCAGCCTGACGCTGCCCGGTACACGACCGTAGCCGGAGACAGCCTCTGGGATATCGCCGTCAACCAGCGTCCGGACAGGTCTGTGCCGATCCGTGTCAGCATGGCGGCCATTCACGCGCTCAACCCGGACGCCTTTATCGGTGGTGACATCGACAAGCTGCGTCAGGGCCATACGCTGGTAATGCCGACCCGTGAGCAACTGGTGACCGCTGGCGCGCCGCAAGCATTGCTTGCCGGAGCGGCAGGTGACGCGGCTGAGCAGGCAGAGGCGCGGCCTCCGGCAGCACCTGCCGTTGTACCCGAGCCCGCTGCTGTTACTGCGCGTCCCGAGGAGGATGTCGCTGATCTGGTCGAGCCTGAACCGATCATCGATGCCGAACCGGCTGCTGATCCGGTTGCCGATGCGGGCGTTTCCGAACCGATGACTGAAGCCCCTGATGTGGCAGATGCCACGCCATTGGCTGATCCCGAGAGTGCAGAGGTGCGCCTGCGCATCGAAGAGACCACCCTGGAAGCGGTCGACGCCGATTCGGCCGAATTGCTCGGCAGACTCAATGCGCTGGAAAGCCGTTTCAACGTGCTGCTCAGCGAACTTGACGCGCGTGATGCGCAGATTGCCAGCCTGCAAGCCGAGCTGGAAGTGCTGCGCGCCGCCAAGGCCGCGGAAGAGGAACTCGATGGCGAGCTGGCCGGCACAGCCGGTGCCGGCTCCCTCGGCGGTGGTGACACCGGCTCGGGCCCCTCGGCTGCAGGTGGCAGCGACGATCCGGCCGCCGGCTCGATCGCAGCCAACGTGCTGCCCGGTGAAGAGCCCCAGGCTACTGCCAGCTCCTCATCCTGGTTGAGCTGGTTGACCCTCCCGCTGGTCTTCATTGCCTTCCTGCTCGGCTGGCTGCTATCGCGCCGCCGCCATCAGGAAGAGGAGAGCATCGCGCCGGAGCCGGTCACCCAGCATGACTCGCCTACCGGTTTCTCTTCCAATATCAGCACAGTCCCGGCAATGGTCGCCCGTCCCGTGGCGCAACCGGCAGCCAAGCCGGCTGTTGATCCCCTTGACGGTGTCGAGCTCTACGTCACCTACGGTCGTTTTGCCGAGGCTCGCACCATGCTCGACAAGGCGATCGACGAAGAGCCGGAACGTCTCGATCTGCGCTACAAGCAACTGCGGGTTCTCGCCGAGCTGGGTGATGGTCCGGCCTTTGCCGAGCAGGAAGAGGAGATCACCGAACTGGGTGGTGATGTCGAGCGCATCGATCAGATCAAGGCCCGTTTCCCGTTGCTGTTCAACGACAACGGTGATTATGTCGAGCAGGTCGACTCGCTCGAGCCGTTGCTGGGCGAGGAAGACCAGATCGACTCGGAGTTCAATTCCGGTATCGAGGAGGAGCACGACGAGTCCAATACCAGCCAGTTGAACCTGAACGATTTCACGCTGGACCCTGACTGGGATTTGATTGATGGCCTGAGCCCGGAGCCGATGCGCAAGAATGGCGCCCGCGAGCCCCTGCACGACGTGGACAAGACCATTTCGGAGGAGGAGTTCGAAAGCAGCCTGCACAAGCTCCCGCAGGTGGAAGAGCTGGACCACGATCAGCAGGAGCACTTCAGCTCGGCTGAGTCTGAGGAAGACAAGTCCTCGAACAAGAAGTAACTGCTACGTACCGACGCGAAGGCGCCTTGTCGAGGGATCGGCAAGGCGCCTTTTTTATGGCCTCAGTTGAACAGCCTTGCCGCTACGTCCCGGAAATGGCTGGCAAAGTGGATCTGCATACCCTCCTTGAGATAGTCAGGCAGTTCCTCGTACTCGCCCCTGTTGTCCTCGGGAAGGATCAGTTCGTTGATCGACTGCCGACGCGCGGCAATCACCTTTTCGCGTATACCGCCGACCGGCAGTACCTGGCCTGTCAGGGTCAGTTCGCCGGTCATGGCCAACCCCTTGCGTGGCGTCTGATTGCGCGCCAGGGATAACAGGGCACTGGCCAGCGTGATGCCCGCGCTGGGCCCGTCCTTGGGCGTGGCACCCTCCGGTACGTGCAGGTGGACAAAGGCCTTGTCGAAAAACTCCGGATCAGCCTGGTACTGCTTCAGATTCGCGCAGACATAGCTGTAGGCGATTTCCGCAGACTCGCGCATGACTTCGCCCAGTTTACCGGTCAGCTTGTAGCCACGATTGAGTGTATGAATACGTGTGGCTTCAACCGGAAGCGTGGCGCCGCCCATGGAAGTCCAGGCCAGACCGGTAATGACACCAACGCCCTTGAGTGTCTTTTCCTTGCGGAAGGGCGCCGAGCCCAGCAGCTCGGTGAGATGCTCAGGCTTGATGCTGATTTTCTGCTCCCGGTCCTCCAGCAACCGCATGACCGATTTGCGCACGATCTTGGCCAGCTGCTTGTCCAGGTTGCGGACCCCTGCCTCGCGGGCATAGCCCTCGATCAGAGTCCGCAGCGCCTTGTCGGTGATTCTCAGCTGGCTCTTGCGCACGCCGGCACGCGCCAGTTGGCGTGGCCAGAG
The DNA here is from genome assembly GCA_016763285.1 of Pseudomonas sp. Classification (GTDB taxonomy): domain Bacteria; phylum Pseudomonadota; class Gammaproteobacteria; order Pseudomonadales; family Pseudomonadaceae; genus Halopseudomonas. The sequence goes on from JAESUC010000043.1 coordinate 30,303, forward strand.
ATGATGCTTGGCGATGGCCAGTTTTTCCTCGCTGATATAGCCCGACAGCCGGATGACGTCCATCCGGTCGAGCAGCGGACCGGGGATGCTGTCCAGTACGTTGGCGGTACATACGAACAGGACCTTGGACAGGTCCAGACGCAGGTCCAGATAATGATCCAGGAACTGGCTGTTCTGCTCTGGATCAAGGGTTTCCAGCAGAGCCGAGGCAGGGTCGCCCTGGTGGCTGCTGCCAAGCTTGTCGATTTCGTCGAGCATGATCACCGGATTCATCACGCCGACATCCTTGAATGCCTGGACGAACTTGCCCGGCATGGCGCCGATATAGGTGCGTCGATGGCCCTTTATTTCAGCCTCGTCGCGCATCCCGCCGACGCTGAACCGGTAGAACGGGCGCCCCAGGCTCTCGGCGATGGAGTGACCGATGCTGGTCTTGCCGACGCCGGGAGGGCCGACCAGCAGCATGATAGAACCCGAGACCGAACCCTTGAATGCGCCCAGTCCGATGAACTCCAGAATGCGTTCCTTGACGTCCTCGAGGCCGTCATGGTCGCGATCGAGCACCTTGCGCGCATGGCCGATATCCAGGTTGTCCTCATGGGTGATGCCCCAGGGAATCGAGGTCGCCCAGTCCAGATAATTGCGGGTAACCGCATACTCGGGGGAGCCGGTTTCCAGCACGGAGAGCTTGTTCAGCTCCTCTTCGATCTTCTTGGCGGTGGCTTCGGGCAGGGTCTTGTCCTTCAACCGGTCGCGGAACTGCTCGATATCGGCGGTGCGGTCATCCTTGGATAACCCCAGCTCCTTCTGAATGACCTTGAGCTGCTCCTTGAGAAAGAATTTGCGCTGGCTGTCACTGATGGTGCGATTGACCTCGGCACTGATTTCACCCTGCAAGCGGGCGACATCGATCTCCTTTTTCAGCAGCACCAGCACCTTTTCCATGCGCCGCAGCACCGGAACGGTTTCGAGGATATCCTGCAATTCGCTGCCCTTGGCCGATGTCAGAGTGGCGGCAAAGTCCGACAGGGGGGACGGCTGGTTGGGGCTGAACCGGTTGAGGTAGTTTTTCAGCTCCTCGCTGTACAGCGGATTGAGCGGCAGCAATTCCTTGATCGCGTTGATCAGTGCCATGGCATAGGCGCGGACCTCATCGCGTTCATCGCTGGGCGCCTTGGGGTATTCCACCTCGACCAGATAGGGCGGCTTGCGGCTCAGCCACTGGGTTATCCGCACCCGGGTCAGGCCCTGGGCGATGAACTGTATCTTGCCGTCCTCGCGTACCGCATGGTGGATGCGTACGGCGCACCCGGTTTCCGGCAGTCGATCGAAATCCAGCCCGCCGTTCTCCGCCAGTGGGCTATCGACAAAGAACAGGGATACCGCGTGATGCGGCGTATTGGATACCCGTTCGATGGTTTCCGACCAGGGGGCCTCGTCCATCACCACCGGCATCACCTGGGCGGGAAAGAAAGGTCGGTTGCTGACCGGTAGCAGGTAGAGTTTGTCGGGCAGACGCTGGTCAGGGATGGCAAGGCCGGTGCTGCCGGTCTCTTCGCCGGATTCGTCACGTTCGATGTAGTCGGATTGCACGTTGTCGTTATCGGTCATGGAGCCCTCGGATCGCTGGTTGCGGCATGCCGCTTATAGACAACAGATGGTGTCGATGGGTTTGCATTTCAATGGCCGGGGGCCTGCTTGTGACTGTCTCGCGCAGAGACTACTATGGAGGGCCATGACGACCGGCAGCCTGGTATGATTCGCACTCGAGTCCTTGATCTTCCCGCCCAGTCCTCCAGCCATGCCCACGCGCAGCATCAGTTGATCGTGGGGCTCGAGGGGTGCGCGGATTTCGAAGTGATGGGGCAGGGTGGTGCCGTCAATCGCCTGCACGCCTGTCTGGTGCCGGGCCATGAGGCCCATGCCTTCTCGGGGCGGGGCAGCAACCACATGCTGATTCTCGATCTCGCCACCGAGTCTTCCGAGGAACCCGGGCTGGTCGACCAGGGGCTTTGCCGTCTGTTCGAGAAGCCGCGTTTCATCCGGCTTGACCATCGCCTGCAGGGATTGCTCGACTTCGCCGCCCAGGAGCTGGATCAGGGGCCTGAGCGTCAGAGTCCGCTGCAGTGGCATCTGGGCGGGGTATTGCTGCACACACTGCATGACCGCTTGTTTTCCCGCCCCCTGCACGCCCCGGTTGCGTCCGGGCTCGACCTGGGCCGGATCGACAGCTACATCCGCCAACGTCTCGATCAACCTGTCAGCGTTGCCGACATGGCCGCCCAGGTACATGTCAGCCCCAGTCACTTCCACGCTTTGTTCAAGCAGCGAGCGGGTCAGTCGCCCCATCAGTATCTGCTGGGCGCACGGGTAGACGAAGCAGTCCGCCTGATTCGTGGCAGTCGCCTGCCCCTGGCAGAAGTGGCCAGTCGCTGCGGGTTTTCCAGCCAGAGCGCCCTGACCCATGCGGTACGCCAGTATCGCGGACAGACACCGGGCAAACTCAGGTCCGCGGCGGCTGACTAGGCAGTTTCGGAGTTTTTTGCAACACATCCGCAGTTTTTCGCAAGATTCGCTTGCACATGCCTTCTAGAGTGGCCTGAAGGCATGTGCGTCTTGTTCCCGCAAGGGCAAAAACGCACGAAAACAACAAGCAGATTCGTCCGCGCGCCGTCCATGGTCTAGGGTTAGATGAGAGGGATCCCCCAGACCGGCTGCGGTTTCCGGCAATACGGGCAGTCGGGCGAAAAAGGAGCAGACAGTATGTTCAAGGCCAGCGAGGCCCCCCAGGGCCAGTTTCTCGACAGCAATCCCGATGACTTTCTCAAGGTCGTCAGTGAAAACTACGCGGTCGATGAATCCGATTACCTGTCCGAACTCGAGTTGCTCGCCGAGCCACGGGACATGGCAGCGCTTTCCCAGCAGGCAACCCGGCTCATTCAGGATGTGCGCAAGCGTGACAACGCCAGCGACAGCATCGATGCCCTTCTGCAGCAATACAGTCTCGACACCCAGGAAGGCATCATGCTGATGTGCCTCGCCGAGGCGCTGCTGCGCGTACCCGATGACGAAACAGCCGATGCGCTGATCCGCGACAAGCTCAATGCCGCCCAGTGGGACAAGCATGTGGGGCAGAGCGAAAGTGCGCTGGTCAACGCGGCTGCCTGGGGTCTGGTCATGACCGGCAAGGTGGTCAACCTCGACAAGCGTCAGGACGGCACGCCGGGTACAGTGCTTGGCCGGCTGATCAAGCGTAGTGGCGAACCGGTGATCCGCAGCGCGATGCTGCAGGCCATGCGCATCATGGGCAAGCAGTTCGTGCTTGGCCGCACGATCAAGGAAGCATTGAAGAACGCGAAAGACCAGCGTGATCGCGGCTATACCTATTCCTTCGACATGCTCGGCGAGGCAGCGCTGACGCGCACCGATGCAGCCAAGTACCTGGCCGACTACAGTAACGCCATCGCCGCCCTGGCCAGCGACAAGTATCAGGGCAAGAGCCCCAAGCCGACCATTTCCATCAAGCTGTCTGCGCTGCACCCGCATTATGAAAGTGCCCGTGAGCAACAGGTGCTGGAAGAGCTCAGCGAGACTGTTCTCGGTTTGATTCGCCAGGCCCGCGCAGGCAACGTCGGCATCACCATCGACGCTGAAGAAGCCGACCGGCTCGAGCTGTCGCTGAAACTGTTCAAGCGTATCTACAGCCACCCGGACACCCGCGGCTGGGGTGACTTCGGCATCGTCGTGCAGGCCTACAGCAAGCGTGCTCTGCCGGTGCTGTGCTGGCTGACGCTGCTGGCCAAGGGGCAGGGCGACCTGATCCCCGTGCGGCTGGTCAAGGGCGCCTACTGGGATACCGAGATCAAGCTCTGCCAGCAGGCGGGCCTGGAAGGCTATCCGGTATTCACGCGCAAGGAGGGCACCGATGTGTCCTATCTGGCCTGTGCCCGTTATCTGCTCAGTGAGCAGACCCGGGGGCTGATCTATTCCCAGTTTGCCACGCACAACGCCCATACGGTCACCTGCATTCTATCCATGGCCGGCGACCGTCCTTTCGAATTCCAGCGTCTGCACGGCATGGGCGACGCCCTGTATGACACCGTACTGGAGCAGAACAGCTGCGCCGTGCGCATCTACGCACCCGTCGGTGCCCACAAGGATCTGCTGCCTTACCTGGTACGGCGTCTGCTCGAGAACGGGGCCAACTCGTCATTCGTGCACAAGCTGGTGGACAAGAAGGTGCCGATCGAATCGCTGATCGAGCATCCCCTGACCAGTCTGCGGCGTCACGCCAGCAAGGCCAACCATCGGATTCCCCTGCCAGTCGATATCTACGGCAGTGAGCGACGCAATTCACGCGGTATCAACCTGAACATCATGTCCCACTGGTTGCCTCTCAAGGCCGAACTGGACAAGCATATGGGCGCGCGCTGGACCGGCGCCCCCCTGGTCGAAGGCAAGCGTCTGACCGGCGAGAGCAGGGCGGTGATGTGCCCCTATGACCTGTCCCATCAGGTTGGCGAGGTTATCTGGGCCACGGCAGAGCAGACGCACAAGGCGATAGACAGTCTGGCAGCGGCCTTTCCTGCCTGGAATGCCACCCCGGTAGATCAGCGCGCGGCCATCCTCGAGCGCACGGCGGATCTGCTGGAAAAACACATGCCGGAACTGATGGCGATCTGTACCCGCGAGGCGGGCAAGAGCCTGCAGGACGGCATCGATGAAGTCCGCGAGGCAGTGGATTTCTGCCGCTACTATGCGGTGCAGGCACGCCAGCGCTTTGCGCTGATCACCTTGCCCGGGCCCACTGGCGAAAGCAACGAGCTGTATCTGCAGGGCCGTGGCGTATTTGCCTGCATCAGCCCTTGGAACTTCCCCCTGGCGATCTTCCTCGGACAGGTCTCGGCCGCCCTGGTCAGCGGTAATACGGTGGTCGCCAAGCCTGCCGAGCAGACCAGCCTGTTGGCAGTGCGTTGCGTCGAGCTGATGCACGAGGCCGGACTGCCAGGCAATGTACTGGCGCTGCTGCCCGGAGATGGCAAGCAGGTCGGTAGCGTGATTACCTCCGATACCCGTATCACCGGTGTCGCCTTCACTGGCTCGACGCAGACCGCGCACGTGATCAACCGTGCGCTGGCCGCCCGGGACAGTGCCATTGCCCCGATGGTCGCGGAAACCGGCGGGCAGAATGCCATGCTGGTCGATTCGACCGCGCTGCCCGAACAGGTGGTCAAGGATGTCGTGCATTCGGCATTCACCAGTGCCGGTCAGCGCTGTTCGGCGCTGCGCGCCCTGTTTATCCAGGAGGATATCGCCCCGCGGGTCATGGAACTGCTCAAGGGCGCCATGGCCGAGCTGCATGTCGGCAATCCCTTCGAACGCTCCACGGATGTCGGCCCGGTGATCGACCAGGAGGCGCGGGACAATCTCAACCAGCATATTGAAATCATGAAAGCCGCCGATCGCCTGATTGGCGAGACGCCGCTGCCGCCGGGGCTCAACGGTCATTTTGTCACCCCGACAGCGTTTCGGCTCGACAGCATCAGCCAGCTCGACAAGGAGCACTTCGGACCGGTGCTGCACGTGATTACCTGGCGCAACAATACCCTGGACAAGATGATCGACGAGATCAATGCTACCGGGTTTGGTCTGACCCTCGGGATCCACAGTCGCAACGAGGACACCGCCCTGCATATCGATCGCCGTGTGCGTATCGGCAACGTCTACATCAATCGCAACCAGATTGGTGCGGTCGTGGGTGTGCAGCCCTTTGGCGGCATGGGGCTCTCGGGAACCGGGCCCAAGGCAGGCGGGCCGCACTATTTGCTGCGCTTCGTTACCGAACGCACGCGCACCATCAACACCACCGCGGTTGGCGGCAACGCCAGCCTGTTGTCCCTGGGTGACGGTGAGCCATGAGCAGGAGAATGCGTCAGTGCTGGACTGGCGTTGTTGAGCAGAGGGAATTGATCAGTACTTCCCCATACCAATAACAGAACACGGATCGTTCATTTATAAAGAGAGAAGAACAACATGACAGGTAACATAGGCATTGTGAGTGCGACCTTCGCGGTCTACATCGCGGTGATGCTGGCCCTTGGCTACGTCGCCTACAAACGAACCACCAATCTGTCCGACTATATTCTAGGCGGGCGTTCCCTCGGTCCGGGCACGGCTGCGCTGTCGGCCGGCGCGTCGGACATGAGTGGCTGGTTGCTGCTGGGGCTTCCCGGTTATGCACTGGCCGCAGGCTACGAGGCTACCTGGATCGCAGCGGGTCTTCTAGCCGGTACCTATCTCAATTGGCTGATCGTCGCCAGGCGCCTGCGGGTCTACTCCCACGCCGTCAACGACTCCCTGACCCTGCCGGCCTACTTCGAATTCCGCTTCGAAGACAAGAGCCGCGCGCTTCGGGTGATTTCGGCCATCTTCATTCTGTTGTTCTTCCTGTTCTATACCAGTTCCGGCCTGGTGGCTGCGGGTAAGCTGTTCGAGAGTACCTTCGGTCTGGATTACCAGACGGCGGTGATCGTCGGGACGCTGGTGATCGTTTCCTACACCTTCTTCGGTGGCTTCCTGGCCGTTTCCTGGACTGACGTTATCCAGGGTCTGCTGATGGCGGCTGCCCTGGTGATCGTACCGATCATGGCGCTCAACTCCATGGGTGGCTGGGGTAACGCCCAGGAGGCCATGGCTGCGAGCAACCCGGAACTGCTGACCTTCTTCAATGACGTCGAGGGTAACCCGCTCGGTTTTGTAGCGATCATTTCGCTACTCGCCTGGGGCCTGGGCTACTTTGGTCAGCCGCACATCCTGGCGCGTTTCAAGGCCGTCGGGGATGACGCCGCACTGCCTACCGCTCGCCGCATTGCCGTGCTCTGGACTGCGGTATGTCTGGTTGCCGCACTGATGGTGGGCTGGGTGGGTATCGGTTACCTCGGCGAGGCGGGTATCGGCGATGCCGAGACCGTGTTCCTGGCCCTGATCCAGGCCATGATGCACCCGGTCGTTGCCGGCATACTGCTTGCCGCGGTGCTGGCGGCGATCATGTCGACGGCGGACTCCCAGTTGCTGGTGTCGTCTTCCGCCCTGGCAGAAGACTTCTACAAGGCGCTGTTCCGCCGTGATGCAACCCAGTCCGAACTGGTCTGGGTCGGTCGCTTTGCCGTCGTCGGCATCGCCATCCTGGCCCTGGTCTTTGCGTTCAACCCGGAAAGCACCGTCCTCAGTCTGGTGTCCTACGCCTGGGCCGGCTTCGGCGCTGCGTTCGGACCGGCAGTCATCCTGTCGCTGTTCTGGAAGCGCATGAACCGCAACGGCGCCTTGGCTGGCATCATCGTCGGTGGCGTCACCGTGGTGGTCTACAAGCAGATTGATACCATCGGGCTTTACGAGATCGTTCCCGGTGTGATCCTGGCGACCATCGCCATTGTGGTGGCCACCCTGTTGAGCCCGCCGCCGTCGTCTACCATCGAAGCGACCTTTGACGAGGTAGCCAACCGCTACTGATCAGGTCAAGCGGGGCGGCCGGCGCCGTCCCGTCAGCAGGTCCGGACCGGCCATCCTCCTGGGGTGGCCGGTTTTTTCTGCAACAGTCTTTCCCATTCCCGATCTTGCATTCGCTTGACGCCTGCTTTCTAATGCGGACTGACGCGTCAGTCCAAGAGCAGTGCCATGGTTCCAGATCCCAGCGATACTTCGATGAAGCGCGGCCGAAAGCCCGCGGCGGAGCGCTGCGAGCAGATCCTGTCGGCGGCTATCCAGGTGTTTTCAGAGCAGGGTTTTCGCTGTACCGAGGTCCAGCAGATAGCGGATCTGGCCGGGGTGGGCAAAGGTACGATCTACCGTTTCTACCCGACCAAGGACGAGCTGTTCCAGGCGGCAGTCGAGGATGTCATGCAGCGCCTGACTGCTCGGGTGGACGCTGCTGTCCACGGTGTAGATGATCCGCTGGAGCATTTGCGCGCCGGCTTCAAGGCCTACATGGCGTTCTTTCAGGCCCATCCCGAAGCCATAGAGCTGTTCGTGCATGAGTCGGCCGAATTCCGCCGAGTGGGCCAACCACGCTACTTCGCCTATTCGGACATGCGCCGCCAGGCCTGGATCAATGTGTATCAGCAGTTGATCGACAGCGGGCGGTGCCGGATCGATGATCCCCAGCAGATGCTCGACGTCGTCGGCAACCTGGCCTATGGCAGCGTGCTGGTCAACCGTATCTCCGGGCGCAATGAGTCCCTGGATGATATCGCCGACCGCCTGCTGGACATGATTCTCTTTGGCGTCATGAAGCCGGTTTCCCTGCCGACCAGGGACTGATTTCCTACTTTCTTTCAACCTCTTCGAGCGGTAAAGATTTATGCAAAGCTCCACCCCGGTATTCGTACCAACCCGGTCCGGTTCATTGGTTCGTCTGGTTGCCCTGTTTGCCCTCTCGGGCCTGCTGGCTGCCTGCGGCGATGATTCGCCCGGCCAGGGCCAGCAGCGGCCGGCCGCCCAGGTCACCGTGGAGGAGGTCGCTCGCACCGACGTCGAGCTGGTTCGCGAGTACCCGGCACGCATCCGTGGCGCCCGCGAGGTGGAAGTGCGTGCACGCATCTCCGGAGTTCTGCAGGAACGTGTCTACCGCGAAGGTGATCAGGTGCAGGAAGGGGATCTGCTGTTCATCATTCATCCCGAGCCGTTGCAGATCGTCGCCGAACAGGCCAAGGCCTCCCGGGCCAACGCTCTGGCCGAACTGCGCCAGGCGGAACGTGAGTGGGACCGCGCCCAGAAGCTGTTTGACCGTGGCGTCATCAGCGCGAGCGAGCGCGACAGACTGATCTCGCAACTGGAATTTGCCCGCGCCGGCCTCGCCGAGGCGGAGGCGCGTCTGGACGAAGCCAAGCTGAATCTGTCCTATACCCAGGTACGCGCGCCGATGGCCGGCAGCACCAGTCTGGAAGTCCTGCCCGAGGGCAGCGTGCTTGCAGTGGGTGCGCTGCTCACCACCATCACGCGTCAGGATGAGGTCCATGTGCTCTTTGCCCTGCCCGAGAAGGATGCGGCCATGCAGCGTGCCGCTCAACTCAAGGATGACAGTGTCAGCGGTACGGTTCGACTGGAACTGGCCGATGGGTCCGAGTACGGATTGCCGGGCAAGGTCGATTTCACTTCCAGCAGTATCGACAGCGCCACCGGCACCATCACCCTGCGCGCGGTATTCGACAACCCGGAGCGCGAGCTCATTCCGGGCCAGTTTGTGCGTGTGAGCATGATCCTGCGCCAGTATGACGATCAGATTCTGGTGCCCACCGGCGCTGTGGGCGCCGATGCCAAGGGTTCGCTGGTGTACGTGGTCAAGCCTGACGACACGGTCGAGCGCCGCGCCGTGGAGCTCGGGCCGGTCATCGGCGAGCGACAGCTGATCGGCGACGGGCTGCAGCCGGGAGACCGGGTCGTGGTCAATGGCCAGGTCGGTCTGATGCCGGGCATGGCGGTGCAGATTACCAACGGCGCAGATGCGCCGTCGGCCACCGATTCCCCTGAAGGAGAGTAGTTTCCATGCTGCAATTCTTCATTGATCGACCGATTTTCTCCACGGTCCTGTCCATCCTGATATTGATTGCCGGTGGGGCGTCACTGGCCCAGCTGCCGGTCGAACAGTATCCGGAAGTGGTGCCGCCGCAGATCGTGGTGCAGGCCAGTTACCCCGGCGCCAGTGCCAGCGTGATCGCCGAGACCGTTTCTGCGCCCCTGGAGCAGGCCATCAACGGCGTGGACAACATGCTGTACATGGAGTCCTACAGTGCCGACTCGGGTGCGATGCAGCTGACCGTGCACTTCAAGATCGGTACGGATCCCGACCAGGCGACGATCGACATCAACAACCGTGTGCAGAGAGCCACGGCCCGCCTGCCTCAGGAGGTGCGTAATCTCGGCGTGCAGGTACAGGCGCGGTCGACCTCGATTCTGCAGGTCATCACCCTGTCCTCCGAGCAGGAACAGCTGGGCACCCTGGACATCAGCAATTATGCGCTGCTCAACGTACTCGATGAGCTGGTGCGTCTGCCCGGGGTAGGCAATGCGGCGCTGTTCGGCGCCCAGGATTATTCCATGCGCATCTGGCTGCGGCCGGACAAACTGGCCGAGTTCGGCCTCACGCCCAGCGACGTGGCAGCGGCCCTGCGCGAGCAGAACGCCCAGTTTGCCGCCGGCCGCATAGGCGCCGAACCGGCCCCGCCGGATCAGACCTTTACCTACAGCGTCAGTACGCCAGGCCGAATGGTGACGCCGGAGGATTTCGAGCAGATCATCCTGCGCGCGGACGTGGACGGACGCACCCTGCGCCTGGGCGAGGTCGCCCGCGCAGAGCTGGGCGCCCAGAGCTATGACTTCAGCGCTACCTTCAACGCCAAGAATGCCGTGCCGATCGGTATCTATCTGCAGCCCGGCGCCAATGCGCTGGAAACCGCAGAGAACGTGCGCCAGGCAATGGAGCGCATTTCCGCCGACTTCCCCGGGGATCTGAAATACAACATCCCCTACGACACCACCATTTTCATCGACGTCTCCATTCGCGAAGTGATCATCACTCTGGTTCAGGCCCTGGCCCTGGTATTGCTGGTCACCTTCCTGTTCCTGCAGCACCTCAAGGCCACCCTGATTCCCCTGGTCGCCATCCCGGTCTCCTTGATCGGCACCTTTGCCGGCATGCAGGTGTTCGGCTTCTCGGTCAACCTGTTGACCCTGTTCGGTCTGATCCTGGCCATCGGCGTGGTGGTCGACAACGCCATCATTGTCATGGAGAACGCCGAGCGTCTGATCAAGGAGGAGGGCCTCTCGAGCTACGAGGCCGCCAGCAAGACCATGCAGCAGGTATCTGGAGCCGTTGTCGGTTCGACACTGGTACTGGTCGCGGTATTTGCCCCGGTCGCCTTCCTGGGTGGTCTCAGCGGGGAGCTGTATCGCCAATTCGCGGTGACCATTGCGGTCTCGGTGGCGCTGTCGGGCGTGGTGGCACTCACCCTGACACCGGCCATGTGCGCCATTCTGCTTGATCGCGCCCAGACCGAACCCTCCGCCGCATTCGCCTGGTTCAACAACGGTTTCGACCGGCTCACCGACGGTTTTGCCCGGGTGGTGGGCTGGATGCTGGTCCACGCGAAGATCACCCTTGCCCTGTTCGCACTGCTGATCGGCTCCACGGTGTTTCTGCTCGATCGCATGTCCTCGGGCCTGGTGCCCCAGGAGGATCAGGGGTTCCTGCTGGCGGTCTACCAATTGCCGCCGGTGTCCGCGCTGGGTCGCACCGAGGCGGTGCGTGAGGTGGTCAGCAAGAAGATCGTTGCCATGGAGGAAATCAAGGGCGTGACCAGTTTCGCCGGCTTTGACATTCTCAACCGCGGGCTGCGCACCAATACCGGTGTCTCCTTTGTCACCCTGATCGACTGGGATGAACGCCCCGGTCAGGAGCACAGCGCCCAGGCCGTCGCCAACCGTATCGCCGGCCTGGGAGCGCAGTTGCAGGAAGCCAACGTGTTTGCCTTCGTGCCGCCACCGATCATGGGGCTGTCCCTTACGGGCGGGGTAGAGGGGTATCTGCAGCTGCTGGGCGAGGGCGATCCGGTCAAGCTGAAGGCCGAGGCAGACCGTCTGGTGGCTGCAGCCAGCCAGCGCCCCGAACTGACCAACGTGCGCGCAGCGGTCAATATTGGCGTACCGCGCTACAACGCCACGGTTGACTGGGACAAGGCCAAGTCCATGGGTATCGCCATCGACGATATCTTCATCACCATGCGCAGCACCTTTGGTGCCCTCTACGTCAACGACTTTACCCTGGAGGGGCGCAACTGGCAGGTCAACATGCAGGCCGAGGCGCCGTTCCGCAGCGACCCCGAGGATCTGGGCAAGGTGTTTGTGCGGGCCGGCAGCGGTGAGCTGGTGCCATTGAATTCGGTGGTCAACCTCGAGCGGACCCAGGGGATCGACAGTGTCAGTCGCTTCAATCTCTACTCGGCCACCAAGGTGAGCGCGGATCCGGCACCGGGTTACAACACTGCCGATGCCCTGGCCGCCATGCGGGAGGTGGCGGACCAGGCCCTGGGGCCCCAGGCGCAGCTGGGCTGGGTGGGCGAGGCCTATCAGTTGCTCGATTCGGCCTCATCCGGGGCGATTGCCTTTGCCCTGGGCATACTCATGGTATTCCTCATCCTGGCGGCCCAGTACGAGCGCTGGAGCTTGCCGTTGGCAGTGGCCACGGCGATTCCATTCGGGGTGTTCGGCGCTGTGGTCACCTCGATGCTGCGCGGCTTTCCCAACGATATCTACTTTCAGGTCGGTCTGCTGGTGCTCATCGGGCTGGCGGCCAAGAACGCGATCCTGATCGTCGAATTCGCAGCCCAGAACCGCAAGGAGGGCATGTCACCCTTCGATTCTGCCCTGACAGCGGCACGCCAGCGTTTCCGCGCCATCATGATGACCGCACTGACGTTCATCATCGGCAGTCTGCCCCTGGCCTTCAGTACCGGAGCCGGCGCCGTGAGCCGACAGGAGATCGGTACCGTGGTGGTGGGCGGCATGTTGGCGGCCAGTACCCTGGCCCTGATCTTCGTGCCGGTGTTCTACATGCTGCTCGAACAGCGGGGCTTCAAGCGGCAGGAATGACCGCCAGCAGGAAGCTGTATTCCTCGGCCAGCTCGCGCATGCCCTGGTAGCGCCCACTGGCGCCGCCATGGCCTGCGCTCATCTGCGTGCGCAGCAACAGCGGGTGGTGGTCGGTCTTGCTGTGGCGCAGCTTGGCCACCCATTTCGCAGCCTCCCAGTACTGCACCCGCATGTCGTGGTAGCCGGCGGTAACGAACAGGGCAGGGTAGTCCTGTCTCCTGACCTGCTCATAGGGTGCATAACTGCGCACTCGCTCGGCGACCACCGGGTCGCGCATGTCGCCCCATTCCTCATACTCCCCTACGGTCAGTGGCAGCTCCGGGTTGTTCATGGTGTTGAACACATCGACAAAGGGCACATCTGCCACCGCAGCGGCAAAGAGTCCCGGACGCTGGTTGATCACGTTGCCGATCAGCAGTCCGCCGGCGCTGCCGCCAGCGATAGCCAACTTCTCCCTGCTGGTGAAACCCTCTGCGATCAGGTGCTCGGCGCAGGCAATGAAATCGCTGAAGGTGTTCTCTTTGTGCTCGAGTTTGCCGTTCTGGTACCAGGCCTCGCCCAGATCCGCGCCCCCGCGGACATGGGCAATCGCGAACTGCCAGCCGCGCTGGAGCAGCGAAAGGCGGGCATGGGAGAACCAGGGATCCATGCTCGCGCCGTAGGCACCATAGCCGTACAGGTACAGAGGCGCCGGACCCGGCTCCCGATCCCGCAGCCGGACCAGGCTGATGGGTACGCGTGTGCCATCGGCACTGATCGCCCATTCACGGCTGACCTGATAATCCTCGGCATCGAAACCGCCCTCCACGGGTACCTGCTTGAGCACGCGTCGTTCACCGCTGGCCAGATGCAAGGCAAGTACCTGTGCCGGTCGGTTAAGCGATTCATAGCGTAATCTGACCCAGGCGCTTTCGTATTCCTCGCCGCCCTGCACGTGCAGGCTGTAGACGGCATCGGGCATGTCGACCACATATTCCTCGCCCTCGGTCGGGCTGACCTCCAGGGTAACCAGGCCCTGGTCGCGATAGTGCAGCAACAGGCCGCCCGCCTGGACGCTGAAATCCTCCAGCGTGCGTTGCGGATCGGTGGCTATCACGCGGCGCCAGTCGGATTGCCCGGGCCTGTCCGGATTCGCCAGATACAGGCAGTAATTTTCCCCTTCGGCATTGCTGCGGATAACCAGGCCATCGGGGCCGTGGTCCACGTGGTATTCATGACCGTCCGCTCGCGCTGCCATGAGCTGCCAGTCCGCGATGGGCTGATCGGCAGGCAGAATCTGCACCTCGCTGGTGTTCTTGCTGGCACTGGCCAGCAGCAGCCATTGTTCGGAGCTGCTGCGATAGACATGCAGATAGAAGCGCTGGTCGGCTTCATGGAACAGCTGGACCGGCGATTTTCGCGGGTGCAGGCGCCACAGATACGCAGGCCGGGACGTCTCGTCCATGGTTATGGCGAACAGATGCGCACTGTCGGCCGCCCAGACCAGGCTGCCATCGGCCTGCTCCAGCTCCAGTTCGGTGGTCTCGTCGCTGGCCAGGTTCTTCAGGTACAGCTGATAGGTTTCGTTACCCTGGCAGTCCAGGCTGTAGGCCAGCCACTGGTGATCCGGGCTGATCGCATAGTCGCCCAGCTGCAAAAAGCCGTCACCGGCCAGGGCGTTGAGATCCAGCAGCAGGGTTTCGCTGCCCTCGTCAATTTCCAGTCCGCCATCGGCGGGGCGCTGGCAGCGATAGAACCGCGGATATTCCGCGCCGGTCTCGGTACGCTGATAGTACAGCCATGGACCCCAGACCGCCGGCAGCGACAGATCCGTCTCGCGTATGCGGCTGCGGATCTCGTTGAACAGTACTTCACGCTGATCGTTGTGCCGGGCCAGCCACTGCTCGGTGAGTTCGTTCTCCCCGTTCAGATAGGCCAGCACGTCCGGACTGTCGCGCTCCTCGAGCCAGGCATAGGGGTCGGCTGTGGTGTCGCGGCGGGCGGGAACTGGCATCTGGATGGGACTCCTGGGTTAAAAACGCTATTATAGCTGCACACTTTACGCGGGGATGGCCTGGCTGATGTTCAACGAAACCGAATACGAGACAGTATGGCTGGTGTATCTGGCTGCAGCCGCATGCGGCTGGCTGGTCTGGTGGAAGATGACCAGCTTCATCGGCTGGTGGTTCGTCCGCGAACCCCTGTGGGTGGCCATGGCGGTACTGCTGTTCACGCCGGTCAGAGTCGATCCCATGGAGCCTGCGCAGGCACCGGCCACCATCATTCTGCTGCTCGATGCGATACTTGATACCGGTGACAACGAAGCCCGGATGCTCGGTGACCTGAGTCTGGTCATGGGACTGGCGATGTTGGCATACATCATTTTTGCATTGCTGCGAGCGGCCTGGATCCGCTGGCGTCCGGTCGAGACGCGCTATGCCCGCGGGCAGCATTGAGTAACGGCCGCGCCCCGGAGTCGAATCCGAGGGCGCGGCGGTGGTGGGATCAGTTCTCGGTTTTCTGCTCGTAGAGCGTGCGCGCCAGACGCATGATCTGTTCCTGGAACTCGCTGCGCTGCAGGTCGGTCATCGGACAGATACCGATTTGCTCGAACAGGCGATAGCCGCGCACGGAGAAGAACAGGATGCTCGCCTGGGCCAGGCCGAGTGGCGATTCGGCGAGTATGTTGAATAGCCCCTGAACATCATCCGATGTGGTTTGCAGCAGCTCCGGATTGCTCGCAGCGGCGGCCAGGATCGCCGAATCGAGGTTCTTCTCCTCGTTCGATTCGCTCAGATTGCTCAGCAGCAACGACTTGAGCTCGCGCATGGGCTCATCCGGCAATACGCTCTCGTAAGCTCTCCAACGAATTCTGAAGCGTTCCAGGCGATGCTCGATCATGGCGGCAAGCAGCGCTTCGCGGTCCGGAAACATGGCCTCCAGGGTCGGCTGGTCGATACCCGAGCGCTCGCTCAGGCTGGAAAAGGTCAGTTGGGATGCGCCGCGCTCGCTGACGATGGCTTCGGCAGCGCGAAAGATGGTCAGTTTGCGGTTGTCATCGGTTCTGGTTGACTCGGTGCTTTCCACTGCGGAAACCCCCTCATGGACGTCTGGGTGGCGGGTTGCGAAAAGGCAACATGGGTAAAAAGCTGCGCCGGGTGTTTCCCTGACGGCCTTTCTGATAGCGCAATAGGTTACGACTTAAGGGCTTTTCAGGCGAGTTTTTTTTGCCCCGGGGCTGGGCAGGGAGATGGAATTGCAGGCAATAAAAAACCCGGCCGGAGCCGGGTTTTTCAGTCAGACTTCGGAATTAACCGATAACCTGAATGTTTGCAGCTTGCTTGCCTTTAGGACCAGTAGTGATGTCGAAGGACACCTTCTGGTTCTCGGCGAGGGATTTGAAACCCTGAACCTTGATTTCGGAGAAGTGGGCGAACAAATCATCACCACCGCCGTCCGGAGTAATGAAGCCAAAGCCTTTAGTGTCGTTGAACCA
>JAESUC010000044.1 GCA_016763285.1 Pseudomonas sp.
TGAGGCGACGAACGGTCCTTCAGTTGTCTTGCTGCCGGTCGATACAGAGGTCAACTGGAGGTGTATCCCATGAGCCAATCCAATTCGATCACGCCTGGCGGCCTGCGCCAGACCCCATTTGCCCAGAGCGCTGCCGCCCGTTCGTTTGAAGGGCAGAAGACCCTGGCCAACCGTCTTGCCGAGCAGATGGGGCTCAAGCCTGGCAGCCTGGCCGGCAAGGCCGAGGACTTTGCCCCAGGCAAGGTGGCCGAGCGGGTGCTGGGCTTTATCGGCGGGCGGCTGGAAAGCGCCAAGGCCGACGGTGCCGATACCACCGCGCTGCAGAAGATGTATGACCAGGCGGCCAAGGGCGTGGAAAAAGGGTTCGAGGAGGCGCGCAAGATTCTCGATGGCATGGGTGTGCTCAAGGGCAAGGTGGCCGCCGATATCGATGAGACCTGGCAACGGATCCAGAGTGGCATGCAGGACATCGCCCAGCGTCTGCTGCCCGATGCGTCGGGAGGGGTGTCCAATGAGGGGATTGCCCTGTCGGCCAGTGCAAGCAGGTTGGTCGCGCAATCGCAGACCTTTGACCTTGAGGTGACCACGCGTGAGGGCGACCGGCTGCGCATCAGCATTGCCCAGGCTTCTGCCAGCCGCAGCGACAGCCAGGTCAGAGCCAGCTCCGGCGAGCAGGGCAGTCAGGTGAGTGTGAGCAGCCAGAGCAGTCAGCTGCAGATCGGCGCGTGGCAGGTGGAAGTGCAGGGCGATCTGAACGACGCCGAGCGCGAATCACTGCAGGATCTGCTCGGCCAGGTGCAGGATCTGGCCGGTGCCTTTTACGCCGGAGACCGCCAGGGCGCCTTTGACCGGGCCCTGGCGCTGAAAATGGATGGTAGCCAGTTGGCCTCGATGGCCCTGAACCTGACCCAGACCAGCGTCCGTCAGGTGACCGAAACCTACGGCCGGGTATCCGGCCAGGCAGCGCCAGCGAGCGCGGCCAACCCCGAGCTGCGCGAATATGCCCTGGGTCTGGTGGAGGCGCTGCGCACCGCGAGCGAACTGGTCGAGCCGGGCAACGAGCTGCTGCGCGACCTGCTTGACGGCGGATTTGCCCTTGATGAGCGCTTTGATCAGAAGAGTCTGGCAAAGGCCATGGATCTCAATCAGCGGCTGCTTGAAGGCTTGCAGGCATTGCAGCCGACAACAGGGGCTACTGAACCGCCTGACGCCCAGTGAAATGCAGCCGGTCACCGCATAGCCGGCACAGGTAACGCCGACCCCGATTGACCAGGGCATGACGCTGGGGGGTAAAGGGCACATGGGCCGGGCAACCGCAGCGGTACAGATAGCGGGTGCCGCGCCGGCGCTGCACCGGGTAGTCATGGCAGCGGGTGGCCGGCAACTGATAGACCTGGGTCATGATCGCCTGCCATTCCCGTCCATGGGGTCGGATTCGGGGCCCGTAGACCGCATGGGCGATCAGGTGTGCCACCTCGTGCGGCACGGTCTGCAGCAGAAAGTCTTCGCTGTGGTCGCGATACATCTGGGCGTTGAAACGCAAAAGGTTGCGCCCCAGATAAGCCACCCCCGCCTTCTGGCCGCGCAGGTCAAGATCCACCCGCGGGCGCTCGAAAGGGCGCTCGAAGCGCTCTTCCGCCAGCTGGTAACATGCTTCCAGACGTGCCATCAGTTTATCCATGCGGCCAGTATAATCGGGCGAACGCCATAGCAGAAGCGCCAGCGCCGCTGGATCGGTGTGCTATTTTCTGGGCAACGGACATGAGTGGAAAAACAGATTGATGAGCGAATACGCAGGAGAGATCCCCGGATTGCTGGTGGCTCTGGCAGTGGGGCTGATCGTTGGATTCGAACGCGGCTGGCAGAATCAGAACGCCGACGACGATCGCGGGCGGCGGGAAAGCGACGGTCGCGCAGATGGGTTAATGGCGGTCACCGGGATTCGCACCTTTGCGCTGCTGGGGCTGCTCGGCGGGGTCGCCGGCAAGCTGGCCGGCGTCACCTCGGTCTGGGTGCTGGCCGCGATCGTGCTCGGCGTTGCAGCCATGCTGGTGGTGGGTTACCTGCAGACCGTACGGGCCACCGGGGATATCGGCGCGACGACCGAAGTGGCGGCACTGCTGACCTGCTGTCTGGGTGCCATGGCGGTGCTGGGCATGCAGCTGGAGGCGGTGATCAGCGCGGTTGGCGTGGCGGTGCTGCTCGGTTTCAAACGCGAGATTCATGGCGCGCTGCAAAGCCTGTCCCGTCATGAGCTGACCGCCTCGCTGCAGTTGCTGGTGATCATGCTGGTGGTGCTGCCGCTGTTGCCCAACCAGGCGATGGGGCCCTGGGACAGCCTCAATCCGCGGGTCATTGGCTGGCTGGTGCTGCTGGTCGCCGGCATCGGCTTCGTGGGCTATTTTGCCGTGCGCATTCTCGGTGACCGGGTCGGTCTGACGCTGACGGCCTTCCTTGGCGGACTGACCTCCAGCACCGCGTTGACCCTGAGTTTCTCACGGATGTCGGCCAACGATACCCGCCGCCAGGCGTTGTTGGGCGCAGGCATTGCGCTGGCCTGTGGCACCATGGCGCCGCGAGTACTGGCCGAAGTGGCGGTGGTCAATCGGGATCTGCTGATGCCGCTGCTGCCGGGCATGGTCCTGCTGGGCATCATTCCGCTGGCGGCCATGGGCGTGGTGCTGTGGCGCTTCAAGGGGGGCGAGGTGGAGCATCGTCCGGCCATGAGCAATCCCCTGGAGCTGAAATCGGCGCTGCTGATTACCGCTGCGCTGGCGGCGGTATTCGTGATGTCGAATGCGGCCCAGGCCTGGTTTGGTGACAAGGGAATCTATGGCCTGGCGATTCTCTCGGGCATTGCCGATGTGGATGCCATCACCGTCGCCCTGGCCAATCAGGCCAAGGATGGACTGTCCGATACCGTGGCGGCACGGGGCATTCTGCTCGCCTCGCTGACCAATACGCTGGTCAAGGCGGCAATCGTGCTGTTTGTCGGCGGCTGGTCCCTGGCCCGCTGGGCCAGCAGCATTCTGGTGCTGGCAGTTGCAGCGGGTGCCACGGGCTGGTTGTGGATCTGATCAGATGATGCCCGAGTCCAGGGCGGCGGCCATGAACTTGCCCAGTTCCTCGACCTGATCGAGGAAGCCGGCGTCCCATTGCCCCTTGAGAATCAGTGGCTCCTGGACCCAGGACCAGCGCAGGCCGGTGACGATCGACTGAATGGCGCGGCAGGTGCCGGTGCCATCCTGGCCGGCGCGGATGAACGCCGCGCAGGGTAGCCCCTGTTTCTTCTCCAGCACGGGGTAGTAACACCGATCAAAGAAATCCTTCAGTGCGCCACTCATGTAGGCCAGGTTTTCTGTTGTGCCCAGGACGATCGCATCGGCAGCCAGAACATCCGCGGGGGTCGCCTCGAGGGGCGCCTTGAAGATGACCTCGATAGTATCGCCGCTGGCCTGGCGGGCGCCGGTGAGGATCGATTCCACGAGTCTGCGGGTGTTGTCCGAGGGCGCATGGGCGACGATCAGCAGTGTTTTCTCGGTCATTGATGTGCCTCCTGTTGCTTGGGCTGCGTTGCGGCGGCTTTCAGCGGGAGCCCCATACCCGTGCTACGGCTCGCTCCGAACCGAGCCAGGCCACGACCACGGCAAAGAAGCCGACGAGCCCGAAGATACCTATTGGAATCAGCGCGGCTGGATCGGTTCCCTCGGGCAGGAAGACAGCGAGTCCGGTGGACAGGCCCAGAAACAGCAGGCCGGTGACCCACAGGATCAGGCGCGCCCTGGGGGTGTAACGGTGGGGTTGGTCGCCCCCCTCAAGTTTGTCCAGCAGGGGGGCAAACAATTGTCTGGCGAGTGTTTTGGGGGTCGGCATATAGGGGTCCGGCTACGAATGAATAAAGCGAGTCAGTTAGCCACCAGTGTAGCCTCTATGGCCACGCGGATGAAGACACGGCGCCATTGGCTGGCGCCGGGCCTGCCGATCAGCCCGCTCTGGTTTCCCGCAGGCGATGCTCCCAGCGCCGTCGCGCAAAACGGCGCATGTTCGGGATGTCGTCCGTTTCGTCCATGATCGGCTTGCCGATGATCGCCTCGACGATATCCTCCAGTGTTACCAGGCCCTGCCAGCCACCGAATTCATCATAGATCAGACTCAGGTGCTGGCGTTCCTGCATCAGCTGGGTCATCAGGTTTTCGGCGTTCATGCTCTCCAGGGTGACCTTGACCGGCTTCATGATGCTGGAGACCGGCTGGGCGTCGTCTTCGGCCATCAGGGCGTCGTAACGGAAGACCACGCCCAGGGGCGTCTCGTCAACGTCCACCACGGGGTAACGGGAGAACTGGCTTTCGCTTATCCGCAACTTCAATTCGCCGATGCTTTCCTCGGGTAATGCCGATGCACAGACGATACGCGGGGTCATGATGTCCCTGACCTTGACGTCGTGCAGGTCGAGGATGTTGCTGATCACCCGCTGCTCGTCGTCATCCAGCTTGTGCATTTCCTTGCCGAGCATGGCCAGGGCTTTGATTTCCTGGCGGATGTCATGTTCAGGCGGCTTGCCGCCAAACAGCCGCATCACCACGTCGGACAGCATGATGAAGGGCTTGAGGACAAGAATCATGAAGCGCAACAAGGGCGGCAGGAAGGGCGCGATGGATCGCCAGTAGCGTGCGCCAATGGTTTTCGGGACGATCTCCGAGAGAACCAGGATCAACAGCGTCATGATGGCGGAAGCGATGCCCAGATAGCCGTCGCCGAAGACGATGGTCACCTGCGCGCCGACGCCTGTCGCACCCACGGTGTGGGCGACGGTGTTGAGCGTCAGAATGGCCGCGAGGGGCTGATCGACATTGTCCTTGAGCTGCTTGAGCCGCTCGTACAGCCGCGGTTTTTCCTGCTTCTGGTGAGCGATATAACTGGGGGTGAGGGACAGCAGGGCGGCTTCAAGGATCGAGCAGATAAATGAAACCAGAATGGAGAGGACAGCAAAAGCTATCAGGAGAGTCATTGGGTCCTGTGTAGGGTGGCCGAGAAGATTCGAAATCTACTCGAAGCCGATATCGAAGTCACTATGGATTTGGTGTTTTTCAGACGAAATTGACGCTCGGCGCGGGAAGCAAGTCGGCTTTTGGGCTGGTAACCCGGACTCGCCTGGGGTATGGTTTTTCCATAAAGACATAATTTTCAAGCACTTCGCTCCTTGGAGCGCTTTGCACCCCGCTGTCTGAATCCATTCGCAATACAGGGATTCAGTTTGATGTTCAAAATATTGCTGCCCATCGCAGCCCTGCTGTCCGGTATAGCACTGCTGTTGCTGGGTACCGGCCTGCTCAATACCCTCCTGGCCCTGCGCGGGAGCGGCGAAGGTTTCTCCGATCAGACGCTGGGCCTGCTGGGCTCGGCGTACTTTGCCGGATTCATTCTCGGTACCTGGCTGTGCCCCAAGCTGATCCGACGGATGGGGCATGTGCGTGCGTTTGCCTTTCTGGCCGCGGCCGAGGCTGTTTCCGTGCTGGTTCATGCTTTGCTGGTCGACCCGGTTACCTGGTTGATCCTGCGGGTGGTTACCGGTGTGGCCCTGGTTGGTATCTATACCGTGATCGAAAGCTGGCTCAACACCCAGGCGCCGCCAGAGCGCCGAGGGCAGGTGTTCGCCATCTACATGGCGGTGAATCTCGGTTCCCTTGCGGTAGCCCAGCAACTGTTGCGGCTGGACAGCCCGATGGCGTTCAGCCTGTTTGCCCTGGCGGCGATCCTGATTACCGCCGCACTCATGCCCGTGGTGGCAACCAGGCTTGCCCAGCCGGTCATCGGCAATACCCGCGGTCTGTCCCTGCGCCGGCTCTGGCAGGCTGCGCCGGTTGCCTGCAGCGCCGCCTTGCTGTCCGGGTTGGCGATGGGCGGATTTTGGGGGCTGGGTGCGGTCTACGCCGGGCGCATGGGCATGGATACGCCTCAGATCGCGACCTTCGTTTCGCTGGTGATTATTGCTGGCGCGGCGTCCCAGTGGCCGCTGGGGATGATGTCCGATCGCATTGATCGACGCCTGGCCCTGGCGATCATTTCCGCCATCGCGGTGGGGGGTGGCCTGCTCATGGCCCTGCTGGGGCATTTCGGCCAATGGCTGTTGCTGGCGGCCTTCGTATTCGGGGCCGGATCCTTTGCGGTGTACCCGGCTGCCGTGGCCCACCTGATCGATCACCTGCATCATGAGGACATCCTCTCCGGCAACGCTTCGCTGCTGATGCTGCACGGTCTGGGTGCCGCGGTCGGTCCGGCCCTGGCCGGCTGGCTGATGGGCATGACGCTGCCGCTGGCGCTGCCATTGTTCTTCGCTGCGATGTTCGGGCTGTGCACCCTGTATGCACTGCACCAGGCCCGCGGCGGCGCTGATCGCATTGTTGATGAACCGGCCCATTACATACCCATGGTCCGCACCTCCACCGAGGTGCTGGGCATGATGCTGGAAGACGCTGAAACGACTTCGACCCCTGATAAAGGCGGCACCGAGGCTCGCGACAGCATCCCGACAGACCCCAGGAGTACCGCCAATGATTCTGGCCACTGATCTAGATGGAACCTTTCTCGGGGGCGATCCTGACAATCGCCAACGCCTGTATCAACTGATCGATGCCCACCCGGGTATCAAGCTGGTGTTCGTCACCGGACGCGGCCTGGAGGTGGTGGTCCCGCTGCTCTCCGATCCGGCTATTCCGCGGCCGGATTACATCATCTGTGATGTGGGTGCAACCGTGGTCGACGGGGAGACTCTGCAGGCGGTGTATCCGCTGCAAAGCAACATCGAGGCGACCTGGCCCGGGGAGCAGGTGGTGCTGCAGTCGATGGCGGCCTTTCCTGGTCTTGAGCGGCAGAACGTGCCGCAGCAACGGCGCTGCTCGTATTTCTGTGAGCCCGGTGCGGTGACCGAGGAGATCCATCGAGTGGCGAAAAATCTGGGCTGCGATGTGCTGTTTTCCGCCGACATGTATCTGGATCTGCTGCCCCGTGGTGTGAACAAGGGCAGCACCCTGAAGCAGCTGGTTACCCATCTGGAAGCCGATTTTGACGACGTGCTGGTGGCTGGCGATACGCTCAATGATCTGTCGATGTACGAGCAGGGCTTCAAGGGTGTATGTGTGGGCGAGTCCGAGCCAGGTCTGCTGGAAGCAACCGGTGACCGCGCCAAGGTATTGCATGCCAAGCTCAGCGGCTGTGGCGGCATTCTCGAGGCGCTGGGTCATTTCGGCTTCCTCGGCCCCATGGGGATCGATTCCGAGTTGCCAGGGCTGGGCATCAAGGGCAAGGCGGATCTGGTGATGGTCTACCACCGTCTGCCCTATGAGGAGGTGATCGAGGACGGGAA
>JAESUC010000045.1 GCA_016763285.1 Pseudomonas sp.
CGGCGTGAAGGCTATATTCTGCGCATCGCGGTACACCGCAATATTCTTTTCCAGCGCCTTGCGCTCCACCGAATCAATGGCCCGGTCATAACGCTGGTTGAAACCGCGATCGATGGCGCTCTTCTTCTGCTGGAACGCCGGGTGCTCGAACACGGCAGGAAAGGTAGCCAAAAGATTGTCGATGAGCTTGTCTATGTCGGCCAGCAGAGCACTGCCGGTGCCGGGCGACAGACTGAGCACCCAGGGCTCGCGCGGCTCGTCAAAGTTGTTTACGTAGAGGCAATCCTGCGGTGTGATCTGGCGCTTGGCCTCGGCCTTGAGGTAGCGCATGACATAGGAAAAGCGGCCAGTGCCGGGCTCACCCATGACGAACACGTTGTAGCCTGATCGATGCATCGCCACGCCGAACTGTAATGCCCCGACCGCACGGTCCTGACCGAGAATGCCGAGAAAGGGCTCAAGATCGTCGGTGGTGGTAAACCCCAGGCTGTCGAGATCGATGGGGGCGGTCAGCTGTTCAGGGAGCAGGCGCAGGGCGTCGGATTCAGTGGTCATCAAGCATCCTTGGAGGGATTGGTTGGCGTGCGATGCGGCATTGTTGCCCTGCCAGCCTCTGCTGACAAGGGCAAAGCCGCGTTTGACTTGACGAGTGGACACGCAATCGCGTTCCATTAGAGCAATTGCTCAAAGACAATAATAAAAGGGTCAGCAGCATGCCTTTTGCCGTGAACGATTATATAGAAAGCGATGCAACCGGCCTTGCCGCCAGGGTCGCCGAGGGTGAAACCAGCCCCAGCGAGTTACTGGACATCGCCATCGGCCAGTACCATCGCCTCAATCCCGGTATCAATGCCGTCTGTCAGCCCATGTTCGAGCTGGCACGTCAGCGCACTGCAGAACCCCTGAGCGGCCCCCTCGCGGGTGTCCCCCTGCTGATCAAGGATGCCATCCAGGACTATGCCGGACTGCCCACCGGCAATGGTAGCAAGGTCTTCAGCCGCACGCCCGCCACCCGCCACTCGCATATCGTCCAGCGCCTGCTGAATGCCGGAGCGGTCATCATCGGCAAGACCAATACCCCGGAGCTGGCGCTCAAGGGGGTTACCGACCCTGCCGCGTTCGGCCACACCCGCAATCCATGGGATACCTCGCGCACCCCTGGCGGCTCCAGCGGCGGCTCGGCTGCAGCCGTGGCTGCCGGCATGGTGCCGATGGCGGGCGCCAACGACGGCGGTGGCTCGATCCGTATTCCGGCCGCCTGCTGCGGTCTGTTCGGCTTGCGGCCCTCACGCGGCCGCGTATCGGTCGGCCCCGCCCACGGTGAAATCTGGGAAGGTGCTTCCAGCGATCTGGTGGTATGCCGTAGCGTCCGTGATGCTGCGCTGGCGATGGATGTGCTGGCCGGCCCGAACCCGGGTGATCCGTTTATCCTGCAGCCACCGCAGGGATCGTTTCGCGAGCTGTCCGTGCGCGATCCGGGCGTGTTGCGCATCGGCTACAGCACCCGGTCTCCCGTCGACACACCGGTCCATCCGGAGGCGGTTCGCGCGGTCGAAAATACCGTTCAATTGCTGCGTTCAATGGGTCACGAGGTGGTCGAGGCGGAACCGGACTATGACGGTCAGGCCCTGGCGCGCTGCTATCTGAACATGTATTTCGGACAGGTCGCGGCCACCCTGGACCAGGCCAGAGCAACGGGGGCGCGGGACGAGGAGTTCGAACTGCTGACCCGCACCCTGGCCGCCTTTGGCCGCGGCATGACCAGTGCCAGTTACATCAACAGTCACCGGCAATGGAACATGTTCAGCCAGGGGCTGGGAATTTTCTACCAGCAACATGACCTGTACCTGACCCCGGCAATCGCCCATCCACCGATGCGCCATGAACAGGCCGAACTGCCGGCCGGCCAGGCCCGGGCATTGCGCTGGCTGCTGGCCAGCGGGATGCTGCCCATGCTGGCACGCTGGGGAGTGATGGATCACATGGTGGAAGAGATGGCACGCAAGAACCTGACCTACGTGCCCTTTACCCAACTCGCCAATCTGACCGGCACACCGGCCATGAGCGTACCCTTGCACTGGACCGCTGACGGCCTGCCGCTGGGTGTGCAGTTCTGCGGTCCGGCCGCCAGCGAGGCCCTGCTGCTGCAATTGGCCCACCAGTTGGAAACCGCCCAGCCCTGGGCACAGAAGCGCCCGCCCATGGCCGAACCGGCGCGCTGAACCGCCCGGCTATTCGCGGCTGGCGGGCCCCAGTGACTTGACCAGTTCGCGTACCAGCGGCTTCATGAAGAAGCTGCTCTCGGGCATGAGATCGACCCGCACGTCACGCTCGCGCAACTCGTCGGCCACCACCGGCCCCACCGCCGCCACCTTCAATTGCCGCAAGCCGTTGATCAACGCCTGCTCACCACACTGACGACGGCCTATCTGGAACAGGCGGCGCACCTGAGTTGCACTGGTAAAGGCGACCGCGTCGAGCTGCTGGTCCAGAATGGCGGCGATCAGCTCCTCTACCCGGGCATCCTCCACATCGTCAGCGTACACATAGGGCGCGACGCTACTGACAGTCGCGCCCGCTTCACGGAGAAAATCGATCAAGGGCAGATTGGGCTCGGTGCCGTAAAGTTGCACCGCGACCCGCCGACCCTGCAGGTTCTCGGTGCTCAGCCTGCGAATAACGCCCTCGGTGGTCGGCTCCACTGCGACCAGGTCGGACTTGAGTCCAATCTTGCGCAATGCCGTGCCCGGCTTGGGGCCACGAGTCAGCTTGCGCACCTGACCCAGGCGGGCAATAAAATCCTCGCGCAGGCTCCCGCCCGCTCGCTCCGCCGTGGCGAGCAAACGCCGCAAGCCCTCGCCGGTGAGCAGAATCAGGTCGTCACAGGGTTCATTGATGAAGCTGTCGATCCAGGCGGATACGAGCGCCTGATCAGGCGCATCGTGGATGGAGACCAGTGGACATCTCAGGACGGTGGCACCGCGCGTCAGCAGCATGTCGGCGAACAGGTCCAGCTCGCGGCTCTCTGGCAGCGCTATGTGGCGCCCTGCCAGGGGCTGCGTTTCGACTTCATCTCTCATATCCACTCCGCGCGCAAAACCCTATTGTGCGATGCGCCCGGGCTATTGGATAGCCCCGCTGCCGATGCCGACCTATTTCTCCCAACCGCGGCGGTGGATGATCTCGTCCAGGGTGCGACTGATTGCCGTGCAGTTGCGCACCATCTCGACCTTTTCCCAGGTGGAGCGTTCGCCTTCAAACAGCAACCGATCCATGGCCTCGCGGGACGGCGCAGCCAGCAGGCGAACGGGATGATCCCAGCGGTTGCGCAGGAATATGTTGATATCCGCGGTGTACTCCTGACGCAGGACGCCGTAAGCCAGGTGCTGCATGAGGTTGATGACCGGCGACTTGATGCGGATATTGTCGCGGCCGAAACGCATGGCCTCGGCGGTGGTGTTCTTGATCAGGTTTGCCTGGTAGTTGATGATCGCTCGCAACGCAGTCGGGGGCGCATCCGGGTCAGGTGTGATGGCCAGCGCGGCGGGATTGGTCATGCTCGAGATGAAGTGATTCACCCCGAACAGGCGGGCCAGTCGCTTGGCAGGCAGGTCATCGGCAAAGGAGCCGTCGATCCATTTCATGTCCGGCAGGTAGGGCACGGTTTCCCCGTGCGCGTTGCGGCACATCAGGGTGACCGGCGGATAGATTCCGTATATGGCGCAGGAGGCCATCACCGCTGAACGGATCAACACGTTCGGCGAGGTAACCGTGTTCAGCAGCCTCGGCGCCTGTTGGCGATCCAGGCCGGTCACCGTGATATTCAGTTTGCGCCCCGTCCGCTCGAAGGCTTCCTGAAAGGTCAGGTCGGGGATGAGCTTGGCCAGATACTCGGCCAGATTGTCCGCATCCATTTTTGGCCGCGGATTACCGAACAGTGACAAGGCTGGCCGGATGGCCGATGTCTCCTCGATCTCGTGGTGCAGGCTGTCCAGGCTCAGACGGTGAGCAAGCTCTTCATCCGGGTGAGTACAGGCTGTTGCGGCCAGGATCGAGCCAGCACTGGACCCGGAAATGATCTCCGGTAACAGCCCCTGGTCAAACAAGGCCTTGAGCACGCCGGCATGAAAGAAGCCGAGCACGGCTCCGCCGCTGAGCATCAGCGCCGAGCGACCAAAGCAGTGGCTGGCGCGCAAGAAGAAATCCTGCTTCTCTTCCAGCGAGATAATACTGTCGTCCACTTCGTCGAGATCGCGCAGAGCGCCACAGGTTTCTTCAATAAAGTCGGTGATCAGGTTCTTGGTGCCCAACTTGGCCTTGTTGTACATCGAGGGCTTGCCTATGCCCCCGATATTGCCGTGAATGCCTTCGTTCAGATCAAACAGCAGGTCATGGTATTCACCCTGCTTGCGCAACTCCCGCAGACGGTTCAAGCGCTGGCGAATGCCGCGAAAATCGTAATTCTCGCTCGCATCGGTGTGCTTCCATTCGTCCATGCCGTTCTGTTCATCCCAGGCTGCAGCCAACTCGGCCCACTGCTCGTATGTTTCTGCCTGTTCCATCTCGCGCAACAGGGTCTTGCCGCGCGCTCTTTCAAATAATTTCATTGCGACCTCCGGTATGGCTGGCGCCCCTGACTGGGGCGCTCACGGATTGGTACCTCAATTACCCTCCTGCTTGCGCTGCTGCGCCGCGGCCGGTGATTTCGGAGCAAGAGCCGGGCCCGCTGTGCTGGTGGTGCTGCTGGCGGGTACGGCAGGTGTTTTGGGTACGGCCTCCAGATGTTTTTTTGCCGCTGGTACTGCTGCAGCCGGCACAGCAGCGTCAGGGGACGATGCAGCCTTTTTCGCCTCCGGCTTGCTCCTGGGTTTGGCAGGGGCGCGTGGGGTCCTGGCTTTGCTTTTCGCTGGGGCACCCGCGGCCTGGGACGCTGCCTCCTTGGGAGCCAAAGCGGACTCGGTCGCCTCGATCGCTTGTGCTGCCTTGAGCTGTTCGGCGGCAGCGGCGAGGGCCTTGGCTTCAAATGCGTTTGTGGTATCCAGATATTCCTGGGTGGAGGCCTTCATGCACTCGATGTAGAAGTCCATGTCAGGCACCACGCCGCGATCTGCCACCACCCCGAGATTGAGACGGTCATAGATGCCCGTCATACCGTGGCTGATAGCCATGCCGTCACACACCGGAACCAGCGGGAAGACATCACGAATGGCAGCGCCTGCGAAATACCGGGTAGTGTTGCCCGGAATCCCCGGCACATTGGTGATCACTGTGTTGATTACCGGTATTGCACTGGACACGTGTGTCTTGTTCTGTACCCAGGCACCCAATGCGCGCATGGCCGGGGGCATCATGTCGCCCGCCGCGTTACTCAGGTCGCAGAGCACCTCCTTGGCGATCGGAATCCCTTTGGCCGTACGGGCCTGAACCACCCTGAGGCGTTCTACCGGATCAGCCAGGTTGGTACCGATGGCGATGTACATTGCCGAAATCAGGTTACCGCCTTCTATCTTCGAATCTTCAGGTCGAATCGATACCGGGCACATGGAAACCAGCGACTCGCTGGCGGGCAACTGGTTGTGTTTGGACAGGTAACGCCGCATACCGCCAGCAATGATCGCCAGCAGCACATCATTCAGGCTCGCGCCTTTATGTAGCTGGCGCATGCGCTTGAGCTCGGGAATAAACCAGGTATAGGCACCATAGGAACGATGTGGCGAGACGGCAGTATTGAACATGGTTTTGGGCACCCGGCGCTGGTCCGGCAAACCCTCCTTGCGGAGCCGATTGACCAACTCCAGACTCTTGCGAGAAAAGGTGAAACCTGCCTTCACGCTACGAAACGTCTGACCCATCATCCGTGGGGCTGTACGGGCCCACATTTCCAGACGGGTGGGCGCACGCTCGGCCACTTCAATGCGGTCGCGGCGACCGTATTCGTGGGCCGCAGTCTCCTCCATCAGGGCCGTGCTCAACTCCAGGCTGGACTTACCATCCACATAGGCGTGGTGAAAGCGAATCAGTACCGCGAAACTGTTGGGCGGCACACCTTCAACGTTATTCACGCCTTCGATGATGTAGACCTCCCAGGGTGCGCGCTCCATATCGACACTGCGGGACATGGTGCGGGCGGTGAAGATGCACAACTGGCGCCAGTCGCCAGGTTGCGGCAGGCCTACATGGCGGACGTGATATTCCAGATCGAAATTTTCATCCTCCAGCCAATAGGGATCATCCAGCTGGAAAGGCGCATGCTCGAGACGGCGACGGAAATAGGACGTCGTGTTCAGCCGGTCAGAAATGTACTGCAGAATTTCCTTGTGGCGGACAATTCCGTCCGGCGCAGTGCTCTGATCACAGAGCCAGAGGCTGCCAATCATCATCGGCTGATTGGGTCCTTCGAAATAGAAGAAATGGGAATCCATGGGTGTAAGTTGCTTCATTGCAGTGGTCCTCGTGCGCCAAGGTGGGTGTAAAAGTATCATGAACAGATTGCATGATTGACTCTTTCAACCGGCGATGTATTGATTCCAATCAAACATACACGCCAATAAATGCAAGGCATATGACAAACGGTAGCTCACCTGAAAAAATCCAACGATGAGACACAATCTGGCAATGCAATTATATGACCAGACAGTCACTTTCACGTAAAAAAAATGCACTGACATCGCGCCCTTATGGGCATGCCGGCTGAAAAAAGGCTCTGGAACAGGGCTTACAAGCAGGAAAAATATTTACAAATGAACGCCTCCCGGCAACCGGGAGAACAAGAAGGAAAGAGGCAAAGCGCACCAGGTTGGTGCGCTCAAGGTCAGATGGCGTGCTTCATTTCACCGCAGGGCGACAGCACCCTGGCACGCACGCCCTCGCATCAGTGGCCCGGGCGAGCCGTATCTCCTCTGCTGCGCAACAGGATGAGCAGCAAGGTCACCGCTGTCAGGGGCATGACGTAATACAGCATTGCGCTGGAGAGACCGGGGATACCGCCGGCACCGCCGTCGGTGGTCACCACATGGACGTTGTAGACCACGTAATACGCGATGAACAGCAAGCCCTCCCAGCGGTTGATCCGCATGCCGCTGATAAAGATCGGCAAACAGGCCAGCGCGACCGCGAACATGACCAGCATGTCGAACCGCAGCACCGACTCGGAAACGCCAATACCCGCCGGGGCAAGCATTGAAGAAACGCCCAGCACCGCCAACAGGTTGAAGATGTTGCTGCCCACCACGTTGCCGACAGCAATGTCCCGCTGACCGCGAATACTGGCAATCACCGAGGTCGCCACCTCCGGTAGCGAGGTGCCCGCAGCGACGATGGTCAGCGCCACAACCCGCTCGGACACCCCGAGACTGGTTGCCATGGCCACGGCGCCGCCGACCAGCCATCGGGCACCCAACACCAGCATCACCAGGCCACCCAGCACCATGAGGATATTGATCAGTGCCGACCCACTTTGATCAGCATCCGGGACACCCAGCTCACTGGCATCGTCGGGCCGGTTGGCGCGGCGACTGCTGATGATCAGAAACAGGGTGTAGGCCACAATCAGACCAAACAGCAGGATGCCATCGAAGCGTCCCAGTGACCCGTCCAGCGCCAGCAGAATTACCAGCAGACTGGCACCGATCATGATGGGCACGTCCAGCCTGATCAGCTGACGGGACACCACCAGGGGCGCGATCAGCGCAGACAGACCCAGGATGAACAGTACGTTGAAGATGTTGCTGCCGAGCACGTTCCCCAGGGCGATGTCGCCCTGGCCGCCCAACGAGGCCCCGGTGGACACTGCCAGCTCGGGCGCGCTGGTACCGAAGGCCACCACCGTCAGGCCGATGACCAGAGGAGAAATACGAAAACCCGCTGCCAGCCGCGAGGCACCCTTAACCAGTACTTCCGCGCCTGCAACAAGCAGAACCAGTCCCACAACGAATAACACCATTACCATCAAAGTCATGATTTCAGCCCCTCCTCCAGGGCAATGCCAGCGGTTGCGGGCGCATCAATCTAGCATGCCGTGGCAAAGGCGCCAGAGGCCGTACAAAAGATTACAACCGCCTTTTTTTCATGTATCTCGCTTGCCTTTATTGCGCGCCATAGGCCCCGTGATTCCAGGCAGACGTCACACCCATGGTCAGGCAAGCTATGATCGATATTCAGCCTAGCAAAGAGAGCCTTTCCCATGACCGCAAGCAACCGAACCTTTGTAGTGGACCAGGACAATCTCGATCAGTGCGCCACACTGGAAACGCCGGCAATCGGAGCGGATCAGCTGAGTGACGGTGAGGCATTGCTGACGGTCGACCACTTTGCCTTCACCGCCAACAACATTACCTATGCGGCCCTGGGCAAACGCTTCAGATATTGGGATTTCTTCCCGGCGGAGGCACCCTGGGGTCAGATACCGGTCTGGGGCTTTGCTGACGTAACAGCCTCCCGGCATCCGGACATCAAAACCGGCACCCGCGTGTATGGCTACCTGCCCATGGCCAATCAGCTGGTGGTCAAGCCGGGGAAGGTGAGCAAGAGCAGCTTTGTGGATACCGCAGAGCACCGCCAGCATTTGGCGTTGGCATACAATCAGTATCTGTTTACTGCTGCTGATCCTGCCTACCGGGCCGAGCATGAAGCCTTGCAAATGCTTTTGCGCCCGCTGCTGATCACATCGTTCCTGCTGGATGACTTTCTGGCCAGCCGGGACTTCTTTGGCGCAGACCAGATCATTCTCACCAGCGCCTCGAGCAAGACTGCCCTGGGCCTGGCGTTCATGCTGTCGCACCAGCGCAGCGTCCGCGGCAAGCCCCTGACCATCACGGCGCTGACCTCGAAAGGTAATGTGTCCTTTGTAGAGGGTCTGGGATACTACGACAACGTGGTCAGCTACGATGCGATTGATACGCTCGACGCCAGCCACAAAACCGTATCGGTCGATTTTGCCGGTAACGGTGAGGTGCTGACTGCGCTGCACAAGCATTTTGCTGACAACATGTTGTTCAGTTCGCTGGTCGGTGCAGCCCACTGGGATCAGCGCGGCGGGGAGAAGAATCTGCCTGGCGCACAGCCCGAAGTGTTCTTCGCACCAGGCTATTGGGAGACCCGTGGCAAGGAGCTGGGCAACGCGGTGTTGATGCAACGCTTCGCGGAGCTCTGGGCACCGCTGGTAAAGTCCGTCGATGGCTGGATGAACATCACCACGGTGCAAGGTCAGGACGCCATGCGCCAGGCCTATCTCGACACCCTGCAGGGCAAGGTAGACCCGGACCAGGGGCTTATCCTCAAACCCTGAGCTGCCGGGGCCAGCCCGCTAAGGCGGGCTGGTCAACTCCGGGGTCAGGAAGACTCTGATGTTCTTCTGCTGCCTGACATACGAAGGCGGATTGCCGTACCAGCGTTTGTAGATACGGGTGAATTGCGCCAGGTCGGCAAAACCCGCTTCCTGGGCCACTTCCGTCAGTGAGATCCCCGTCTCCATCAGGCGCAACGCGTTCAGATGCTTCAGCCAGTTCTTGTATTCCCGAAAAGGCAGCCCCACGTGTCGAGTGAACACCCGAGACATGCGGGTGTAGCTGATGCCATGCAGCTCGGCAAGCTGCTGCAGGCTGACATCCCTTTGCGCCCTGACCGATTGCGTCAGCTCCCCGGCGGTCGGTGAAACGGCCGGATACCCGGCAACCGGCATCCCGGCGACAGGGGCAAGGAGGCGCTGCAAGTAGGCTGCTGTGGTTAATGTCTGTTGCACATCGGCGCGGCCTTCATACAGGGCGATCAGCTCGGTATTGACCTCATCCATCACACCACGATCAATTTCCCTGTAGCCCTGGGAAGGCATGGTGTTGGCCAGGTAAGCAAACAGGGGCGACTCTGGCATGATGTAAAAGCCGACCAGACCGGCATCCTTGGCCAAGACCTTGCGCCGTACCAGCGGACCCGCCAATAACGCCTTGCCGCCCGCACGGGTAGAACCGAAATCAATCTCGAATGGAACGCCATAGGCGCTTATGAACAGCACACAACAATGGGTCTCCACCCACACAGGCCGATCCATAGGATTGCAGTAAAAAAACACCTGCCGGGAAAAAACGTACACCCGGTTCTCTTCGGCCTCTCCCCGCCCCCGATGTTGATGGGACTGCACGTAATGCTCGTCCGTTGCCATCCCTTTAGCCTCCTTGACCTATTCGCCATCCTGCCAAAAAACAAAGCCAATATAACTGACTATCTGGTCACCCTTTAATTCCATTGTGGACCCCGACCAACCAAAGTGGATTCTCGCCCTGCCCATCGTGCCTACCGACTCGCTTCATTTCTGCGCACGCGGGAATCCATTTTGGCCTCCAGCCGTCTCGAACTGCGCCACTTCTTGCGCACCAATAATCGCTCCAGGGCGACGCCTTGGCCTGCTCATCCACTAGCCGGCCCCCCTGTTGCGTTTTGCCGACCACCTCACGTTTTTCGTTTACCCAATCTGCAATAATGCGCCCGCCAGAAAAGCCAAAGCACAAGGAACAACGGATGTTCTCCCCCGCCAATACGGCCGCCTTTACACTCGATATCCCCGGCATTATTCATGACTTCAAGGTGCTGTCCTTTACAGGTACCGAAGCCATCAGCCAGCCCTTCCGCTTTCAGCTGGAACTGGTCAGCGAGCGGCCGGATCTGGACATCGAAGCACTACTGCAACAACCGGCTTTCTTTACCTTCGCCGGTCAGGGCAAGGGTATTCACGGACTGATCCATCGCGTCGCCCAGGGCGATGCCGGCAAGCGCCTGACGCGCTATCACATCGACCTGGTGCCGCACCTGGCCTATCTCGGCCATCGCACCAATCAGCGCATTTTCCAGCATCTGTCAGTGCCGGAGATCATCAGCCGTGTATTGGCTGATCACGGCATCCAGGCCGATGCCTACCGCTTCCAGCTCAACAGCGAATACCCGCAGCGGGTTTATTGCACCCAGTACGACGAGACCGACCTGCACTTCATCCAGCGTCTATGCGAAGAGGAAGGCATCCACTACCACTTCGAACACGGCATCGATAACCACCTGCTGGTCTTCGGTGACGACCAGACCGGCTTCCCC
>JAESUC010000046.1 GCA_016763285.1 Pseudomonas sp.
CGGCACGCCCTACTGGAAGATCGCCACCCTGCACAGCAAGGATGTACTGGCGACCACCATATTGCAGCACTGCATCCGCATGAACGACGCGGCCAGCGCCTGCCAGTTCTGCGCCATCAACCAGTCCCTCAAGGGCGACAGGACCATCGCCCGCAAACGCCCGGCACAACTGGCAGAAGTCGCCAAAGCCGCGGTCGAACTGGACGGGGTAAAACACATGGTGATGACGACTGGCACCCCGCAAACGTCCGATCGCGGCGCAGCCATTCTCTGTGAATCGGCAGCCGCTGTGACCGCAGCGGTCGACCTGCCGATCCAGGCCCAATGCGAGCCACCGGACGATGACCGCTGGTTCCAGCGTCTCAAGGACAGCGGCGTGGTGTCACTCGGAATGCACCTGGAGGCCGTCAGTGACCCGGTGCGTGCGCGCATCATGCCGGGCAAGGCAGAAGTGCCGCTCACACGATACTTCTCCGCCTTCAAGGCAGCCGTCGAGGTGTTTGGCCGCGGCCAGGTCAGCACCTACATTCTCGCAGGGCTGGGGGATTCGGAGGAGGCAATCGTCGAAATGAGCGAGCTACTCGCGGCCATGGGTGTGTATCCCTTCGTGGTGCCCTTCGTGCCGATTGATGGCACACCGCTGGCCAATCACCCCAAACCGAACAACGACATGATGCAGCGCCTGTACCCACAGATCGGTGCCAGCCTGCAGCGCCACGGTTTGCATTCAGATGACATCAAGGCCGGCTGCGCCAAGTGTGGCGCGTGCTCGGCGCTGAAACGACACGAGTGAGGATCTGAGCATGGCCGAGCATCCCTTTGCATTGACCGAAGACAGCTTCCCGGATTTTCGGGCCGACGATGTACTGGTCAAGCCTGCCAGTGAAGCCTGGGAGAAAGCAGAGTACTTTGCGCTGCGCCGCAGGGTGTTTTCCGAGGAGCAGCAATTACTGCCCCAGGACAAGGATGAGCACGACTTTCAGGCCATTCCCATAGTTGCATTGGCCTGCCAGTGCGGGATGCCCAATGCGGTGGTCGGTGCGGTGCGCATCTACCAGCCGCAACCGGGTCTCTGGTATGGCGGCAGGCTCTGTGTCGCCGCCGAGTACCGACGCCACGGCATGATCGGCACCGCCCTGATCAACGAGGCGGTATCTCGCGCCAGGGACATCGGCTGCGAGCGCTTTCTGGCCACCGTGCAGCTGTGCAATGAGGACTACTTTCAGCGCCTGCACTGGCGCACCCTTGAGCACATTGAGCTATTAGACCAAATCCATGCGGTGATGCAGGTCGACCTGGAGCACTACCCCTTTATGCCGCGGGAAATTTCGCTGCTGCCTCTGCGGGCCCGCCGTCATGGGTAAGCCGCAGCAGACCCCTACCCAGCCCAGCCTGGATGCCCTTCTAGAGCTACTGCGTGACACCCCGGCCATGCGCTCCAAGGTTTCAATTCAGGGCCCGGCCGCTGCGCTGGACCGATCCCGACCGCTGGACCGGGATACCCTCTATGCCCTGCCGGGCGATGATACCGCTGCCATCCGCTGCGGTGATCATTACCAGTTGCTGGCAATAGAGGGCATGATTCCGCGCTTTGTAGAGCAAGCACCCTGGTTCGCTGGTTGGTCAGCTGTCATGGCCAATGTCAGCGACATAGCCGCCATGGGCGGACGCGCCACTGCCGTGGTCAACGCATACTGGCATCACGATCCGGCATGCGCAGACCAGGTTCTCGCCGGCATTCGCGACGCCTGCCGGGCTTACGGCCTGGTGCTGGCCGGCGGTCATACCAGTCAGGCACCCGGCAACCCCGCGGCGCTGGCCGTGGCCATTACCGGAATGGCCACCCGCCTGCTATCCACATTACATGTGGCACCCGGACAGATCCTGGCACTGGCGGTCGACCTGAACGGCCAATGGCACGCCGACACACCCTATTGGAAAGCCTTCGAGCAGGTGCCTGGCGAACTGCTGCGCAGCAAGCTGGAGGTGCTGCCGACACTGGCCGAAGCCGGCCTGCTCCAGGCCGCCAAGGACATCAGCAATGCCGGGGTTCTCGGCACGCTGTTGATGCTCCTGGAACCCACCGGCTGCGGCGCGGAGATCGACCTGGATCGGCTACCGCGTCCGGCTGACGGCGACCTGCTGCGCTGGCTGCAGGCCTTCCCCAGTTTCGGCTTTCTACTCAGCCTGAACCCCGAAGATTGGGACCCGGTGCAGGCCACTTTCGCCGCAGAGGGACTCAGCTGTGCACGCATCGGCAGCATCAATGCCAGTGCCCAGCTGGATGTACGCCAGGCCGGCCAGGTCGTCACCTTCTGGGACCTGGCCAGCACACCTTTCACCGGTTTTACCTATCCAGGACAGGAGCACTGACATGCCCGCCGTTACTTTCACGGTTCGCTGGCCCGATGGCCACGAGACCGCAGCCTATTCACCCTCCACGGTGATTCATCAGCACCTGAAGCACAACGTCTCCTATCCAGTGGAGGAATTCCTGCAACGTGCCGAAACTGCGCTGGATGCCGCTTCCGAGCGGGTGCGCGAGGTCAAGGGTTTCTATTGCAGCGCCGCCATGGATACGCTCAGCCAATTGCGACAGACCTCCAGATCATTCAGCCGGGGTGACGTACACGTCAGCTTCACACAAACACCCTGAGCCAACCCGTAATCAACAGGACCCCAACATGACTTCCGCAAACAAAACACCGCACCACAGTGTCATCATCATTGGTGGAGGTCAGGCTGGCCTCTCGGCCAGTTACTACCTGCAGCAACAGGATATTGACCATCTGGTGCTGGAAAAAAGCACCCTCACCAATGCCTGGCGTACCCAGCGCTGGGATGCCTTTTGCCTGGTCACACCCAACTGGCAATGCACCTTGCCTGGTTACCCATACGCAGGGGACGACCCACACGGCTTCATGAAGAAAGACGAGATCATTGCGTACCTCGATGGTTTTATCGAAATGGTCAACGCGCCCTGCCGGACCGGCGTCACCGTGCAACAGGTCAAACCGCGTGCCCAGGGTGGCTATCTGGTGCGCACCAGTGATGGCGAGTTCACAGCCGATCAGGTGGTTGTCGCCTCCGGTGGCTACCAGGTGCCGATCATCCCGCGCCTGGCCGAGCGCGTTCCTGCCGAGATCGAACAGATCCACTCCGAACAGTACCGCAACGCGGATCTGCTGCCCGCAGGCAATGTTCTGGTGGTGGGTTCGGGGCAGTCGGGCGCACAGATAGCTGAAGACCTGCACCTGGCTGGCCGCAAGGTGTTCCTGGCTGTGGGCGATGCGCCGCGCTGCGCGCGTTTCTACCGCGGCCGGGATGTGGTCGAGTGGCTACACGACATGAAGTACTACGACATCAGCGTAGACAAGCACCCGCTGCGCGAAGGCGTACGCGACAACACCAATCATTACCTGACCGGCCGCGACGGCGGGCGTGATATCGACCTGCGCCGTTTTGCCACCGAGGGCATGGAGCTGTTTGGTCTGCTATCCGGGCTGGAGGGCAGCATCCTGCAGTTCGCACCCGACCTGACCCGCAAACTGGACGCGGCCGATGCGGTGTACGAACGCATCAATCGCAGCATCGACAAGTACATTGAGGAAAATGCCATAGACGCGCCCGCCGGCGAGCCCTACCAGCCTGTATGGCAGCCAGAGGCCGAGCGCGAACGGCTGGACCTGAGTACCGCAGGTATAACCAGCATCATCTGGTGCATCGGCTTTGCGCCTGACTTTCGTTATGTGGAAGCCAGCGTATTCGACGGCCACGGCCACCCGGTGCATCAACGCGGCGTCACTGCCCAGACCGGCCTGTACTTTCTTGGCCTGCCCTGGTTGCACACCTGGGGGTCCGGGCGGTTCAGCGGCATAGCACAGGATGCCGAATACCTGGCCGAACAGATAGTCAGAACAGCCCGCCTTGCGCGCGCTGGCTGAATGCGGAATCCCGGTATTCGCTCGGAAGTGACATGACGTTCAGCACCGGCGGTCTGTGATAAAGTCCTGCTCGGCCTTGGCCCTCTCCCC
>JAESUC010000047.1 GCA_016763285.1 Pseudomonas sp.
ATATCACGCCGCAGGAGTCTGCCAGCGGACTGGCTGCCCGGATAGACTCCCTGACGCTGGAAACCACCGGCACCTTCTGGCATAGCAATGGTGACGAACTTCCCTGGTAATGCCACCCGACAATGGATCCCCGCGCTCTTCCCAACCCCGTCATTCCCGCGAAGGCGGGAATCCATTCTGATCTACCGACAGAAGCCGTAGTTGCTGGTATCCAGATGAAAGTGATTGGCATGTGCCTGGTTATATTCCGGGCCCAGTACGGTGCCGAAGTAACCGCAGGCGCTATCCTGGAAGGCGCGCAGGAAGTTTGCCGAATCTGATGTGCCCGGTTCAGCCCAGTCCTCCAGAACTGAAATGCGCCTGCCGTCGGCCAGGCGAAAGCCGGCAATATCAAAGGCCGAGGCCGTGGCATGCTGGCTGCGTCGCCCCTCTGTGCGGTTGTACACATTGCGACAGGCAAAACTGCCGTAGTGGTCGATTTTCTCCACCTCGCTGTCGAGGTGCGTCAAGGCCAGTCGCTGCAGCTCGTTGCGCTCGAACAGGGTCCAGGCGACCGCCCAGGGGCAACTGACGGTAAAGGGGGAGCTGAACGACACGTCGCTGCGTTCGACTCTGACCACGTTTTCCAGCGGGCAGCCTGCGACGGGAGTGTAGTCATCCAGTGGGGTATAGGTGAGTGCCTGGTCCGGGGCCGTGGCCAGTGCAGCGATACACTCGGCAGGTTTATCGCGTAACCGGGAGAGCTTCCAGCGGGTGACGGGTGTCAGTGAGTGTTCCACCGAAAGCGGCTCCCATGGATTCCATGCCGGCGGTACGGCTTCCCAGGGGCGTAACAGATAGACCAGCAGACACAGCAGGGCAAAGGCGAGGAGCTTGGAGAACCGCAGAAGGGTAGTTTTCAAATAGCGCCTCTTGGTGACCTGTTTCCGGATGTGCCCTAACCGTTGTAGAGGTAGTAGACTCGCTTGCGGGCTGGCGCTACCAGGATCATGCCGATGCGACCGAAGGCGTAATAGCTGCCGGGCGCGTTGACCAGTTCGTTGGCCTCGTCGACATATTCCTGCGCCACATCGATACAAAAGCCGTAGGCGCAAATATAGTCCATGACATCAAGAGTGCCTTTTGCTTCCTGTGGTTCCCAGATCCGTTGTGGCGATACGGGTGTTTCCTTCCAGTCCGTGTAGTACCCCCGCCAGCGACGTTCCCGCTGGTTGGCATTGGCCGGCATGGTGTTCAAAAAACCGAGGCCCTGGGCGCTGATTGCGCTTGCGACAGCGTCGGGTAATGGGTAGACGCGAATGCCCGCTTCGTTCCCGCCCGGCCCGAATCCCCAGGCTTCTTCCTCGCTATATTCAACGGTCGTCACGGCCAGGGCATCGGGCACCACGCTTAGCTGAAACGCCCGCTCGTAGGACTTGAAAGCAAAATAGGACCCGCCAACAGTCACCAGAACAATCGACAAGGTGACGCGGCCGGGCAGCTTTACCAGCAGGTAAAAGACAGCGCACAGCAGACCCAGGAGCAGCAGGAGAGAGCCGAAAACAATCACATAAACCATGTATTCATAACGCCTATTCGTCTTGCTTCCAGCACAATCTGTGCTTATAACTGCCCGTCACACAATAGCCACTCAAGGGAGCCGAGCATGCCCATCGATAACACACCCTACATCCTTTACGGTGCGCCGCACTCCCTTTATACCGGCAAGGCCC
Organism: Pseudomonas sp.; assembly: GCA_016763285.1. Classification (GTDB taxonomy): domain Bacteria; phylum Pseudomonadota; class Gammaproteobacteria; order Pseudomonadales; family Pseudomonadaceae; genus Halopseudomonas. Next base: position 1,713 of record JAESUC010000047.1, read on the forward strand.
GCTGTTATCTGCGCAATCAGGGCATTTCCTATATCGAGCGTGCCACCACCCATCCCGACTTCGCTGCGCGCATTCTGCCGCAGATCGGTCGGGGCATCATCCCTGTACTGGAGACACCCGACGGCGAGGTCATCCAGGATACCGTCGACATCATCGATTACTTCGAGAAGCGCGGTGTACCTTATCCGGTGTATCCGGCTGGGCCGCTGCAGCGTGCAGTCGCGGTCATCGTCGAGTATTACGGCGGCCAGTCGATGCTCAAGCATGCCATGCATTATCGCTGGTCGTACCGCGAGCAGCAGGAGGATTTTCTGTTTCACGCCTTCGCCACTGGCTCAGGTGCGGCGATGGCGGAGAAGATCATGGGGCGCATGCAGTCCTATCTCCCGCGCCTGGGGGTGACTGAGCAAAGTGTTCCCCTGATTGAACAGTCCTTCGGTGAGCTGCTCGATATACTCGATGCCCATTTCGAGCAGATGCCCTATCTGCTGGGTGATCGTCCCAGTATCGGGGATTACGGCATGATCGGCAGTCTGTTCGCGCATCTGGGGCGCGATCCGGTGCCGGCACAGATCATGAAGCTACGGGCTCCGCGGGTGTTCCGCTGGGTCGAACGCATGACGGCTCCCGGACTTGACGTGGTTGAGTATGGCGAGCGAGCCGCTGCATTCTGGCCCGATGACGCAGTGCCCCCGAGTCTTGAGCCATTGCTTGAGCACATCGCCGGGGAGATCTTCCCGGAGCTGACCGACAAGCTGGCATTCATGGACGAATGGGTGCAGCGGGAACAGCCTGGCGACGGGGAGCCGGTAACGGAAAAACCGCAGCAGCGCCAGCTGGGGATGGTTGAGACCCATTTTCTCGGCGCTCCGATCGAGGTGGGGGTTGAGCCCTATCTGCTGTTTCTGCTGCAGCGTGCAGCTGATGCGCTGGCTGAGGCCACGCCGGCCGATGTCCAGCGGGTGGACGAATATTTGCAGCGCTTCAACCTGGCGGCTGCGGTGCCACGCGGCCTGGGCTACGGGGTAGCGCGGCGCAATAACATCGAGGTCTGGTCGCTCAAGTGAATCGGCGGTCGCCTACCTGACAGGCAGACCGCATAAAGGAGCAACTTTATGGCGTTGTCGCGTACCAAAGAGGGGTGACGCGACCGCCACTGTTACGGAATGACACCGTCCAACCCCTGTCGGTTGACGGCGCAGCAATGGACATCTCTGGCGGCTGACAATAACCCGAACAGGAGATTTTCATGAGAGCGCTTCGCTGGCATGGCAAGCAGGATATCCGCTGCGACAATCATGTCCCCGATCCGGTTATCGAGGAGCCGCGCGATGCCATCATCAAGGTATCGTCGTGTGCGATCTGCGGGTCCGATCTTCATCTGTACGACGGTTTCATGCCCGGTATGTGCCATGGCGACATCATGGGCCATGAGTTCATGGGTGAGGTCATGGAAGTGGGCTCGGCCAACAAGAAGCTCAAGATCGGCGATCGCGTCGTGGTGCCTTTCACCATCGTCTGCGGAGAATGTGAGCAGTGCCGGCGGGGCAATTTTTCTGTCTGCGAACGGACCAACCGCAACAAGCACATCGCCTCCAAGGTCTTCGGACATTCCACTGCCGGGCTCTACGGCTACAGCCATCTGACCGGCGGCTACGCTGGCGGTCAGGCGGAATTCGTCCGGGTCCCCTATGCGGATGTAGGCCCGGTGGTGATTCCCAATGGCCTCACGGACGAGCAGGTGCTGTTTCTCGGCGATATCTTTCCCACCGGCTGGCAGGCGGCTGCCCAGTGCGAGATCGAGCCTACCGATACGGTGGCCGTATGGGGCGCCGGTCCCGTCGCCCAGTTTGCCGTTCGCAGTGCGATCCTCATGGGCGCCGAGCAGGTCGTATGCATCGATAACGTGCCGGAGCGCCTGTCCATGGCCCGCGCTGCGGGAGCAATCACCATCAATTTTGACGAGGAAAGCGTGGTGCACCGGCTGAACGATCTTACCCGTGGCAAGGGTCCGGACAAGTGCATTGATGCCGTGGGGATGGAGTCCCATGCGGGTCGATCGATCGATGCCATGTATGACCGGGTCAAGCAGACCATGAAGCTGGAAACCGACCGGCCCCACGTGCTGCGCGAGATGATCTATGTCTGCCGCCCGGCGGGCATCCTGTCCATTCCGGGGGTGTATGGCGGTCTGCTGGACAAGATCCCCTTCGGCGCGGCCATGAACAAGGGCCTCACATTCCGGATGGGCCAGACGCACGTCAATCGCTGGACCGACGACCTGTTGCATCGCATTCAGGAAGGCCAGATCGATCCTTCCTTCGTCATTACCCATTCCGTCAGCCTGGAGGACGGCCCCGACATGTACAAGACGTTCCGTGACAAGCAGGACGGTTGCGTGAAAGTCGTACTCAAGCCTTGAGGAGAATGCCATGACTGCCAAAGAACGAACCGTGAAGCAGGAGTACCGGCGCAATCACTCAGCGCGCAAGATGGCTCGGCGTCTTGGCTGGGTGAGTATCGGACTGGGTGTGGCCGAGTTGCTCATGCCCGGTCCGATTGCCCGCACGCTGGGCATCCCTGCCGCCAGAGGGTTCATCCGCCTGTGTGGTCTGCGGGAGGTTGTCACCGGCGTGGGTCTGCTCAAGAGCGAGCAACCCAAGCCCTGGATGACCGCGCGGGTGGCCGGTGATGCCCTGGATCTGACACGTCTGAGCGGCGCCATTCTGGTGGGCAACAAGCCGGAACATGCGATGTTGGCAACCGCGGCCATAGCCGGCGTGACTTCAATGGACATGGCCTGCGCCAAGGGACTGGATGAGGAAAATCATCTGGTACCGGTGTATGACTACAGCGACCGCAGCGGCTTTCCCCGCAAGCCGGAGAAGATGCGCGGCCTCGCGCAGGAAAGCAGCAGCATTCGCGACACCTCTACCCAGGTGACAGGCAAGGAGGTCGGCCAGCGGGAAACCCGGTAGCGCCAGGCAGCACCACGGCGGTCAGACTGCCGCGGTGCTGCCCCGGTGTCCCCAGGTGCGGCGTTCAGGAAGAAGATCCACGACAGCGGTACCACCCCCGGTAGCCCACCTTCAGGCCCTGCTCCAGGGTAAATATTGCATCAGCGGCATATTCACGGCCCGGATCGAGACCGTCGATGTCCGTTTCAGGGGCCAGCGTCACCTTCACCTGGGCGCCACCGGCTTCCAGAACGATGGGCTCGCCCATGCCGTGATAATCAGGCGCGGCATCCTGCTGCAGCTCGACCAGCTTGCCGTGAACCTTGATCACACCCCGTCCCGTGCCATTCTCCGCATTTTGCACGGCCAGCACCGGCGGGCTCCCGGCTGTATAGGCGAAAAAGCACAGGGGACCGGCGCCCAAGGTTTTCTCGATCTCGGCAGCGTGCATGGTCCCCAGGTCAACGGTGGGTATCACGGGGGTCTGCAACGCCTGGTCCAGGCTGACGATTTCGGGCATGGGTTCATGCATGGGCCGCTGCTCCACGCCTTCGCCTGGGGCCGGATCGCCGCAGGCGCTCAACAGCAGCGAGGTGGCCAGAAGCGAAGCCGCGGGCAGACGCAATGCGGTGTTCTGAAAGTGGGGCATCAGTCTGTCCTCTCCAGGTCGTTGATCAGGTACTTCATTTCCGAAATCTCCCGTCGCTGGGCGGCAATGATCTCGTCCGCCAGCTTGCGCACACGGGGATCGGAAATCTGCGCCCGCTCGCTGGTCATGATCGCAATGGAGTGGTGGGGAATCATGGCTTCCATGTATTCACTGTCGCCCACCGTTGCCTGGCTGCGTATGAGCCACAGGGTGAGCGCGAATACCAGTATGCTGGCGCAGTAGATGCCCAGATTCACGGCTTTTCTGGAATACATGCCGAGCATGAAACTGAGCATGATCACGGCCATGACCGAGCCCATCAGCAAGGCCATCCAGGCCCGCGTTTCGCTCCAGAAGATGTGTTCGAGGGCATAGGTATTGAGATACATCAAGCCATACATGACAACCGTCGAGGTCGCTATCATCGCGGCAAAGCGCCAGTAGGACATAAACCTTCTCCTTGTGGTCAGTGCGAATGTTCGGTTTCGTAGGGCACCGTCGAGGCATAGTCCTGGGCAGTCATGCCGGGCAGTTCCATGACGAAGGCGGTGATATCCCAGATGGCGGCATCATCGTGGGTGGGGCCAAGTGCCGGCATGCCGCTGAGACGCAAACCGTGCTTGACCAGCCAGAACACCTCACGTGGTTGCCAACGCGGGATCACGTCGGGCAGGTGGGGCGGTTGCGGCAGCATGCCCATGGCCCAGTCGGCCTTGGCGACGCCGGGCCCGCCATGGCAGTGCTGACACATTGCCTTGTAACGCGCCGCGCCCGCGGTGATCGCCGCCTGGGAGAATTCGGCCGGTGGCTCGACTTCGAGTGCCTGGGCGGCTACCGAGTTCTCCATGGCCGTATCCAGCCCCCAGCGCACGAGGGGGGGATGATCCCAGGTGGCGGCGACGTTGTAGCTGCCGGTATAGACCGTGAACAGGCCAACGGTCAGCGCCAGCAGAACCACAATGGTGATGCCCATCACTGCACCGAAAACCAGCTGGCGAGTATTGTTGTGCTTCATGGGGAACCTCGTCCGTTGCAAACGTGCTATGGCAGTGGACTCCCCCCGGCCTCTATGGTTTCAGCTGTCTGGCGTTCCATAGCCGTTTTGCCGGCAGCGAGCATCTGTGCGAATGGCGTGGCGCTGGCGAAGCAGGCGCAGATCCGCTGCATGATGGCAGCGGCTCGGCGTTTTCAGCTGATCGGAACGGTCTGTGTCACGACTCCTCGAACCAGTTGCCCAGGTGGATTTTCTTGCTCCGGCCTGTCGTACCGGTTTTGGGCTTCTTCGGCTTTTTGGGTTTTTTGGTGATGTGCCCGCCAGGAGTGGTAACGGGCACCCGGTGAGTGGGTTCGAATCCCGGCTCCTCCTGGCGCACAAGGGTCTGGCCCAACAGCGTCTCGATCGCTGCCAGCTGCTCGACCTCGTCGGCGCTGACCAGCGACACGGCCTCGCCGCTGCTGCCGGCCCGTCCGGTTCGACCGATGCGGTGTATGTAGTCCTCTGCGACCACCGGCAGGTCCAGATTGACCACATGGGGCAGGTCGTTGATGTCCAGGCCGCGGGCCGCGACGTCGGTGGCCACCAGCACCCGGACCTCCCTGGCCTTGAAACGGGCCAGGGCGCGCAGGCGAGCGGGTTGGGGGCGCTCACCATGGATGGCATCGGCGCTGATACCCGCTGCCTGCAGATCTGCAACCAGCCCGTCCACGGCATTGCGCGTCTTGGCAAACACCAGAACCTGGCCCCAACCGCGTGTCGCCAGCAAATGCGCAAACAGCGCTGTCTTGCGCTTCTTGTCCACCCCCACCAGATACTGCGTCACAGTTTCCGCCGCTGTGTTGCGCGGGCTGATATCGATGGTCAGTGGATCGCGCAACAGATTGCTGGCCAGGCTGCGAATCGGCTCCGAGAAGGTTGCTGAAAACAGTAGGGTCTGACGCTTGCGTGGCAGGGCGCTGAAAACCTGATCAAGCTCATCGGCAAAGCCCAGATCCAGCATGCGGTCTGCCTCGTCGAGCACCAGCATCTGCAGCTGGCCAAAGGTCACCGCATTCTGCCGGTAGAGATCAAGCAGCCTGCCGGGCGTGGCCACCAGCACATCCGCGCCCTTGCGCAGCGCCATCATCTGCGGGTTGATCGATACCCCGCCATACACCGCATAGCTGCGCAGCGGCAGGCCATCCCCATAGGTCAGAAAGCTCTGCAGGACCTGCTCGGCCAGCTCCCGGGTCGGCACCAGCACCAGTGCGCGTGCGCTGTTGCTACTGACCCGGGGCCCTTCCTGCAACAGCGTATTGAGCACCGGCAACGCAAAGCCTGCCGTCTTGCCGGTCCCGGTCTGGGCGGCCGCCAGCATATCCCGGCCCTTGAGAATGGCCGGAATGGCCTGCTCCTGGATCGGAGTCGGGGTCTGGTAATCGAGGCGTTCCAGGGTGCGAAGGAGCGGCTCGAGCAAGCCGAGGTGAGCAAAGGACATGGTGCGAACTGCCGGCAGGGAAGAGGGAGCGCAGTGTACCCGGGCTTTGCGGCGAAAAGCGACCCGTGGCTGCCTCGCCACCTGTTGCCGATGGGGTTGGGCGCAGAGCAATCGGGTGGTGCGAGGAACCTGTCAAAGGCTGCCGCATATTGGTTCGGGTCCAGGCAACTGCCCCCGCGCCTGCTAGGTTTAGCTGTGCGTTCCGGTCCGAGCAGGGCCGAAGAGCGTGAACATAAAAACAACATCTGACCCAAGGAACCAATCATGAAGATCCGTGCTTCTGGCAGTCGCGGTCCAGCCCTTGCGCTCTTCACTCTTACCGCAGCAGCAGGCCTCACCGGTTGTCTGGGTGGCGGTGGTGGCAGCGATGACATCACCACAGAGCCACCTCCAGCGGGTACGTTTTCGGCCCAGATCCAGCGTACCGACTTCGGAATTCCCCATGTGACGGCCGAGGATTACAAGGGTCTGGGCTACGGTGTGGGTTATGCCTTCGCCCAGGACAATATCTGTTCGCTGGCTCGCGAGATCATCGTCGCCCGCGGCGAAAGCATGCTCTACCTGCAGGACGGCAGTCTGGCGAGCGACATCTTCTACACCTGGTACAACTCGCAAAGCCAGCTCGGCACCTTTCTCGATGTGCAGACCCAGGAGGTAAAGGACGCTGTGCAGGGATATGCCGCGGGTTACAGCCGCTATCTGCGCGATACCGGTGTCGATAACATCGATCCGGCCTGCGCCGGGCAGGACTGGGTTCGCGAGATCACCGTGGAAGATCTGGTAGCGGTCTACAGCAAGGGCAATCTGCGCGGCGGGCTGTCCAACTTCGTGCAGCCTATCGTTGCTGCGGCGCCTCCTGCCCAGGCAGCACCCGCCGTCCGGATGATGAGCACCGAGCAGCCGGCCTTCGACATGACCACGATCGACGTGCTGGACGGTGGCAGCAACGCCTATGCCTTCGGCTCCGAGACCACGGCCAACGGCACCGGCATGCTCTATGGCAACCCCCACGAGCCCTGGAACGGGGTGCAACGCTTCTACGAGTTTCATGTCACCATTCCTGGCGAAATCGATTCCATGGGTGTCGGCCAACAGGGCCAGCCTTTTCCGAATATCGGTTTCAACAAGGACGTGGCCTGGAGCCATACCGTTTCGACGGCCAAACGCTTTACCCTGTATCAGCTGCTGCTGGTCGATGGCGATCCAATGAAGTATCGCTATTTCAATGCCGATGGCTCGGAGGAGGTGCGTGACATCACACGCGTACCGGTCACGGTGCAACTGCCGGACGGCGGCTCCCACGAAGGGGCGGTATACACCTCACATCTCGGACCCATGCTGGCGGTCAATCTGCTCAATCCCCAGTTACCGGCCTGGGGCGGGAACAACCTGGCGTTTGCCATACGCGATGCGGCTTCGGAAAACCCGCGTGCCATCAACCAGTGGTTGGCAATGAACAAGGCAACCAGCGTGGACAGCCTGCTGCAGACCATGCGTGAAATCATCGGCCTGCCTTTCGTCAACACCATTGCCGCCGACCGTTTCGGCAAGGCGTTGTATGCCGATATCTCCACGGTGCCCCACGTGACTGCACAAAAGCTCAGTGCGTGCGCGGTAGGGCCGGCGCTCCAGGCGCTGGTTGCTTCCAATCTGCCAGCACTTAACGGCAGCTCGGCTCAGTGTGAGTGGGGCAACGACGCCGACTCCCCACAGGCCGGTATTTTCGGCGCCCAGAACCTGCCGGCTCTGGTGCGCGACGACTACGTCACCAACTCCAATGATCCATACTGGCTGAGCAACCCCGAGGCGCCGCTGACCGGCTTCTCTCCATTGTTGCGCCGGCGTCTGACACCCTTCCCGGGTACCACGGTGCCGGAAGCCAATCCGCTGCTGTTGCGCACGCGCATGGGTTTGCAGCAAGTGTTCGACCGCTTGGACGGCACTGACGGCCTGGGCGGCAATGACTTCACCCTGGAAAACCTGCAGGAGGTGGTATACGGCAACCGCAGCTATGCGGCGGAGTTGGTGCTTGATGACGTGCTGGCCGATTGCGTAGCCAGTCCCTTCATGCCGCTGACCGCGGGCGGCACCATCAATGCGGCTCCGGCGTGCGAAATCCTGACTGCCTGGGATCGGCGCAACAACCTGGACAGTCGCGGTGCCCATGTATTCCGTGAGTTCTGGCGTAACCTTGAGTTTACCGAAACCACCGACGAGATCTTTGCGGTCAAATTCGACGAGACGGATCCAGTCGATACGCCGCGCGATCTGATCATCAGCGAGCAGACCCGCACCGCTCTGGGTGACGCCATCAAGCTGTTCGAGGACAACAGCATTGCGCTGGATGCGCCGTTGGGCACGATTCAGTTTGTGATCGACGCGGGCAATGGCAACGAGCGGATACCCATGCATGGCGGACAGGGCAGGGAAGGCGTATTCAACGTTGCACAAGGTCCGGGGCCGCAGGATACCGGTCTGTACACGCCGATATCCCAAGGGCCGACCTATATGCAATCGGTCACCTTCGATGCCGAAGGCCCGGTGGTTGAAGCGCTGCTGGCATTCTCGCAGTCGGCGGATACCACGCGGCCTTTCCATCGGGACCAGACACGGAAGTACTCCGACAAGGAATGGATCAGGCTGCCGTTCAGTAGCCAGGAAATTGCAGATCAGGCTATCGGCGAGCGTCTGGACCTGAAGGAGTAGTACTGTTTCGGTTTGACCGGGGGCTCTGCGCAGTACGGCAGAGCCCTTTTTTATGTGGAGGTCAGTATGGTGCCGGCGGCGGTTGGATGTTCGCCCTTGCGGGCTGCCGTCCATCCACGGGGTGCTGCCCATGGCCCGGCGGCTTTCAACGAAGGCGGTTTTATGTTCTGCTCTTTGCTAACCTGATAGTGGACATCAGGGTGCAAGTGCCTTGATTGGCAGACATTTCTCAGAGTGGACAGCACATCATGCCCAAGCAGCATTTTCGATTTACCTTGCAACTGACCTTGCTTCTCCTGCTCGGCAGCCTGCTCTCAGGCTGCGGCATCAACAACATTCCGACCTACGACGAACAGGTCAAGTCAGCCTGGTCGCAGGTGGAGAACCAGTACCAGCGCCGCGCCGACCTGATTCCCAATCTGGTGGAAACGGTGAAGGCCTTTGCCCGCCAGGAACGCGAAACCCTGACCGACGTGGTCGAGGCGAGGGCCAAGGCTACCTCGATCCAGATCAGCGCCGAGGATCTGAACGACCCGGCCAAGATGCGCCAGTTCGAACAGGCCCAGGCCCAGCTGACCGGAGCGCTGAGCCGCCTGATGGCGGTCTCCGAGCGTTATCCGGACCTGAAGTCCAACCAGAACTTTCTGACCCTGCAGTCCCAGCTCGAGGGTACGGAAAACCGCATTGCCGTCGCCCGGCGTGACTATATTGCTGCGGTTCAGCAGTACAACACCGAGATACGCACCTTCCCGGGCCGGATCTGGCACAGCCTGATGTACAGCGACATGCCCATTCGCGAGAACTTCGAAGCCACGACCATGGACGCCGAGCAGGCGCCGGCAGTGCAGTTCGAATGAGTATGCGTACACTCCTGACGGTTGGCTCCCTGCTCGTCGCGCTGCTGCTGAGCAGTAGCGTCTTCGCCCAGACGCCAACGGGTGCCGTGCAGCTGCCGGAGCTGACCGGGCGCGTGGTCGACCAGGCCGAGATGGTGGGAGCGCAGGCCGAGGCGCGATTGACCCGGATGTTGGCAGCCCATGAGCAGGCAACCGGGGAACAGGTCGTGATTGTCACGGTACCGGACCTGCAGGGGCGCAGCATCGAGGAGTTTGGTGTCGAACTGGGTCGCGCCTGGGGGATAGGCGAAGCCGGGGAAGACACCGGCGCCCTGCTGATCGTGGCTCGGGACGATCGCAAGCTGCGTATCGAGGTGGGCTACGGGCTGGAAGGCCGACTGACCGATGCCCAGTCTGCGGCCATCATCAACAGCATCATCACGCCGGCGTTTCGCGCGGGCAACTTCGAGCAGGGCATTGCCGAGGGCAGCGCCGCGATGGTCCAGGTGCTCGGCGGCGATCCGCTGCTGGTCGCCGATGACCCGCGTGCGGGTACGCGCGATGACCAGCCCCCCGGTGGGTTGTTCGTGATTCTGCTGTTTGTCGTGCTGTCACTCATCCGTGGCGCCTTTGGCGGACGGGGCGGACGCGGCGGTGGCCGGGGTCTGGGCAGTGCGGTGCTGGCTGGCGCCTTGCTCGGCGGTATGGGCCGTGGCGGCGGCGGTGGGGGTTTTGGTGGTGGCGGTGGCGGCTTCGGCGGCGGCGGCGCATCGGGCGGCTGGTGAATCTGAACATGGATATGCAATGACTCTTCTTACGCAGGACGAACAACAACAGGTAGCCGATGCCATCGACCGCATCGAACAGGACACCGACGCCGAGGTGGTGACGGTACTCGCCGCCCGGGCAGACGATTATTACTACATTCCGCTGCTCTGGGCCGGGGTTCTGGCGCTGCTGGTGCCGGGTCTGGTCGCGTTATTGACTTCCTGGCTGTCGGCAAGCGAGCTGCTGCTCGCCCAGTGGGTGACCTTCATCGTGCTCGCGCTGGCTTTTCGTTTGCCGCCGCTGACCACACGGTTGATTCCCCAGACGGTAAGGCATTGGCGTGCCAGCAATCTGGCCCGGCGTCAGTTCATCGAATTGAATCTGCACCACACCGATGGTGACACCGGTGTGTTGATCTTCGTTTCTGAAGCAGAGCGTTACGTCGAAATACTGGTGGACCGCGGCATATCCAGTCGTATCGACAATGCCGTATGGGAATCGATTGTGGAGGCGTTCACCCAGAAGGTGCGCGAGGGCAGGGTGCTGGAGGGCTTCCTTGGCTGCATCGCCTCCTGTGGCGAGCATTTGCATGAGCACGTGCCGGGCACCCACACGCGCAATGAACTCTCCAACCGTCTGGTGGTGCTCCCCTGAGCGCGCGCCGGATCGGCCTCATTCTGATAGGCGATGAACTGCTCAATGGCCGCAAGCAGGACGCCCATCTGCCGGCGATGATCCCTCGTTTTGCCCAGCGCGGGCTGGAGATTGGCTGGGTGCGGCTGATCGGAGACGACCCGGCGCTGATCACCGCCACGCTGACCGATTCACTGGCCAGCGGCGATATCGTTTTCTGTTTTGGCGGTATCGGTGCCACACCCGACGATCTGACACGGCAGTGCGCAGCGGCGGCGCTCGGGGTCGAGATCGAACTGCACCCGGAGGCGGAATACGAGATACGTGCCCAGCTGGCTGAGCGACTCAATGCCAATCATCTGCGCATGGGCGAGTTTCCTGCGGGATCGCGCATCATCCCGAATCCGATCAACCGGATACCCGGCTTCTCGATCCGGGATCACCACTTTGTGCCGGGCTTCCCGCGGATGGCGTGGCCCATGGTGGAATGGGTGCTGGATCATGCCTACGCCGATCTGCAGGCGCCTGGCCAACAGGTGAGCCAGACGCTGGTGCTCGCGGATACCTCCGAGGGCCCACTGATTCCCCTGATGGAGCAATTGTTGCGTGAATTCGGGGGATTGCGCCTGGCATGTCTGCCCCATGCGGAGGGCCGCCAGGAGGTCGAGTTGACCCTTCGAGGCCCGCCACAGCAGGTCGCCGCCGGCATGGATCGGTTACGCGAGTTATTGATCGACTACCGCAGGTAGATGTTATTCTGACAACCAAGGTGACAAAGCGAGGTATACACGATGGGGGAGTCAAAGCGTCGCCAGGCAACCGGCGAGCCAAGCCCGCAACGGCGCAAGCGTGCCAGCCGCAGTGGGCTGCTTTGGGGGGTGGTCGTGCTGGTGGTAGCAGCAGCGCTGGCCCTGGCATTCTACCTGTCTACACCAGGTACCGGCCCGATCGGGCTGCCCAGTGTGCCCGCAGACCAACCGCCCTTTCCCGCTGAAGCAGATCGGTTCGGGGTTCAGTTGGGCGATCCGGAGGCACCCGTGGTGGTGCGTGAGTTCGCTGACTATCAATGCCCTGCCTGTGCGCGATTTGCCGGCACGATTGACCAGTTGAAACGCGAATACATCGATACCGGCAAGGTGCGGCTGGTGTTCTTTGAAATGCCCCTCGGGCAGCACGCCAATGCCATGCCCGCCGCCATGGCGGCCCGTTGCGCGGGCAGACAGGATGCCTACTGGGGCATGCACGATGCCCTGTTCGCCAATCAGCAGACCTGGGCTGGCATCGCTGACCCGCTCGAGCGATTCACGCAGTACGCACAGGACCTCGGTCTGCATGAGGGGCGGTTCCAGCGCTGCATGACCAGCGAACAGACCCGCTCGCAGGTCGAGGACAGTCTGGCGGTGGCACAGCAACTGCGTGTGGCCAGTACGCCGACGGTCATTGTCGATAATATCCCGCTGACCCGGAGCAACTGGGAACAGCTGTCCGGCGTTATCGAACAGCAGCTCGCGCGCGATTGATCAACCTGATCGGGGCAAGGCCCACCAGGGAATGGCGGATGCCCCGGCAACCGAGGCACGATGCATGTCTGACAAGCCGCTCACACCACGCTCCGACCGCTCCGCGATCGATGCGTTCATAACCCGGGCGCGGTCGTTACCCACTACGGCCGGCAGCCAGGGGAGGCTGGTATTCGCCCTGGATGCCACGGCCAGTCGAGAGGCTACTTGGGATCAGGCGAGTGATCTGCAGGGCGAGCTCTTCCTTGCGGCGCAGGATCTGGGCGGGCTGTCGATCCAGCTGTGCTATTACCGGGGCTTCCGTGAATTCAAGGCCACGCCTTTCGTCTCTCAGACCGGCCAACTGTTGCAATTGATGAGTGGGGTACGCTGCCTAGGAGGCATTACCCAGATCGGTCGCGTCCTGGGCCATGCGTTGCAGGAGACGCGAAACGAACCGGTCAAGGCAGTGGTATTCATCGGAGATTGCTGCGAAGAATCGGTCGATGAGTTGTGTCACGCCGCAGGCGAGCTGGGCATGCTGCGAACGCCGGTGTTCATGTTCCAGGAGGGAGGCGATCCACATGCACAGGCGGTTTTCCGCCAGGTGAGTGCGCTCTCGGGTGGTGCCTATGCGCCCTTTGATCGCAGCAGCCCGCAGTTGCTGCGTGAGTTGCTTGCCGCAGTGGCAGTGTATGCTTCAGGCGGGGCCAGGGCGTTGAAGGATTACTCCAGCCGCAGCTCTGCAGAGGTCAAGCGCCTTACCCAACAGATTCGCTGAGCGGCCACGCCCAGCGCCTGCCCTTAATCCATGGAGACCCAATGGCCGTTCTGGTGCTTGTCGGGATAATAGCCGCCTTACTGGGCTGGTACTGGGTGCGCAATCTGCCACCGGCACAGCGCAAGCCGGCGATTCTGAAGTTGCTGATCATGGGGACGGTGACCGTGGTCGCCGTGCTGGCGCTCACCGGCCGTTTCTATCTGGTGCTGGCTCTGCTAGCGGGTCTTCTGCCGATTCTCCGCAGACTCCTGCCAGGGCTGTTGATGGGCCGGCTCTTCCGCGGTTCCGGTATTCCGGGGATGGGCTCCCGACGCAGTCGTGCCCGTTCCGGCAATCAATCCAGAGTCACCAGTGACATCCTGGAAATGTCGCTGGATCATGATAGCGGTGACATGACCGGCAAGGTGCTCAAAGGCACTTTTTCCGGCAGGGACCTGGCCGAACTTGGCGAAGGCGAATTCATCGAGCTGCTGCGGTTTTGCCGTGACAACGATCCCGATTCGGCCCGCCTGCTGGAGACGTACCTGGATCGCCGATTTGGTGATTCCTGGCGGGAGGATGATCAGGACCAGGGCCACGCTGGCGAGCAGACCACAGGCAGAGCGCGCAGTGGAGAGCTTACGCAGCAGGAGGCGTTGGAGATTCTCGGATTGCAGCCTGGGGCAACTCGGGACGAGATAGTGCAGGCGCATCGGCAGATGATGCAGAAAATGCACCCGGATCGCGGTGGCAGTACCTATCTTGCCTCGCTGATCAACGAGGCAAAGGATGTGCTGACCCGTTAACCCGAGCGGTGGGAGCTGTTCTCCGGTCCACTGGACGGAGCGTATTCGGGGCAATAGGAGCCGCCGTTGGCCAGGGCATGCTCTACCCAGAACCCGTCGGCGTGAATATCGAACGGCTGCTCGGGGCCGCTGGTGATCGCCGCCTGGGCTGTTTCACGGGACTCAAAACGTACCGGCAGATGGTAGCCCGCCTGGGCGACCTGCGCCGGCAACAGCAGCTGGGTGCCAGGCCCATCGGCTATGCTCCAGCCCCCGTCGCTCAGGCGCACGGCATACAGGCCGCGCTCGACCGGGACTGCCTCGCTGTAATCGTTGACTATATGCAAGCGTCTCTCCTGAAAGGGGCCCCCTGCAGACAGGGGGCCTTCTGGCCTCAGTCCTCGACCTGGAATGTCAGGCCGGCATTGTCCTGCAGGCGTTCGATCAGCAGCGAGCCCATTGCCGAGGCCGGTGTCCAGATGCCGCCGGAGGCGGCGTCGGGGTTCTTGACCAGGCAGACTGCGCTTTCGGCGATCATCTTCGAGGTGGAGCCGTAACCCGGGTCCTTGTCGCCCTTGACACTGACCCGCAGGCTGTCACCCTTGTCGTTGGAGCCGGCAAAAAGTACATCGTAATAGCCGTTCTCGCGCTCTTCCTTCGACGGACCTTCGCCCGGCTTGCGCGGGTCGTTGGCCATCGACTTGTCTGCGGCAACGGCGTTGGCAGTTGCTTCGCCCTTTTCACCGGGGCCGGTCAGCATCATTTCATCGTAGACAAAATCCTCGCCGTAGGCATGGCCCAGCAGGAAGTTGGAGCGGTGGATGTTCTTGGTATTGATCGTGGCCATGACAAAGGGAGCAGACCAGCTGTTGAGGTCCTCATCGAAGCTCGGCTTGGTACCGGCAGGCTGGGCAGCGCCGGTGAAACCGGGCGTCAGGGCAAAGGGATTGCCGAGTACCTTCATCATTTCCGGCTGCTTGGCTGCAGCGGCCATAGTGGCCTTGAAGCTCGCCAGCGTGCCGCCCGAGAAGGTGCCTTTCATGGCTCGTACCCGGCCCTTGATGCGGGGCAGGGCACCACCGAATGTCTTCTTGGCCTGCTCTTGCAGGAAGAAGGCGCCCAGGTCAAAGGGTACCGAATCGAAACCGCAGGAAAAGACAATGCGCGCGCCGCTGGCCTGGGCGTCGGCCTGGTGCTTGGCGATCATTTCATGCATCCAGGCTGGCTCACCGCACAGGTCCACATAGTCGGTGCCGGCCTGGGCGCAGGCAGCCACGACGTCCGAACCGTACAACTGATAGGGTCCGACTGTGGTCAACAGAACCCGGGTCCCTTCTACCATGGACTTGATGGAGGCCAGATCATTGGCATCGGCAACCACGGTCGGTACGTCGGCGGGGATGCCCATCTCTTCACGCACGCTGTCGATCTTCTCCTGACTGCGGCCGGCCATTGCCCACTTCACTTCGCCATTGACCCCGTATTGCCTGTTCAGGTATTCGCATACCAGGCGGCCGGTATAGCCGGTCGCGCCATAAACGATGATGTCCAGTGCTCTGTCCTTCGACATTGTGTATTCCTCGGTTTGTCAGGGTGTACGACTGAATCCTAGTCCAGCTCCGTTTTCCAGCAAGGAAAAAGGCGATAGGAGATATTTCGGCTGGCTGCAGCAACAATAGGCCCATGTGGCGTTTTGCTGAAGCACTATGGTCGAGCGCCATTGGGGATTATTGATAACGGCAATCGATCGCTGGAGCCGAGGTCATCAACCGACAGGGGGCAGGGATGGAATCGGGGAGCAGGCTGGCCGCCCCCCGGCGGGGTGGTTGGCTGTCAGTACTGCTGTTCGCGGGCGAGGAAATCCTCTTCCATCAGGGCGTCGCGGTTTTCCCGGGCAGCTTCGTCATCCACGGGGGCATCGGCCATCTTGGCGGGGTTGCCCCGCACGTCGAGCTTGCCCATCAGATGCTCAAGCGCGTGACGAGCCTTCTCCGCAGCGCCATTGACGGCGAGCTCGAGTGACTCATCATGGTTGGTGACCGACAGGGGCTGGTGGCCTCGCGGCCGCATCTCGATCTGGCAGCGCTTGTCACGGGCGCCGGATTTATGTGCATTTTCGTCGCTTACATGGACTTCGACGCGGGTCAGAAAATCGTCGAAACGGTCCAGTTCGTTGACCACTGCTGCGGTGACCCACTCCTGGAAGGAGACGCTGGCAGTTTCAATCTGATGGCTGTTGATCAGTACTTGCATCATGGTTTGCTTCCATTTTCCGCTTTGAAATTGTTGCGCTTACCCTCACCGTAGAGCAGCCGGGGCAGATTGGCAACTGCCTCGCGCTGTCCATTGGTCGGAGCCGGGCCAGAGCGACGCCTGGTAGTTATCTGGCGGTGTAACCGCCATCGATCACCAGCTCGCTTCCGGTCACGAATCGTGATTCGTCCGAAGCCAGATAGAGAATGCCGTAGGCGATATCATCCGGTTCGCCGACGTGGCCGATCGGGTGTCGACTATCCAGTTCCCGGCGGAATGCGTCGACGCCCTGCGGGGATTGCTTGCCGAGATCCTCCACCAAGGGTGTCCAGATGAAGCCGGGGTGCACCGAGTTGACCCGGATGGCGTCGCTGGCATAGAACAGGGCATCGTTCTTGGTCATCAGGGTGACCGCGCCCTTGGAGGCGTGATATGGCGGCAGATCTGCGGCGCCGATCATGCCGTAGATTGAAGACAGATTGATAATGCTGCCGCCCCCTGCCTGGCGCATGACCGGGATAACGTGTTTGGTGCAGTAGAACACGCCATTGACGTTGACGTTGATGACTGCATTCCACTCTTCCCGCGTCACCTCGTGGGTCGGTTTGTTGATCCCGGCGATACCTGCATTGTTGACCAGGATGTTGATCGGGCCGAACCGCTCGACCACCTCGGCAAATACGCTCTGCACATTGGCTTCATCGCTGGTGTCCAGAGACCAGTACTCGGCACTGCCTCCGGCCTGTCTGATCAGCTCCACCACCTCCTTGCCGGCGCTTTCGTTGATGTCGGTCACAGCGACATGCGCGCCCTCCCGGCCGAGGAGGACGGCAGCAGCCCTGCCAATGCCCAATGCGGCCCC
Source organism: Pseudomonas sp. (assembly GCA_016763285.1). GTDB lineage: Bacteria > Pseudomonadota > Gammaproteobacteria > Pseudomonadales > Pseudomonadaceae > Halopseudomonas. The sequence continues at coordinate 18,895 of JAESUC010000047.1, forward strand.
GGTCACTACAGCTACCTTGTCTTGTACTCTTTTCACGGCGGTCTCCCGTAAACGGTCATGGCATCGCCCCGATGGCAATGCGTTCAGATCGGTTATTGCTGCCCCAGGGCGAGCGCGCGTTCGTCAGCCAAAGGCTCTGCCGAACAGCTCGGGCAGTACCTGCCCGGCCTTGCCCTGAATGCGGGTGACCCCAGAATACTGACCCTGGCCCGGCTCGGGATTGATATGAATCACGTTTGCCCCCTGTTGCAGGGCGACCTCGGGAATCAGCGCGGCGGGCTGGACCACTCCGGAGGTGCCCACCGACAACAACAGGTCGCACAGGCCGGCTGATTCGAAAGCATCCTGCAATGCCTGTTCGGGCAGTGATTCGCCAAACCAGACCACGCCGGGCCGAACCGGGCTGTTACAGCGGACGCAGGCGGGAGGATCAATACGGCTGCCCTGTGCGGTGGATGGTAGATCGGTATCGGGCCCCAATACATGGGGCGTGGCGCAGACCTAGCAGCGGGGCGATTGCAGGTCGCCGTGCAAATGGATGACCTGGCTGCTGCCCGCGCGTTCGTGGAGGTTGTCGACATTCTGGGTTACCAGGGTCAGGCGCGGCACCCGTCCTGCCAGGTGCGCTATGGCGTGGTGTGCGGGGTTGGGTTCTTTGCTCTGCAACTGCTGCCGCCGCCATTCGTACCATCCCCAGACCAGGGCCGGATCGCGCTCGAATGCGGCCGGGGTGGCCAGATCCATCGGGTCATGTAGCGCCCACAGTCCTGTCAGGGCGTCGCGGAACGTGGGTATACCGCTTTCCGCGGAGACCCCGGCACCGGTAAATACGACAACATGTTCAGCCTGCCGGAGCAGGGCCAGACAGTCATCGATCGCCCTTTCGTTCATTGTTTGCAGCCCCTGCAGTCTTCAGCCTCTGTAGTAGGAAGCTTAGACCCTGTTCGGCCAGCATCAATGTTTGCCATCGGCAGTCGCGCCCGACGGGTAAAGACGTGTAAACCCCGCCCACTAAAAAGGGGCTCGCAAGCCCCTCTTTCGTTCTGCTGCTGCCTTACTCGTCAAGCTCGCTGACTTCAGGCTCTTCGGGATAGGTCTTCTTGTAGGCGCTATCGCGGACCACTTCGTCGGTACCGTGGATTTCCTTGCCGGCTTCGGTCGGGAAATCCTTGCGTCCCGAGGCGAGAGAATCATCGGGATCCGTATTCTTGTGATCCATTTTCTTCTCATCGTGATCCATGGTGTCAGGACCAGTGCCAAGGCTGGAGCTGGTCCCCGCACGCGGGCTTTCCTCGTGGAGGGTGGTTTCGGGGGTCGTATCACCGGCCAGAACGGGCCCGGCGAGACCCAGCGAGGCGAAAGCCACTGCGGCGGTGAGTAATTTCATGTTGACCATAATATCGTCTCCGTTTTGGGTTTCGCGGCCTGAAAATGCCTATCGTGGCCGCTTGTCCTGCACACCGGTTGACAGGTCAGCCGCCAATGAGTTCCCGCAATCTCTGCCAGCTCCACCCATGGAGCCGAGGGTGAGTGGACAGAGTTTTACAGGATGTGTTCCACTCGCGATCCTCACTGTCAGGAGAAACACATGAGCATGGAAACCTGGTTGGCCTTTCTGGTGGCCTGCTGGATCATCAGCCTGTCGCCTGGTGCGGGCGCGATAGCCTCTTTGTCGAGCGGATTGAATTACGGCTTCGGCCGCGGTTACTGGACGGCTATTGGTCTGCAGCTGGGGTTGCTGCTGCAGATCGGTGTGGTTGCTGCAGGCGTGGGCGCACTGCTGGCCACGTCTGAAATGGCCTTTCGGCTGATCAAATGGTTTGGCGTCGCCTACCTGCTGTTTCTGGCGTACAGGCAATGGCGCTCGGCGCCCGTGGAGATGACCACAAAGGCCGGTATCCGGCCGATTGGCAAGCCCCTGGCACTGGTTTTTCGTGGCTTTCTGGTGAATGCCAGCAACCCCAAGGCGGTGGTGTTCATGCTGGCCGTCCTGCCGCAATTCCTCGATCCGGCGGCTCCCATGGCGGGGCAGTATCTGATCATGGCCGCGACCATGATTGCCGTGGATCTGATTGTCATGGCCGGGTATACCGGTCTGGCTTCCCGCGTGCTCAGGCTGCTCAGCTCTCCGCGTCAGCAGCGCATGCTCAACCGCATCTTTGCCGGCCTGTTCGGCGGCGCTGCAGCGCTGCTGGCTACCGTCAGGCGTGCCAGCGTCTAGCAGCCTGTCGGGCATCAATGGTGGGGGTTGGTTGCTCCGCCGCGGGTCTGTTGCGGAACCCCCTGGGCCAGATGCGTGTCGCTGCCAGTCACCTGAGTCATGCTGCTGTTCTGCGGGGCGGGGCTGTGACCTTTGCCACCGGCATCCGCCTGGCGCAGATGGGCTATCAGCGCTGCTGACATCTTCTGGTGTTCACGGATCTTCTCCAGACCCTGGCGGGCAAGGTTGGCCAGGTCGATGTCCTTGAGGCCCGTAGCGTGGCGATAGAGATCAGCCCGTTGCCGGTTGGCCTGGTCCTGCTGGGAGGCATAGGCCTGGTCGAAGGCGCCGGCCGAACGCAATTGCAGAATCTTCTCTTTCAGGATGCTGGTCAGGTCTGCCTTGTCGACCAGATGCATGCCCCGCTGATCGGTGAGCTGCTTCAGGTGCGTGTTCAATGCTCTGTTGTTGTCCAGCACCAGCTGGGCAAAGAACTGCACTTCCGCTGACCTGGAGGTGTCCAGCGCCAACTGCGCCGTTTCCATGTCTGCCCACTGGCCTTCGGCCGCTTCCAGTACGAATCGCTCCGGATCCACATTGTGGGTGCCTTGGGAGCGGCGATTGAGCCACATGAAGGCACCTGTAGCCGCTCCTGCGGCGGTAATTCCCAGGGCAATGATGGGTAAGGGGTTCATATCTTCTCCTGTGCCTGTAGCGTGTCTGTCCATGTGACGCTGCAGTTGGCCAGGAGTTCAGCTGCCAGGGCTTACATCTGTGATTGCAGGAAGTTCTCGAGGCCGACCTGGGTAATCAGGCTCAGTTGGGTCTCCAGCCAGTCGACGTGTTCTTCCTGGGATTCGAGGATGTCTTCGAGCACTTCACGGCTACCGTAGTCACCCGCCGTTTCGCAATAGGCGATAGCAGCCCGCAGATCGGGCAGGGTTTTCATTTCCAGCTTGAGGTCGGACTGGAGGATTTCCGGGACGTCTTCACCGATCAGCAGCTTGCCCAGGTCCTGAAGGTTGGGCAGCCCTTCGAGAAACAGAATGCGCTTGACCAGTTTGTCGGCATGCTTCATCACATCGATCGATTCGTGATATTCGCGCTCGCCCATTTTTTCCAGACCCCAGTCCTGCAGCATCCGCGCGTGCAGAAAATACTGGTTGATGGCGACCAGTTCGTAACCAAGAATCGTGTTGAGCTGCTGGATAACCTTTTTGTCGCCTTTCATTACTCTGCCCTCGGGTGCGTTCAATCCGAGAGTTTGTAGTGCGAATCCGGGGCTGTCAAATGGTGATCGGGGAGGGGGGTGACGCGAGCGGAGCGGACAGCTCCGCCGGGTAGGGGGTCAGCCGTTTCAGCGGCCTTCAGGCCGCGACAAACTGGGCCGACTGCATCGGTGAGGCGGCACCGGCCAGGGCCGATTCGTTCAGCAATGATTTGCAGTCCCGACCGCATTTGCCGCACTGATTGGCCACATCCAGGGACTCACGCAGATCACGCATGCTGCACGCGCCCTCGTTGATCGCATTCCGGATCTGCTTGTCGGTCACACCCTTGCAAAGGCATACGTACATGGCATAGGTCCCATAGAAATTCGCTATGCCTCGCATGCTAATGCTAACGAGAATGATTGTCAAACAAGTATCACACTGTTTTCCCTTGCCGTCTTTGTTGCCACTCCAGCACCATCACGGTCAGGGCGGGGAGCATGGTTAGGGTCACCAGCGTGGCGCCGATGATGCCGGCCATGACGATCACCCCGACGCCGCGATAGAGCTCGCTGCCCGCGCCCGGCAGGAACACCAGCGGAGCCAGGCCGCAGATGGTGGTGATGCTGGAGATGGCGATGGGTCGTAGCCGCGATTCCACGGCCTCGCGAACGGCCTCGACGGGCCCCATGCCCTGATCCCGCACGTTCCGGGTGGAGCGGTCGACAATCAGGATCGGGTTGTTGACCACCGTGCCCATGAGAATCAGAAAGCCGAGCATCGAGATCATGTCAAAGGGTTGGCTGAGACTGCCCAGCCCCAGGGCCTGCATGATCTCTCCGGTGAGGTTGAGCAGCGCCAGTCCGGCGATGCCGCCGGCAAAACCCAGGGGTATGGTCAGCATGATCAACAGCGGGTAGCCCCAGTGGCTGAAGATGGCGACCATCAGCAGATAGACGATGACCAGCGCGACCAGATAATTCTCACTCAGTGACTCGCGGGTGGCATCCAGCTGATCCGCAGCGCCGGAGATGGTCAGGGTGACGCCAGCGGGCACCTGGCCGGTCTCCTGCAGATAGCCCACGACATCCTGCCGAACGGTGGCCACACCCGTTTCCAGCGCCACCGAGCGCGGTGGAATGATATTCAGGGTGATGGTTCGCCGGCCGTCCTTGCGCCGTACGGTGCTGGTATCGACTGTTTCCTCGATGGTCACCAGTTCCGAGAGCAGCAGGGTCTCACCCGCAGGGGTATGGATCGCTATGTTATCGAGGGTTTCCAGCGAGGCATCAGGTCCCTGCTGGTTGTAAAGATACATATCGATCTTGTCGTCTTCGAGAAAGAATTCATTGACGAAGGCGCCGTCGGTCAGGGCTGCCACGGCAAAGCCGATATCTCCCGTGGTCATGCCGACCTCGGCAGCGCGATCGAAGTCGGGTTTGACCTGCAGCAGTGGCTGGGCCAGTGACAGGCTGGAGGGCTGTGATTGCACGCGGGGGTCGTCGAATACCGCCTCGGCCCGTGCGTAGGCTGCCTGCGCGACCTCGTACAGTGCCGCCAGGTCGGGCCCGGATATATCCAGGTTGACGCTGCGGGTCCCGCCGTCATTGCTGCTGATGATCGAACCGCGGGCGGCGAAGGCGCGCATGCCGGGGTAGGTCTCGTATTTGCGCTCCAGCGCGTCCATCAGGGCGTTGATATCGCCCGGATCCCTGGACTGGGTGATGATCCGGATGCCCTGGGGCGAAACACTCATGTTGATGTATGCCATCGCCGGTACTTCGGTCTCGCCGCGGTGAAATGCCTCGGGATCATCATCGACGAAGGGCAGGAAATAGGCCTGCAACTCGTCGGCATAACCTTGCATGGTCTCGAGGTTGTAGCCGGGCGGCGCATTCATCGAGGCAAAGGTCTTGGGTTCCTCGCCCTCGGGCAGGTACTCGGCGGGCGGCGTCAGCAGCAGCACAATGGCCAGACTCGTGCCGAGGGTGACGAACACGCAGCCGAACCGTCGCATCCGTGTCTCGATGAGCCAGCCCAGTCCGCTGACCACGCTACGCCGCAACCGGTCGCGACCGCCCTGGCTGATGGCGCCTTCCTTCAGGTTCAGCCGGGCACTGAGCGTGGGCACCACGGTGACCGCCACCAGCATGGAGACCAGAATGGAAGCGGCAATGGCGATTGCCACGTCGGAATAGAGCTGACCGGCTTCCTCGGTTATGAACACCACGGGCAGGACTACCATGACGGTGGTCAGCGAAGAGGCCAGTACCGCAGGCCATACCGCCTGCACTCCGGCGATGGCTGCACGCAGGCGATCCAGGCCACGGCGGCGCTCCAGCTCGATGCTTTCCAGCACCACGATACTGTTGTCCAGGGTCATGCCGATGGCAAAGGCCACCCCGGCCAGGGAGATCACATTGACGGTGCGGCCGAACAGCATGAGTCCGAGGAACGCGGCGATGGTACAGATCGGTATGCCCAGCACGCCCAGCAGGGTGGCACGGAAGGAGCGCAGGAACGCATACATGATCAGGGTCGACAGCAGCGCGCCAAGAATCAGATTCTTCCAGACGTTGAAGATGGACGCCTGCACATAGACCACGTCATCGGCTGAAAGCTCGAGCCGCATGCCCGCCGGATTCAGCAGTTCGCTGTTGATCAGTTCGACTTCCTGCAGCATGGCATCCTTGATCTGGATGACATTGGAGCCGCTCTGACGGCGTACCGAAAGGCTGACGACCGGGTCGCCATTGACGAAGGAGCGGTCGCTGAGGCTGAAATGGTCCAGGCTGATCTGTGATACCTCGCCGAGCCTGACGACGCTGTCGCCTTCGCGTTTGATCACCAATGCGCGCATCGCGTCCAGATCCTCGAAGCGGCCCACCGTGCGCAGCAGATACCGGCGTTTACCGCTGTCGATCTCGCCGGCCGAGACGTCCAGGTTGCGCCGGGCGATGGCGGTGCGGACATCGGTCAGGGTCAGGTCGCGGGCGGACAGGCGCTGCGGATCAAGGCGGATCTGGATCTGCCGCTGGGCGCCGCCACGAACTTCGATCTGTGCGACGTCCGGCACGCTCGACATACGCGGGCGGACGTTGTCCTCGATGAAGTCCCGCATCATGTCCATATCCAGATTGCGCGGGTTGCCCGGCAGCGGTGCGACGTAGAAATACATGAACGCGTTCGCCGAGAAGGAAGTGGCCGTGACGCGCGGCTCATCGACGTTTTCGGGGTAGGAGGGCACCTGGGTCAGCGCATTGTTGACGCGGATCAGCGTCTCGGTGATGTCGACGGCAAAGGGAAAATCGAGCTCTATTTCTGCCGAACCGGTATTGGCGCTGGAGGTGATTTCTTCCAGATAGGGGATATTGCGCAGAAACTCTTCCTGCTCGATCAGGATTTCCTTCTCGATATCCTGCGGTGTGGCCCCGGGCCAACTGGTCTGGACCGTGATGGTGCGGGTCTCCAGATCGGGAATCATCTGCACCGGGATGCGCAGCGCGGCGATAATGCCCAGGACGCAGATGATCAGCACGCTGACCGTAACCAGAATGCCATGGCGGACGATCTGTTCGAACATCGGCTCAGGGCTCCCTGGCGTCGAGAATGCGCACCTGCTGGTCTGCACGCAGCGATTCGTTGCCGCGTATCACCACCTGCTCCCCGGCCTCGAGCCCGGACACCACTTCGACCCGGCCGGCGAAGCTCAAGCCGGGTTCTACCTGTTGCTCGGAGACTGTCGCCAGACCGTCGCTGGTGCGCTCGACGACCCATACCGTGACGCGACCATCCGGATAACGCAGCAGGGCATCCCGGCTGACGGTGACCCCGCTTCTGCCGCTGGCGAGGCTGAGCGTGGCATCCACGGACATACCGGTGATCAGCATTGGCGGAGTCTGTTGCGGATCCAGGGCCACTCGCAGCAGAAAGGTCCGTGCCCCGTCACTGCTCTGGGGCACCTTGTTTACCACGCGGCCGGGGTAGTGCTGAGCGGGATAGGCATCAAAGCGCAGGGTCAGAGCGTCCTCTGTTGAAACCATGGGGAAGTAACGCTGGGGCACCTGAAAATCGGCATATAGCGGTTCCGAAGACACGATTTCCAGCAGGCCCGAGCCGGGCTCCACCCACTCGCCGATCTCCACCAGCTTGCGGCTGATGGTGCCGGGGAAAGGGACCGTGACCCGGTGGCGACGCAGCTCGGCCTCGCGCTGGCGCACTTCGGTTCGAGCCACCTGTTCGGCGGCGCGGTCGACCTCCAGCTGTGACTGGCGCGAGCGCACCTCGCTGGCCGCGATGCTGTTGCTGGTGCCCAGCCTCTGCGCCTCGTTGAAGCGCCTCTCGCTGTCCTCGGCGCGCGCCCTGGCGCTGGCGGCGGCAGCTCTGGCCCGCTGCAATGTGATCTCGGCCAGTTCGGCGTTGAGTTCCAGCAGGGTGTCGCCGGCCTCCAGCTGATCGCCTATGTCCACATCGAGCACGCTGACCAGACCAGGCACTTCGGCAGACAGGGTCGCGACCCGCGGCGCCGCAAGGCTGCCGGTCAATGGTATCTGGTTGATGAGTTCACTTTCCCGTGTCTCTTCCACTTCTACCCGGGCGGCAGAGGTCTGTTCCTGGGCGAAGGCCGTGCCTGCACCAGCCAGATTCAATGTATTTGCGATCAACACAAAGGCAATCCAGGGCGCGGATCGTGCGCCTGGCACGCGATGGACTTGGAACATGGGTGAGCAGCCGTTGCAAGCGAAGTTTTTCAGCATACACATGCGTTTCGGTGGCGCAACCGCGCAGGCCCGCGCTGACATTTCATGAAGCAGTTTCCAGCAGTTTCAGGCACAAGCGGGCACGGAGGTGGCTTCGTAGCGCCTGGCGCGCAGCAGCCGGGGAACTGAAGGTCTTTGCTATCCTCCAAGTTAACGGGCAAGGGCATCGAGTCGGGTCCGTGCCGACATCAGCAGCACACAGGAGAGATTACATGGACACGCAACACAAGAATTTGCAGACACTGTTCGAGCAACTGGGACTGGATGGGGACGAGGCCAGTATCGAAGCCTTTATTGCTGATCACTACCCGCTTGCGGACGACATCAAGCTGTCCGAGGCACCTTTCTGGTCGCCGGGCCAGGCTGCCTTCCTGAAGGAAGAGATCGTGGAAGATGCCGAATGGGCACCCGTCGTGGACGAGCTCAACGTGCGCCTGCATGCCAATCAAGCGCCCGGAAACTGAACCGCAGGCAACCGGCGCAGACCAGCTGCGCCGGTTGCGCTGACATCCAACGACACGAATACACACGATTTTAAGCCGGCCTGTAACAGGGTCAGTGGCATAATTGTTGGCGCACTCAAGATCAGCGGACCCACCGCCCAAGGACCTTGCCAATGACTATTGCCGAACGTTTTCATGCCCCCGGAACTGCCCTGTTACAACGCACACCTGCCCTGGACAGCGGCGACCCGGCGCACAAGCGAGCGGAGATTGCGGCGTACTTCACCGCCGTTTTCGAACGTTACGAGTCGCTCTTCCTTACCCTGGCGGACGAGCGTGCGTTCTACGAGAAAGCCATTCCACTGCGTCATCCACTGATTTTCTATTACGGTCACACCGCCACCTTCATCGTCAACAAGCTTGTGCTGGCCAAGCTGCTCCCGCATCGGATTGACCCGCGGCTGGAGTCGATCTTTGCCGTGGGCGTGGATGAGATGAGCTGGGATGACCTGGACGAAACCCATTACGACTGGCCCAGCGTGTCCGAGGTCAAGACCTACCGCGACAAGGTACGCAGCGCCGTCCTGCAGTTGATCTCCGAGTTGCCGCTGACGCTGCCGATCACCTGGGAGAGCGCATGGTGGCCGGTGATCATGGGCATAGAGCATGAGTTGATTCACCTGGAGACCTCCAGCGTGCTGATTCGCCAGCACAGGATCGAGTACCTGCGTTCGCAACCCGAGTGGTTGCCGCGCAGCGAACACGGTCAGGCACCGGCCAACGAGCTGGTCCCGGTCCCCGCCGGCAGTGTGGAACTGGGCAAGCGCAGGGACGCCTCCTATTACGGCTGGGATAACGAATACGGCATGCGCCGGGTGGCGGTGGACGCGTTCAAGGCGAGTCGCATGCTCGTGTCCAACGCCGAGTTTCTGCCCTTCGTCGAGGCGGGCGGATATCAGACCGATGCCTACTGGGACGAAGAGGGCCTGCAATGGCGCAGCTTTGCCAGGGCAACCCATCCGAGCTTCTGGATACCGGGCCCGCAGTGGCGCCTGCGGCTGATGACGGAAGAAGTGGAGATGCGCTGGGACTGGCCGGTGGAGGTCAATTACCTCGAGGCCAAGGCCTTCTGCAACTGGAAGGCCGAGGTGACTGGCGAGCCTATCCGGCTACCCACCGAGGACGAGTGGTACCGGCTCTACGAGGTCGCGGGTGTGGCCGAAGTGCATGCCGACACGCCGGCTGCGGCCAATCTGCAACTGGACCACGGGGCATCATCCTGTCCGGTCAATCGCTTTGCCCACGGCGAGTTTTTCGACGTGGTTGGTAACGTCTGGCAGTGGATGGAAACGCCCATGTACCCGTTCGATGGGTTCGAGGTCCATCCGATGTATGACGATTTCACTACCCCTACCTTCGACAATCAGCACAATCTGATCAAGGGGGGTTCATGGGCATCGTGCGGCAATGAGACCTTGCGCACTGCCCGCTATGCTTTCCGTCGTCACTTCTTCCAGCACGCGGGGTTCCGTTACGTGTCCAGCCATGCCGCAGTCAAAGAGCCGAATGCCTATTACGAAAGTGATCGGCAGATGTCCGAATATGCCGAGTTCCATTACGGTGATACCTGGTTCAACGTAGCCAATTTTCCTGCTGCCATGGCGCAGCTGTGTATCGAGATGATGGGCGACAAACCGGCGCGCAAGGCGCTGGATCTGGGGTGTGCTTCAGGCCGGGGTACCTTCGAACTGGCGCGGCATTTCGAGCATGTGACCGGCATCGATTTTTCCGCCCGGTTTGTCGGGCAGGGCGTCGAGATGGCCGAGCAGGGCGTCCTGCGCTATACGCTGACCGAGGAGGGCGATCTGGTCTCCTACCGCACTGCAACCCTGGAGCAGCACGGGCTGCAGGACACCACGCAGCGGGTTGCGTTCTTCCAGGGCGATGCCTGCAATCTCAAGCCGCAGTTCACCGGCTATGATCTGATCATGGCAGTCAACCTGATCGATCGCCTGTACAATCCGTCCCAGTTCCTCGGCCAGGTGCATGAACGTCTGAATGTCGGCGGTCTTCTGGTGGTCGCGTCGCCCTACACCTGGCTGGAGGAGCACACGCCGAAGGACCAGTGGATTGGTGGCTTCAAGAAGGATGGCGAAAGCTACACCACGCTGGACGGTCTGCGTGACATCCTGGGGGGGCACTTCGTCCAGGTATCAGAAGCACGCAAGCTGGAGTTCGTCATTCGCGAAACCCAGCACAAGTTCCAGCACAGTCTGTCCGAGGTAACTGTCTGGGAACGTACCCGCTGAGCTGCGCACTCTGCTCGGCGGTCATTCCGGACCACGAGCAGGGAGAACATGGTGGTGACATTCGATTTTGACCAGCAGATTGACCGAACCAATACCGGTTCGGTCAAATTCGACGCGCGCGGCAAAGTGTTCGGTACCGAAGATGTGCTACCGATGTGGGTAGCCGATACCGACTTTGCCGCGCCGGACGAAGTGGTCCAGGCTCTGATAGCCAGGGCCGGGCATCCGGTCTATGGCTACTCGCTGTTTCCGGACACGCTGTATGAGGCGATGATCGACTGGTACGCGCAGCGGCACGACTGGCACATAGAGCGTGACTGGATCATGCTGGCGCCCGGGGTTGTGCCTTCTCTGCACGCGGTGGCCCTGGCCTTCGCCGCAGAGGGTGAAGGCATCATCATACAACCTCCGGTGTATCCCCCTTTCTTCAGCGCCGCGAGCAAGACCGCGCGACGTCTGGTGATCAACCCGCTGGTGCGGGTAGACGGCGAATACCGCATGGATCTCGACCATCTCGAAGAATGTGCTAGCCAGGCCCGGATACTCGCGTTGTGCTCGCCGCACAATCCCGTCGGGCGAGTCTGGCGCGAGGACGAACTGCGCGCATTACTGGAGATCGCCAGACGGCACGATCTGCTGATTCTGTCAGATGATATTCATTGCGACCTGACCTTTGCCGGGCACCCCCATCGCATGCTGGCGACCCTGGCAGGCGAAGCCGACCGGATCATCACGGCTGTGGCGCCGAGCAAGAGTTTCAATATCGCCGGGATGGGGCTCTCGGCCCTGGTGGTGCCAGACCCCGAACACCGGCAGATGCTGCAGCGCGTTTTCGAGCGCATGCACATGGAGCCGGCCAATCCCTTCAGCATTGTCGCCTTCGAGGCCGCCTACCGCCATGGCGGCCCCTGGCTGGACGCGCTGCTGGACTACCTGCAGGGCAACGTCGACCTGGCCTGTGCCTTTCTGGCCGACCAGGTTCCGGAGCTTCGTGTGGATCGGCCCGAGGGCACTTATCTGCTCTGGCTGGACTGCAGGGCCCTGGGACTCGGTGATGCCCAGCTCAAGGAGTTTTTCATCCGGGAAGCCAGGGTGGGGATGAACCCGGGAAGCAGTTTTGGCGATGCGGGCAGCGGTTACATGCGGCTCAATATCGGTACCCGTCGAGCGGTTGTGGAACAGGCCCTCGAGCGTATCGCCCGGGCCGTGCGCACCCGCCTGCGGGGCTGAGTCGTCCGCCGCTCAGGCGCCGTGGGTACCAAACTGCAGCTGCGCCAGCCGGGCATACAACGGGTTGCTTTCGATCAGTTCGCTATGGGTACCCAGCGCCACCAGCCGGCCTCCGTCCATGACGGCTATGCGATCGGCATGTTGCACCGTCGCCAGGCGGTGGGCGATGACCAGCGTGGTGCGCCCCTGCATCAACGCCGGCAAGGCCTGCTGGATCAGATGTTCGCTCTGGGCATCCAGTGCGCTGGTGGCTTCATCGAGCAGCAGCATGGGGGCGTCGGTGAGCAGCGCCCGGGCGATGGCCAGGCGCTGCTTCTGACCGCCAGACAGTCCAAGGCCGGCGTCACCCAGATGAGTGTCATAACCCTGGGGCATCTGCTGGATGAATTCATCGGCATGGGCGGCACGCGCTGCAGCGATGACCTCGTCCAGCGTGGCCCCGGGTCGACCGTAACGGATGTTCTCCACCACGCTACCGTGGAACAGGGTGGGATTCTGTGACACCAGGGCGAAGCAGCGGCGCAGATCGATGGGGTCCAGGAGGCGGATATCGCAGCCTTCCAGGGTGATACGGCCGGAGGTCGGGTCAAAGAAGCGCAACAGCAGATCGAACAGGGTGGACTTGCCGGCACCTGACGGCCCTACCAGTGCCAGTGTTTCTCCGGGGCAGATCTGCAGACTGAAGCCATCGATCGCATTCACCTCCGGTCTGCCCGGGTAGGCGAACGCCAGATTCTCGAACACCACGTTGCCCTGGATGCGCTCGGGCAAATGGCACAGGTCCTCGACCGGCGGCGCGGCAATCTCGCGCTCGGTGCGCAGCAGCTCGGCAATACGGGCACCGGCGCCGGCCGCGCGCTGCAGTTCGCCAATGACCTCGCTGAGCGCGCCAGCCGATACGCCGACAATCAGGCTGTAGAAAACGAAAGCGGCAAGCTCGCCACCGCTGATGCGGCCGGCGATCACGTCCATGCCGCCGACCCAGAGCATGACCCCTATGGCCCCGAGTACCAGCAGGATGACCACGAAGGTCAGCCAGGCGCGCTGGCGGATACGCTGTCGGGCCACCTGAAAGGCGTCCTCGACCACCGTGGCAAAGCGCGTCTTGTCCCGTGACTGGTGGTTGTAGGCCTGGACGGTCTTGATCTGTCCGAGGATCTCGCCCACGTAGCTGCCGACATCGGCCACCCGGTCCTGGCTCAGACGCGAAAGCTTGCGCACCCGCCGGCCAAAGAACAGGATCGGTGCGATGACCAGGGGGATCGCGAGCATGACGATGCTGGTCAGTTTGGGATTGGTGATGAACAGCAGTACCACGCCGCCAAGCAGCATCAGGGCGTTGCGCAGGGCAATGGATACCGTAGAGCCAATGACCGATTGCAGCACCGTGGTGTCGGCGGTCAGTCGCGACTGGATTTCCAGGCCGCGGTTGGTTTCATAGAAGCCCGGATGCAAGTCGACCAGGTGATCGAATACCTGACTGCGGATATCAGCCACGACGCGCTCGCCAATCCAGGACACCAGATAGAAACGTGCAAAGGTGCCGATGGCCAACGCCAGAATCAGGACGGCAAACAGGGCGACAGACTGGTTGAGCAACTCTGGCGAACGGGTGGCGAAGCCCTCGTCTACCAGCAGTCTCAGGCCCTGGCCCAGGGAGAGGGTGATCCCTGCGGTAAAGGTCAGGGCCAGCACGGCGCCCACCACCTGCCAGCGGTAGGGCGTGATGAACCCGGTGGCCAGAGCCAGTGCCTTGCGGGTCGGTGCATTGGTCGGTTTCATGGTCGGTCCGGTCGAGCTCGTGGGTTGCCTATGGTACCCTTGCCGGCGTTTTTTTCCTGATAAATCAGTCCTGGAAACCCTATCTGATGAGCTCTCGCAATATCTGGACCCATAAAGGTACCTTCCTGCTGGCAGCGGTCGGCTCGGCCGTTGGCCTGGGCAACCTCTGGCGTTTTCCCTATCTGGCCGGGGAAAACGGCGGCGGCGCCTTCATTCTTGTCTATGCAGTCACCATTGCGATGGTCGGTATCCCGATCCTGATTGCCGAAACCCTGCTTGGCCGCTCCAGCCGTCGCAGCCCGATCCTGGGCATGCGGCATCTGACCGAGAGCCATGGCACCAGTCGGAGCTGGCAGGCGATCGGCTGGATGGGCGCCGCTGCGGCCTTTCTGATTCTGAGCTTCTACTCGGTGATCGCCGGCTGGGCCATCCATTACACCGTGCAGATGTTTTCCGGCGCGCTGGCGGGAGCCGATGCCACGGAGATCGGTGCGTCGTTCGATACGCTGCTCGGCTCGCCTGGCCTGCTGGTGCTGTATCACACGATTTTCATTGCCGCTTCCGGCCTGATCGTCGGTATGGGCATTCACAAGGGTATTGAAGGCGGGCTGCGTTTCATGATGCCGGCCCTGTTCCTGATCCTGCTGGTGATTCTGATCTATGCGGTCATTGTCGGCGATGCCGGCGCGGCGCTGAGCTTTCTGTTCACCTTCAATCTGGCCGATCTGAGCCTGGAGGGCTGGCTGGAGGCAATGGGGCAGTCCTTCTTCACCCTGAGCCTGGGGATGGGCGCGATCATGGCCTACGGGGCCTATATGTCCGATGACGCGTCACTGACTCGCACGGCCATCTCCATTGCCTTTGTCGATACCCTGATCGCGCTGATGGCCGGCGTGGCCATTTTTGCTCTGGTCTTCGGTAGCGGCATGGAAGCGGGCCAGGGGCCGGGTCTGATGTTCGTCACCCTGCCAATCGCCTTCGCTGATCTGCCCGGTGGTTCGCTGCTCGGTGGCGTGTTCTTCATCCTGGTGATTGGCGCCGCGCTGACCTCCGCGATCTCCCTGGTCGAGCCGGTGGCCGCCTGGCTGGTGGAGCGTTTCGGTTTCAGCCGACCTGTCGCCGTGCTGTTGATGGTGAGCAGCTGCTGGTTGCTCGGTCTGGTGACCGTCTTCAGCTTCAATCTGTGGTCTGAAGGCACCATCACCCACAGCCTGTTCGGCCGTTCTCCGTTCGACGTACTGGAGTTCATTACCAACATCCTGATGCCCCTGGGCGGTCTGCTGATTGCGCTGTTCGCCGGCTGGGCCCTGACCCGCGAGGAAGTCATCGCGCAGATGGCAACCAACGCCCGCTGGTTCGGCGCCTGGCAGTTTCTGGTGCGCTTCGTGGCGCCGACAGCGGTGGCCTTCGTCTTCCTGCGCACTCTGCCGCAGATCGAGGGCAACCTGGTGCCGGCGGTTCTGGCGTTGCTGATGATCGGTGCATTCACTGCGGGCAGGACCTTCCTGGTTCGCCGCTGAGCTTCAGCCGGGCAGGCGCACGAGCCTGCCCGGCTGATTCCTGTCGTCGCTGCGGCGCTTTGCTGCAACACTCTGTTGCCGGCAGTTTCGGCGGTTTTCTGTCATCATGACCCGCTATGCATCGGAGCCCGCTCCGCAGTCGCCTACGGAACACGTCATGCCCTTCAATATCCTTCTGATCCTCGGTGGCCTCAGTGCCTTTGGCCCGCTGGCGATCGACCTGTACCTGCCTGCCTTTCCGGCCATGGCCAGCTCATTTGGCACCGACATCGAACACATCCAGCTGAGCATGTCGGTGTATTTCCTGGGCCTTGCTTCCGGGCAGATCTTCTACGGACCCCTGGCGGACCGCTTTGGCCGGCGCAAGCCATTGCTGTTCGGCATCGCTCTGTTTGCGCTGGCTTCGCTGGCCTGCGCGCTGGCGCCCACCCTGGAGTGGCTGCTGGCTGCCCGGTTTGCCCAGGCGCTCGGTGGCTGCGCCGGCATGGTGGTGACCCGCGCGGTGGTGCGTGACCTGTGCAAGCCTATCGATGCAGCCAAGGCCTTTTCCCAGCTGATGCTGGTCATGGGAGTGGCGCCCATTCTGGCGCCCCTGGGTGGCGGTCTGTTCCTCAAGCTGGGGGGCTGGCCGCTGATCTTCCTGTTTCTTGCCGCCTTTTCTTCACTCTTTGCCTTTGCGGTATTTTTTGGTCTGCGCGAAACCCTGAGCAACCTGCACCCGCCGGCAGCGCTGTCCAGCGCCTTCGGTCGCTATGCGCAGTTGCTGCGCGAACCGGTATTCATGTTCCACGCGCTAACGGGGGGTATCGCCATTTCCGGCATGTTTGCCTACATAGCCGGATCGCCGTTTGTGATCATCGAGCTGTATGGCGTACCGGCCGAGCATTTTGGCTGGTTCTTCGGTGCCATAGCGGCCGGTTTCATCCTGTTTGCCCAGTTCAACAGTCGCATGCTGCGCCGGCGCCCACCGGTAAAATTGCTGCAACGCACCACGTTGATCTATCTGCTGTGTACCTTCTGGTTGCTGGGTACGGCGCTGTGGCAGCCCGAGGCCCTCTGGCCTCTGCTGCTGCCGCTATTCGGCAGTGTTGCCGTGGTGGCGCTGGTGCTGCCGAATTCCTCGGCCTGTGCCATGGCCGGCCATGGCCATCAGGCGGGTGTGGCCTCGGCGCTGATGGGTACCATGCAGTTTGTCATTGCCGGCATCACCTCGGCGCTGGTGGGCATATTGCATAACGGCACGGCGGTGCCCATGGCGGCAGTGATGGCGGGCTGCGGCCTGCTGGTGGTGATCATGGCGCGGCAGGCCAGACGGGCAGGTGGGCAGGTGGTCAGCTAGATCATCACCCGTAGGCCCTGTTGCTGCCGGGTCAGGCGGTGGCGATCGAAGTACTCCAGCACCGCGACGCTGTGATTGCGACCGATGCCGCTCTGGTCACGAAAATCCGCAGTACTGAACGAGCCATGCTGATCTGCCGCGGCCAGTCCCCGGGCCACCTCGAGCAGCTGATCGGCTGCACCGGGCAACAGATAGCGGTTGCGTGAAACAAATACCAGCAGCCCGGCTGTACACAGACGATCAAGGGCCTGCAGCAGGCTGGTCTTGTCGATACTCAACTGCTCGGTCAGCTCGCCAATCACCGGCGGTCTGGGTGAGCACGCGAGAAACAGCGGCTCGACCTGCTGAAAAACGCCCTGGAGCTCCGGGTCCGGAGCGGGGGAGTGATCCGGCAGGTGCAGGCAGGCGCCGGTCTGGCGCAGCAGGTTGTTATTCAGGCAGTTTCTCAGTGCCAGGGCCAGAAGTCTGCTGTCCGCTGCCCGATCCAGCATCCTGGCCAATTGTGGGCGGGTCGGTCCCAGGCGTTGTGGGTGCTGCCGGTGCTGATCGGCGACGCACTGCACCGCACGTTGAGCGAGGGCACGGAGACGGCTGTGGCGAAACAGCCAGTGTCCCGTATTGAACATGTCGTCACCCAGGACAGGAAGCTGCTCGATCTGTCGGCACAGTATGAACTGCTGCAGATCGATGCCGTCGGGTGAGGCATCGAGCAGTTGCTCGAGGCACTGCGAAAGGACCGGCTGCTCGAGGGCCTGCAACACCGCCAGGCGCTGGGGGTGCTGGCGCCCACGCTGGGGCGCGTACGGATCGACCACCCGACCACTGCCCAGCAGCTGTCGCGCCGCAGGATCGCGCACCAGAAAGCGGTCGCCCTGGAAGCAGCAGATCGGCTGCTCGAGGATCCATTGGCCATAGCTGCCCCGGGCGCTGGTGAAGCCCTTGAGGGGCACCAGACGCGCATTGATCGTGGCGCTGCCGACATGCAGCTGCACGCGGCCGGGCAGCCTGGATACGCTCAGCTGCATGTGCGCGTCAAACCGGTCGGTGGGCGACCAGCGGCCTTGCGCGAGCAACTGGCTGCCGCGTCCGGGTGCGGCCGCGCTCAGGTCGCCGCTCAGATTGAGGGCACAGCGCTGGCCGGCCTGCGCCCGCTGGGCGTCCGAGTGGTGTATCTGTATGCCACGCACTCTTACCGTCTCGCCGCTGTCGGAAAGCTGCAGGAAGTTGCCCACGGCAATGGCGCCACCGATGACCGTACCGGTCAC
Source organism: Pseudomonas sp. (assembly GCA_016763285.1). GTDB lineage: Bacteria > Pseudomonadota > Gammaproteobacteria > Pseudomonadales > Pseudomonadaceae > Halopseudomonas. Next base: position 36,954 of record JAESUC010000047.1, read on the forward strand.
CACCGGGCCGAGTCCCGGCTGGCTGAAATAACGATCGATGACCATTCGCGCAGGCTGGTCACCCGCGTGCTCCCTGGTGGCTGCGGCCGTTTGCAGCAGGTGCGTTCGCAGGGCGTCGATGCCCGCGCCTGTCACGCTGTCGACCCCGAAGCAGACGGGGTCGGAACACCCCTGGGCCTGAACGCGCTCACGCAGATCCTGCTCCAGTGCGTTGATCTGCCCGGGCGCTGCCAGTGTGGTCTTGCTGATCACCACAATGACCTGTCGAATGCCCAGCAGCCCGATAAGTGCCAGGTGTTCAAGGGTCTGGGGCATGACCCCGTCATCGGCGGCAACCACCAGCAACAGGGCATCCACACACGCCACCCCGGCGAGCAGGGTACGCATGAATTTGCCATGGCCGGGCACGTCGACAAAATCGACAGGCCGGCCGGAGGGGGGCTGCAGGAACGCATAGCCGAGCTCGATGCTCATGCCACGGCGCTGCTCTTCGGCCGTGCGGTCGGTCTGTTGTCCGGTCAGGGCTTTGATCAGGGCGGTCTTGCCATGGTCCACATGGCCGGCGGTTGCGACGATCATCGCTGCGCAGCCGCTACCAGCTGAGCGATCAGCAGGGACTCCTCGTCCAGGCAACGCAGATCGAGCAGCAGGCTGCCGTCATGGATCCGGCCAACCACCGGCACCGGCATGTCCAGAAGCGCCCGTTGCAGTGCCAGCAGGCGGCGATTGGTGGAGCCCTGTGTGGCGATCGGTCTCATGCCTATGGCATGACTGGGCAAGCGCTCCACGGGGAGCGAGCCGCTGCCGATCTGCCCCATGACCGCGGTGCCGGTCACGTGCACCGTGGGTCCGGCCCACTGCTGGAACGCTGGCAGCAGGCGTTCTACCTGCTGGGCTATCTCGAGCTGCGGACGACTGAGCCAGCGCAGGGCAGGCAACCTCTGCGCCAGTGTTTCGGGGCTGGCATACAGGCTGAGAACGGCCTCCAGGGCGGCCAGGGTCAGCTTGTCGCAGCGCAGGGCGCGTTTCAGAGGGTTCTTTTTCAAGCGGTCGATCAGGCTGCGGCGGCCGACGACAATACCGGCCTGGGGGCCGCCGAGCAGCTTGTCGCCGCTGAAAGTGACCAGGTCGGCCCCTGCGCGCAGGCTGTCCATGGGGGTC
>JAESUC010000048.1 GCA_016763285.1 Pseudomonas sp.
CCCACCAGCAGATGCCAATTACGGGCACCCAGATCAGTTCCTGTTTGAGAAAGAACTTGAGCATGGGCATCTGGCGATTGAGATTGTGCTGCAGCACCAGGATGTCGACCCAGCTCTGGTGATTGCTGGTGACCAGATACCAGCCGTCGTAGTCGAGCTGGGCTACGCCTTTGACATCCCATTCGGTATTGCCGCTGAGCTGCATCCAGCCACTATTGCAGCGTATCCAGAACTCGGCGATGCGAATTATCGCGCGGGTGCAGTGCACCTGCAGTCGCGGCATGGGTAGCAATTTGACCATGGAGATGGGGAACAGAACGCTGAAGCAGATCAGCGTGTTGAGTATCAACAGCAGGGTAGCCAGGGCGCCGCGTAGGGCGTGAGGCAGGAAACTCAGCATGGAAGGGTGCTCTTTCAATGGGGCCGGCACGGGTCATCCGGCCCTCTGATCGTTTTTTATTTGTCTGCCTGTATGGCAGTAAGGGCAATGGTGTAGACGATATCGTCCACCAGAGCGCCGCGCGACAGGTCATTGACCGGTTTGCGCAGCCCCTGCAGCATGGGGCCCACGCTGACCACGTTGGCACTGCGCTGCACGGCCTTGTAGGTGGTATTGCCGGTATTCAGATCCGGGAATACAAACACCGTTGCCTTGCCGGCCACCGGGCTGTCCGGCGCCTTCTGCAGACCGACGCTGGCAATCGCGGCTGCATCATACTGGAGCGGGCCGTCGATCAGAAGTCCCGGCTCGCGCTCGGCGGCGATGCGCGTCGCTTCGCGGACTTTTTCCACATCCTCACCGGTGCCGGACTTGCCGGTCGAGTAACTGATCATGGCCACCCGTGCAGGGATGCCGAAGGATTCCGCGGAACGTGCGCTCTGGATCGCGATCTCGGCCAGCTCCTCGGCATTGGGGTCGGGGTTTACTGCGCAATCGCCATAGACCAGCACCTGCTCAGGCAGCAACATGAAAAAGATCGAAGACACCAGGTTGTAGCCCGGTGCCGTCTTGATCAGCTGGAACGCCGGCCGGATGGTGTTGGCCGTCGTGTGGATGGCCCCCGAGACCAGACCGTCCACTTCATCCAGGGCCAGCATCATGGTGCCGAGTACCACGTTGTCCTCGAGTTGCTGCAGTGCCATGGGTGCATTCAGACCCTTGCCGGCGCGGAACTCGACCATCTTGTCGACATAGCGTTCGCGCACCTCCTCCGGGTCGATGATCTCCAGGTCATCGGGCAGCACGATATGCTGGGCGCGCGCCACGGCTTCCACCGATTCGCGCTTGGCCAGCAATACGCAGCGGGCAATGCCCCGGCGCTGGCAGATCGCCGCTGCCTGTACCGTGCGCGGCTCATCGCCTTCGGGCAGAACGATGCGCTTGGCGGCCTTCTGCGCGCGGGTCATCAGCTGGTAGCGGAAGGCCGGTGGTGACATGCGCACCTCGCGGGGTGCGTCGCAGCGCCGTTCCAGCCAGGCGTGGTCGATGTGCGAGGCGGCGAATTCGGTGACCTGTTCGGCGCGCTCGTGGTCGTCCACAGGGATTTCGCGGTTCATGCGGTCCAGGCGCGTCGCCGTTTCGAAGGTGTTGGTGCTGGTGCACAGCACCGGCAGGCCACTGGCCAGGGCGGGCTGGCACAGTTGCATGACGCGCTCGTCGGGTTGGAAACCGCTGGTGAGCATCAGTCCGGCCAGCGGGGTGCCGGCCAGCGACGCCAGGCTGGCGGCAATGATGATGTCGTCCCGGTCACCCGGAGTGACAATCAGTGTTCCAGGCTTCAGGCGCTCGACTATGTTGGGCACGGTGCGCGCGCAGAGCGCGATTTCCATCACGCGGCGGCTCTGTATCTGTCCTTCGTGGAGTATCGAGGCGTGCAGCAGCTCAGCCACATCCGAGGTACGCGGTGCGTTGAGCGTCTCTTCCCAGGGAATGCAGCCGATCAGGCGGAAGTCCTCGGTATCGAGCACCTGCGATTCCTGCTTCAAAGCCAGCGCAAACTCCTTGAGGGTGCGCTTGAGTTCGCCCCGGTCGGCAGGCGGGCCATCGGCAAGCTCCAGATCGCGTACCTTGTTGACGATCACACCGAGCACCTTGGGATGGCTCGGTCCGCCGAAGCCCTGGGCGTGGATCTCGATGCGATCGGCGAGGCTCGACATGTCGTCATCATCCGGAGCGGTGACGAGAATCACGTCCGCATCCAGGCTGCGCGCCAGGTGGTGGTTGATCCGCGCGGCATAGCTTGCCTGGCGGGTGGGCACCATGCCCTCGACGATCACCACGTCGGCGTCGATGGCCGCCAGCTGGTAGTTGCTGACAATGTCCTCGAGGACTTCATCCAGTTGACCGTTCGCCAGCCGGTGTTCGACGTCTGCCAGGGCCAGCGGCTTCGGCGGCTTGAGGTCGAGGGTGCGGCTGATCAGTTCGGTGGAGCGTTCCGGGCCCAGGTCCCCCGGGTGGGGTTGGGCAATGGGCTTGAGAAAGTGTACCCGCAGCCCGGTGCGTTGCAGGGAGCGAATCAGCCCGAGGCTGATCGAGGTGAGTCCGACCCCGAACCCGGTTGGTGCGATAAAGAAGGTGTGCATGCAAGCGTCCCGCCTGTTGTATTAGGGTTGGTCGAGCAGCGCCAGGCTCTCTTCGGCTATCTGGCGCTCCTCGTCCGTGGGTATGACCCAGATGGCCGTTGAGCCGTCGGCATGGATGGGTGCGGCTGCACCGCGGCCCACGCCGGTGTTGGCAGCGGCATCGATTTTGAGACCCAGTATGGCCATATGTTCCACCGTGCGGGCGCGGATCCGAGCCGAGTTCTCGCCTATGCCGCCGGTAAAGAGTAGTCCGTCGAGGCGGGGCAGGGCCGCACCCAGGCCCAGTAGCGAGCGTGCCAGCCGATAGCAGAACACCTCGATGGCCAGTTGGGCGCCCTCGTGCCCCTGTTCGGCGGCCTGTTCCAGCTGGCGCATGTCATTGGACAGGCCGGACAGCCCCAGCAGCCCGCTTTCGCGGTTGAGCAGCTGTTCGATACGTGGCAGGTCCCAGCCCAGGGTGCGACCCAGGTGGGCATGCAGATTGGGGTCCACGTCGCCACTGCGCGTGCCCATGACCAGACCTTCGAGCGGTGTCAGTCCCATGCTGGTGTCCAGACTGCGTCCATCCAGCACGGCGCAGCTGGAGCAACCGTTGCCCAGGTGGGCGCTCAGCCAGGCACCCTTGGCGGTCCCGCGGCCGGTCAGCTCGCCAGCCTGGTTGGTCACGTATTGATGGCTGGTGCCATGAAACCCATAGCGGCGGATGGCATGGTCGGCATAGAGCGCTTGCGGCAGGGCGTAACGATAGGCGTGGGCAGGCATGCTCTGATGAAAGGCGGTGTCGAAGATGGCGACGTGGGGGATGTCCGGGAGCACGTCCATGGCGGCGTGTATACCGGTCAGATTTGCCGGGTTGTGCAGCGGTGCCAGAGCGGCGTTGGCGGTAATCGCTGAGATCACGCTGTCGTCGATTCGCTGGGCACGGGTGAAGTGTTCGCCACCGTGCACCACTCGATGGCCCACAGCGCTCAGTGGCTGGTCGGCATGCTGTTCGATCAGGGGGAGCAGTGCCGCCATGGCGGCACTGTGGCTGCCGTCGCCCAGTTGGATCTGTTCGCGCTGGTCGCCGGCCTTCCATGCCAGTGTTGCCTGCTCGCCGCCAAGTCGTTCGGCGAGGCCGCTCAGTATTGCTTGCCCATCGCCTTCCCGGCGCAGGGCGAACTTGATGGAGGAACTGCCGCAGTTGATCACCAGTACCGTTCGCCGGGTCATTCTCACCTCGTGTTCATCAGGCTGAAAGGGCCGTTGATTATTCAGACTCATAGTCTAGCAGCCTGTCGGGCTTAGGCGTTCGTAGCGAGGGAAAGTCCGGTTTGAGGCAGTTCTCAGACTTTTTTGAGGCGAATAGTCCCAAGTCCGGCAGGCTGTTATGCCACCCGCGCGTCGGTCAACCCGTGCGTTTGGCCGTCAAACGGCGTAAACTGCCCCGTTTTAAGCGAAAAGACAGGTGACGAATTATGCAGATTGCTGCGAACAAAGCCGTATCGATTGAATACACACTCACCGATGATGCCGGCGAAGTACTGGATTCGTCCGCCGGTGGTGGTCCGCTGGTTTACCTGCAAGGTGCCGGCAACATCATCCCGGGTCTTGAGCAGGAACTGGAAGGCAAGCAGCCTGGTGACGAGCTGAAAGTTACCGTTGAGCCGGAAAACGCCTATGGTGAATTCAGCGCCGAGCTGGTTGCCGTGTTGGGTCGCAACATGTTCGAGGGCGTCGACGAGCTCGAGCCCGGCATGCAGTTCCATGCCTCCGGCCCGGATGGCAGCATGCAGATCGTGACCATCACCGCGGTCGAGGGTGATGAAGTGACTGTGGACGGTAACCATCCCCTGGCTGGCCAGCGCCTGACCTTCGAAGTCAAGGTCGTGGATGTGCGTGATGCAACCGAAGACGAAATCGCCCATGGTCACATCCATGGTGAAGGTGGCGTCGAGCACTGAGTCTGGCGTAGCTTGCGGCTGTCGGCCGCAGGCACACCGGCACTGAAAAA
>JAESUC010000049.1 GCA_016763285.1 Pseudomonas sp.
CTTCCACAGCCCGGAAGCTTCGATTCATGCACGCCGATACTGGAAGTTTGGTATCGCCGCCCTGCAGCAGATAGCGGCGCACGTCACCGTTGGTCACCACGCCCACCAGACGCTGGTCCGCTTCGACGACAAAAGCAATCTGCAGATCGCCCGACTCGATGCATTTGACCGCATCCAGAATGGATTGCTCGGACCCGACTGTCAGCATCTCCAGCAAGCGGCTCATAACGGCTGACTCCATTGTTCTGACTGGCTGAAAGCTGCCAACGATTCAGGCGTGCCTATATCGGCAAAAGGCCCGCTGTAATGAACGGCATACAATTGCTGGCGTGCAATCAGACCGGGAAGCAGGTCGTGCTCCATGGAGCAGGGACGCACAGGCTCTCCAGCCAGGGCACTGGCCGTAAGGCGATAGACTCCGGCGTTGACCGGCCCGGGACCCGCCCTACCCTTCTCGTTCAACCCCGATACCCGTCCGTCCGATTCGATGCTCAGACTGCCGTAGCGGGAGCGATCGGCCGCCTCTGCGGCCAGAATCAGATTCTGCGTGCCCTCGGTAGGAAGGGAGTAGGCCTGGCTGGTCAAAAAGGTATCGGCATTGAGCACCAGGTAGGGCTGCTCAACCGGCCAATGTTGCAGCGCATTGAGCAAGGCGCCGCCGGTTCCCAATGGGGTTTGTTCAACCACCAGATGCAGCAGCAGGTCCGAGCGACTGGACAGGCGGTCAAGCAGGGCCTGCAACTGGTCCGCTCGATGACCGGCGCATAGCACCGCTTCCCGGATACCGGCCGCCCTTAGCTCTCTCAATACCAACAACAGGAACGGCTCGCCCTGAACCTCTACCACCGCTTTCTGACCGCCCTGTATCACAGTCTGCAAGCGCGTTCCCAGTCCACCGCAGAGCACGTAGGCTCGCATCAGACGATCCTCGCGAAAAACAGCTCGATGCTTGCAGCGATGTGCTCAAGCTGCTCTTCACCGAGCCCCGGCCAGATGCCGACCCAGAAAGTGTCATGCATGACTTTTTCGGTAACCGGCAACGGACCTGCAACGCGGTAGTTGCGGCCTTGCATATAGGGTTGGCGCACCAGATTACCGGCAAAGAGCAAGCGTGTACCAACGCCTCTGGCATCCAGGAAACGGAGCAGATCTACCCGCTTGAAGCGCTCGCCGTCACGTACGGTAAGCGGAAATCCGAACCAGGAAGGGTCACTTTTCGGGGTCGCCTGCGGCAGGACAAGGTACTCGCTACTGCCCTGCAACCGTTCCCGCAGCCAGGTGAAGTTGCGCTTGCGCGCCGCAATGAAATCGTCAAGGCGATCCATCTGGGCCAACGCGCAGGCTGCCTGCATGTCGGTTATCTTCAGGTTGTAACCCAGGTGGGCATAGGTATATTTATGATCATAGCCTGCCGGCAAGTCACCCAGTTGCCAGGCAAAACGTTTGCCGCAGGTGTTGTCTTCCCCCGGCGGGCAGTAACAATCACGCCCCCAGTCCCGGAAGGACTCCATGATGCGCTTGAGCAAGGGCTTGTCGGTAAACACGGCCCCTCCTTCACCCATGGTGATGTGGTGTGCCGGGTAGAAGCTCAAGGTGCCGATATCCCCGAAGGACCCTACCATGCGGCCGTCATAAGTCGCACCAAGAGCGTCACAACAGTCCTCGATGAGCCAGAGGTCATGCTTGTCACACAACGCCCTGACCACACCCAGATCAAAAGGATTGCCCAAGGTATGCGCCAGCATCACAGCCTTGGTGCGAGGTGTTATGGCTGCCTCGATCAACTGCGGATCAATGTTGCATGTGGCCATGTCGATATCGACAAACACAGGCACTGCGCCGCACTGGATTATGGGATTGACCGTGGTCGGAAATCCTGCGGCCACAGCAATCACCTCATCGCCGGGAACGATAGCCCGCTCACCCAAGCGGGGCGAGGTCAATGCGGAAAACGCCAGAAGGTTGGCTGATGAGCCCGAGTTGGTAGTCAGAACGCAGCGGCGTCCGAGGTATTTGGCCAGACGCTTTTCGAAGGCATCGTTGAAGCGCCCGGTTGTCAACCACCCGTCCAGAACGGCTTCCGTCATCATTTGCAGTTCGCCGGTACCTATTACCTTCCCCGACGGAGGCACCGGTGTAGTACCGGCTACGAACGTGGCGGGCGCGAGACTGAGCTCGGCATATTCCGCGACCTTGCGTGCTATGTCTTCTCGCAGTTGCTGCTTACGTGCTTCGCTCATTCTGAATCGCCTTGATGGAGTGCTATCTGCCGAAGACAGAGCGCATGCATGTCATCGCCTTGGCGCCAGCCGTCGTGCCAGTCCAGTGTGTGCCGTAGCGCCGAGTCCAGGGACCACCTGGGACGCCAGGACAGAAGATGCCTGGCATGGGACGAATCCAGCGCCAGCAATCCTGCTTCGTGCGGCTGCTCCTGCTCGCTGCAGCGCCAGCGTGCCTTGCCACCGCTCCAAAGCGTTGCCATCCGGCTGACTACCGACTCCACGCTGGCCGTACTGGCATCATCAGGTCCGAAATTAAAGGCGCCGGACCCACTGGCACCGACACCCATCAAATGCTCTGCCAGCATCAGATAGCCACTGAGCGGCTCCAGCACATGCTGCCACGGACGAGTTGCTGCCGGATAGCGCAAGGTGAGCTCTTCTCCGGCGTCCCAGCAGCGCAATATATCCGGCATTAGCCGCTCGGCACCCCAGTCACCCCCGCCAATGACATTCCCCGCTCGGGCTGTGGCCAGTGCCACACCGGCCGGGTTGAAAAACGCATCGCGGTAACTGGCACAGACCAGCTCGGCGCAGGCCTTGGAGTTGCTGTAGGGATCAAATCCCCCCAATCGATCATTCTCGCGATACGGCCACTGCCACTCCTGATTCTCGTAGCATTTATCAGTAGTCACCACCACGATCACTTTAACCGACTCGGTGTGACGCAAAGCCTCGAGTAGATTCACCGTGCCCATGACATTGGTTGCGTAGGTATCTACGGGGTCATGGTAGGAGGCGCGCACCAGGGGTTGTGCCGCCAGATGGAAGACACACTCAGGAGCAAACGCCTGAACCTGCGCCGCCAGAGCCGCCTGATTCCGAATGTCGGTAAAGTGGCCATCCATACGGTCGGCCAGACCGGTGGCACTCCACAGGCAAGATTCGCTCTCCGGCGGCAGGGCGATGCCATGCACTTCAGCTCCCAGGCTGCGCAACCAGATAGCCAGCCAACCACCCTTGAAGCCGGTATGCCCGGTGAGCAATACACGCCGACCGGCCCAGAACGCTGTACTTACTCCCACAGGCGCCACTCCGCGTTACCGCTGGCCCAACGTTCTTCGAGAAAATTACGGTCCCGCAGGGTATCCATCGGTTGCCAGAATCCGTTATGGAAATGGCACATCAGCTCACCATCGCGCGCCAGCTGCCGCATGGGTTCGAATTCCCACGTGGTGTTGTCATCGACAATGTAATCCAGGGCAGCGGGTTCAAGTACGAAGAAGCCCCCATTGATCCATCCGCCATCGCCGAGGGGCTTTTCCTGGAAGCCATTGACCTGGCTGCCCTGTATGTCCAGCGCGCCGAAGCGACCGGGGGGCTGAACCGCGGTCACTGTCGCCAACTTCCCGTGGTTACGATGAAACTCAATCAACTCAGGAATATTGATGTTGGATACCCCGTCACCGTAGGTAAAGCAGAAAGTTTCCTCGCCAAGGTACTCTCGCACGCGCTTCAGCCGGCCGCCCGTGCTGGACATCTCACCCGTGTCTACCAGAGTGACACGCCATGGTTCGGCATGACCCTGGTGAATATGCATGCGGTTCTCCACCATATCGAAGGTGACGTCCGACATGTGCAGGAAGTAGTTGGCGAAATACTCCTTGATGACATAGCCCTTGTAACCCAGACAGATAACGAAATCGGTAATCCCGTAATGCTGATAGATCTTCATTATGTGCCAGATTATTGGCTTACCGCCCACTTCAACCATGGGCTTGGGCTTGAGGTGCGATTCCTCGCTGATTCTGGTTCCAAGCCCTCCAGCAAGAATAACGGCCTTCATTTTCTTATCCTTGTGCTAACGGCATATATCGCCAACATCTTGGCATTATGACAGTAATGGTGCGTCAAGGTGACTTTCAGCAAGAAGCTTGCCAATTGATAATTTCGCCTTGCCGACCGGACTATTCGGTCCCGATGTCGTCACCACACTCCATGGTTGCTCCCGTCGAGGCTCTGTATCAGACTGAGAGATAACAAGCAAAATCTGCTATCCGAGTGACCCATGCCAGGAGCACACATGAGTTCGCGCATCCTCATCACCGGTGGTGCCGGTTTCATTGGCTCGGCTGTCATCCGTCACCTGTTGGCCAACACTGTGCACGTGGTTGCAAATGTCGACAAGCTTACCTATGCCGGAAATCTGGAGTCGATTGCCGATGCTGCCAGCTCGGAACGCTACTCTTTTCATCACCTGGACATCTGTGATCAACAGGCAATGCAGCATGTGTTTGCCGCCTTCCAGCCGGACATAGTGATGCATCTGGCAGCGGAGTCCCACGTGGACAGGTCAATAGATGGGCCCTCTGCTTTTATCCAGACCAATATTGTGGGCACATACAGTCTGCTGGAAGCGACACGACAGTATTGGCTCACGCTGAACGCAGATCGCAAAGCAGGTTTTCGCTTGCATCACATCTCCACCGACGAGGTGTATGGAGATCTCGAGCCTGGCGACGCACTGTTTACCGAAGAAACACCCTATGCACCAAGCTCTCCCTACTCTGCCACCAAGGCCAGTTCCGACCATCTGGTGCGAGCATGGCATCGTACCTATGGGCTCCCGGTGGTTATTACCAACTGCTCGAACAACTACGGCCCTTATCATTTTCCGGAAAAACTGATTCCACACATGATCCTCAACGCGCTTCAGGGCAAGCCATTGCCTGTCTATGGAAACGGCGGACAGATCCGCGACTGGCTGTATGTCGAGGACCACGCTCGCGCCCTGGTGGAGGTCGCCAGCCGCGGGCGGACCGGTGAGACTTACAACATTGGCGGCCACAATGAAAAGCGCAACCTGGAAGTCGTGCAGACATTGTGCGCCCTCCTTGACGAGCTGGTTGCCGGCGAGCGACCTGCCGGTCTGAACAGCTACAGCGAACTGATAACGTTCGTCACGGACCGCCCCGGCCACGATCACCGATACGCGATTGACGCCTCCAAGATTCAGCGCGAGCTGGGATGGGAGCCCAGGGAAACCTTCGAAAGCGGGATCCGTAAAACCGTAGAGTGGTACCTCAACAATCGCAGCTGGTGGCAACGCGTGCTCACCGGAGATTATCAGCTAGGCCGGCTGGGCTCGTCTGGACCAGCGGCGTCCGCTGCAAGAAAGGATCAACCATGAAAGGCATCATTCTGGCCGGCGGGTCTGGTACTCGCCTCCACCCAATTACCCGTGGCGTCTCCAAGCAACTCCTGCCGATCTATGACAAACCGATGATCTATTATCCGTTGTCGGTACTGATGCTGGCTGGCATTCGAGAAATACTGGTCATATCCACTCCGGAAGACCTGCCCAACTTTCGCAAATTGCTTGGTGACGGCTCCGACTTCGGCATCCGGCTTGAGTACGCAGAACAGCCCTCCCCTGACGGACTGGCCCAGGCATTCCTCATTGGCGAAGAATTCATCGGCGACAGCAACGTATGCCTGATTCTCGGCGATAACATCTTCTACGGTTACGGTTTCAGTGCGATGCTCAAGGAAGCGGCCACACGGCAATCGGGTGCGACCGTTTTTGGCTACCACGTCAGCGACCCGGAACGCTTTGGCGTTGTTGAGTTCAACAGTGAAGGCAAGGCGGTCTCTATCGAAGAGAAGCCCAGGCAACCCAAGTCCAATTACGCTGTAACCGGTCTGTATTTCTACGACAACGACGTGATCGATATAGCGCGCAACATCAAACCCTCGACTCGTGGTGAACTCGAAATAACCGATGTGAACACCGCTTACCTGGAGCGCGGCGATCTGAATGTCAGCCTGCTGGGTCGCGGTTTCGCCTGGCTGGATACAGGTACCCACGAATCCCTGATGGATGCGGGGTACTTTGTGCAGACCGTTGAGGCGCGACAGGGCCTGAAAGTAGCCTGCCTCGAGGAAATCGCATTCAATCAGGGCTGGCTATCGGCAGAGCATCTACGCCAACAGGCCATTGCCTTGAGCAAGACCGGTTACGGCCAGTATCTGCAGCGGGTTCTGGATCAGGGGCCGCGCGATGAAGATCATTGAGACCGAATTGCCCGGCGTGCTCATTATCGAGCCGCAGGTGTTTGGAGACGAGCGCGGCTTCTTTCTGGAAAGCTTTCATGCCGAGCGTTACCGTGAAGCTGGCATAGATATGGCTTTCGTACAGGACAATCACTCGCGCTCTCGCAAGGGCGTGCTGCGCGGCTTGCATTTTCAACGCCGTCACCCCCAGGGCAAACTGGTGCGTGCCAGCCGTGGCTCGATATTTGATGTTGCCGCAGACATCGATCCAGCCTCCCCCACCTTCGGTCAGTATGTTGGCGTTACGCTGTCAGACGAGAATCATCGCCAGATGTGGATCCCGCCGGGCTACGCCCACGGCTTCTGTGTATTGAGTGATGAGGCTGACTTCGAATACAAGTGCACCGATCTGTATTACCCGAACGACGAAGGCGGAGTGTTTTGGAGCGATCCGGACCTGAATATCCAGTGGCCCCTCTCGGACCCGCTACTTTCAGCCAAGGACCTCGCGTTGCCGCCACTCGCTGACCTGGCAAAAGATCCCAGATGAGAGTCCTGCTCACGGGAGCCTCCGGGCAGGTTGGACACGAAATCGAACGGCTAACCCTGGCTGGCTTCGATCTTCTGGCGCGGACCTCCTCCCAGCTCGATATAACGGACGCCAGCGCAGTGTTTGCGGCAGCATCGGAATATAAACCTGACATCATCATGAATGCTGCTGCCTACACCGCAGTGGACCAGGCCGAAAGCGAGGCGGAACGCGCCTGGAGCGTCAACAAGACGGGCCCTGCCAATCTCGCCAAGGCTGCACAAAGCGTGGGTGCGGCTGTTTTTCACCTGTCGACGGACTACGTATTCGCTGGAGATTCGAAAGGCGCGTACAGGGAAACAGATGCCCCGGGGCCCACCGGTGTCTACGGTGCCAGCAAGCTGGCGGGCGAGCAGGCGCTCATGGCTGGGGTGCGAAGATCCTTGATCCTGCGAACCAGCTGGGTATTCGGCGTACACGGCAAGAATTTCGTCAAGACCATGCTCAAAATGGGCGGTGAGCGCGAGGAGTTGAGGGTGGTCACGGACCAGAGAGGTTGTCCAACGTCGGCAGCGAGCATCGCCCGTTGCCTCTGGGAGCTGGCAGCGCGTTATCAGAAAGCCGAGGACCTCCAGTGGGGCACCTACCATTTTGCTGGCTCGCCAGACTGTACCTGGCATGACTTTGCTCAGGAAATCCTCAACAGAGCCCTTCAATCAGGATTGCTCCACAGACTGCCTGTCTTACGTCCGATCACGACGCGTGATTATCCCACTCCAGCCCAACGCCCGGCATGCTCTGTACTGGACTGCTCGCAGATACAGCACACTTTAGGCATCAGGCAGCCCGATTGGCGGAACGATCTGGATAAAGTACTGGAAGAGCTGCGGCAGCAATAGTCCGGGCTGAGCAGCCGCCTGGCCCGGGAAGAACTCAGGACCCGGTCAGTGCTGAAGACTCGTAGTCGCGAATCATGCCAGCCAACTGATCCTTCAGGTTGAGGCGCTGCTTCTTGAGATTCTCCAGATGCTCATCTGCGCAGCTCTCTGCACCTGTTTCAAAGCGGTGCACCGCATGATCTACCTCATGGTATTCATCAAACAGCTTGGCAAAATGATTATTGCTGGTTTTCAGTTGATGAATCGCTTCTTTTGCTTCGGGCATCTCGTGAATCAGATCGTGTTTTTCCAGTGACATGCAGACAGCCTCTATGGTTGGGATGGATTACTCCTGGTTACTATCAGCCATTTGCGCTCATCCGGCTGTTGACCCTGATCAAGGAAGTCGTGATTGGCGAGGCTTCGATCGTGACAGTTCAGTGAAACCCGATCAGCGGCAGGCGACTGCAATGCCGCTGACATCAGCGTGGGGTTAGCTGTGGCCAAACGCAGCCAATGTCATGAGGTGACCCATGTATGCCGAAAGATCCGTTGTTCGCGTGCACCGCGACCTGAAAGTTCATACCACCCTGTATCCCAATCCGCGTACGAGCGCGACCGTCATTCTGGTAAACGGCTCACTGGCGACCAGCACATCCTTCAGCCAGACGGCGCGGTACCTGCAGCCGTTGTTCAATGTGGTGCTGTTCGATCAGCCCTATCAGGGGCTGTCGCGGCAACATAATCCGGGGATGCCATTGATCGACAAGCAGGACGAAGCACTGATACTGCTGGATCTGATCGACATGTTCCGGGCCGACCATGTAATGGCGTTTTCCTGGGGCAGCGTCGCCAGCCTGCTGGCCCTGGCGCAACGGCCTGAGCGGATCCGCAGCGCGGTGATCAGTTCCTTTTCACCGGTACTGAATCCGGCGATGCAGGGCTATCTCGACCGCGCACAGCATCACCTGGCGGCCTGTGACCGCCACGCCATTGCAGAGCTGATCAACGAAACGATCGGCGAACATCTCCCCTCCCTGTTCAAGCGATGCAATTTCCGTCACGTGAGTTCGCTGGAAGAGTTCGAATATGCGCAGATGCTGCTCCATGTCCGCCAGGTGCGGGAGCTGGATGCTTCGCAGTACATGAGCTGTGTGAGCCATATCGATGTGCCGCTACTCTTCGTGAATGGAGAGTGGGACCGCTATACCTCTCCGGCAGATGCGCGCCAGTTTGCCCACCTTGCCCCCCAGTCCGAGTTTGCGACGATTGCGCATACCGGGCATTTCCTGGAGATGGAACACAAAACAGCGCTGCAGGATGTGCAGAGAGCGGTAGAGGGGTTTCTGCTGCGTGGGCGGGTTGGTCAAGAGCAGCCGGCTCGATTGGCGATGGCTGGGTAAGAGTCCAGGTCCGCTTGGGTTCCCGCCTGCGCGGGAATGACGATGGGTAGCGGCGGCGTGCGATGGGGGACTCGGTGATTTAGCGTACCCTCCTGTCGAGTTGGAACTCGACAATTCCCAGCGAGGGCACGATTTCAAGCGAGGAGCGCGGCCCGCCTGGGAGTGGCCGAGTTCATCTCGGCCAGCGGTGGCTTTGGCTAACTTCTTTGTCGAGATGGAACTCGACAACTCCCAGAGTGTTTACTGCGGATTCATCGAATCAAATACATCCTTTTCCTGGTCGGCAGCAGCAGCGCGCATGGCGATCAGCTGCTTGATCTTGCGATGGGGGAAGATGTAGAACTGATCATCCTCGACGGCCTTGAGGGTCATCTCGGCGACGTCCGATGCCGGGATGCGACCATGCTCTACGGCATACTTCAGCGCCTGGGCGCGCTTTTCGGCGATCTCGTTTCTTTCGATGGTATCGGCCTTGTCCGCAGGACGATTGCGCTGGGAATCAGCGATGCCAGTGGGGAAGAACGCGGGGCACAGAACGCTGACACCGATCTTCTCGGAGCCGGCGTCGCGCAGATCCAGTGCCAGGGTCTCGGACATGGCCACCACGGAGCACTTGCTAACGTTATAGATACCGGCACTGGGGCCGTTCAACCAGCCTGCCGCGGACGCCACGTTGACGATATGGCCTTCGCCCTGCTCCAGCATCATCGGGGTAAATGTCTTGATACCCCAGACCACACCATACAGGTTCACGCCCAGCACCCAATCCCAGTCCGCCTGGGTGTTCTCCCAGATCGGACCATTGACGCTGACGCCGGCGTTATTGAACAGCAGGTGTGCGGTGCCAAAACGGGTCTTGCACAATTCGGCAAAGGCCTGGACCTGTTCCAGTCTGGACACGTCCAGACGCATGGTGGTCGACTCGGTGCCGGGAGCGCGCTCCTCGACCAGACGCAGCGTTTCCTGTATGCCTGCTTCGTCCACATCACCCAGCAGCAGCTTCATGCCGCGGGCAGCGCAGCACAGGGCAAGTTCACGACCCAGGCCGCTTCCACCACCGGTAATGACGGCAACCTTATCTTTCAGATCCTGCATGTGCTCTCTCCTGATTGAGCCTGGCCGCAACCATGGCGGCCAGATTATAGATTTGATGAATAGCATGCCTCCATTCGCGGGATCGAACCAGATCTATCATCGAGGCTGATCAGTGTTTATCACCTGGGTCTGTCCGATGTCGAGCCTCGATTCGCTCGCTTTATGGGCTATAGTCAGGGGCTGAAAAGCACGCAATAAGGAAACACCCGTGGGCATGGTTCGCTTGATCACCCTGATGGCTCTTCTGTCGTCTGTGCCGCTTGTGCAGGCCGCGCCCCTGATACTCAATACCGACCACTTTCCGCCCTACCAGATACGCACCAGCCAGGGTCTGGAGGGCTCCTCGGTACTAGCGTTGCAGTGCGTGTTCAATGCGCTGCAACAGGCTTACGAGATCAAGGTCATGCCCTGGGAGCGGGCTATCCATGAAGTCGAAAAGAACCGGGCCGATGGCTTTTTCTCAGCTACCCGGATGCCCCGTGCCGAACCCTATGCCACGCTTTCGGCGCCGCTGGCGCTGGAAAAATGGTACTGGTATAGCAATACGGACCCAACCTCTGCACACCTGGGGGCGTCCGGACCACGGACCGGCGCTATCCGGGGCAGCAACCAATTGGCCTGGCTACTGGAGCAGGGTATCGAGGTGGACCAACTGGTGGGAACCAATGAACAGTTGCTGAAGTTGCTGGACCGTGGACGCATCGATCGCTTCCTGGCGGACCGCCGCACCTTGCGCACGGAGCTCACCAAGCACTCGGTCAACATGCGCCCGCGTTTCGAGCAGTTCTACAAATACGCCACGCTTGGCGTGTACTTCTCCAACAGCCTGCTGGCACGCGAGCCCACCCTGCTCGAAGAGTTCAACCGGCAGGTGTTTTATTGCCTCGCCGAGACTCCCGCCCTGGATCAGTCAGAACAGACCAGGATTCTGAGCCTGCATGAAGCGCTGTTCGGCCAATGGCCCGGCCGCCCGGAACTGCTGGACGCAATACGCCAGCAGAACCGCCATCACGCGCAGCTGGGGATTCCGGAAATCCTGGCGCTCGACCAGCAATGGCTGACAGAAAGCAGCAGCGCCGATCGTGCCCTCTCCGATGGACTGCTGGCGCGCCCTGCGTCCGCCTGGCTTCGGGCGCAACAGCAGGCCAGCGACGGACTGATTACCGAGATTATGCTGACCGACCGGCTGGGCTTGCTGGTCGCCGCCAGTGAACGCACCACCGACTACTGGCAGGGCGATGAACACAAGTTCTCCGAGGCGTTTTTCGCGGTGGACAATGCGCCCTACGTGGGCCCGGTGGAGTTCGACCAGTCGAGCGAGGCTTACCAGGTTCACATCAGCATCGGTATTCGCGACCCGAAAAACAACGAACTGATTGGCACCTTGATCACAGGATTGGATATCGAGCGGGCCCTGCTCAAGACAGAGCACGGAGGCAGCCTATGATGCGCTCGAATCAACGCCGCTGCGCCGTAACGGGAGTATTGGCCGCCGCATTGTTACTCGGCGCCTGCGTTACCGCTCCACCGAGGGCGTCGCTATCACCAGAGCTGGCCAGGGTCACCCTGGAGACCCGCCCCCAGGACAGGGTAGAGGCTTATCGTCTCGACGGGGATTTGGTGGATGGCCTGCGCTTTGACGACCTGACCCCCGGCGCCCATGAACTGCGGATTCGTCATCATTTCGAAACCATGGGCTCGGCAAGCGGGGGTCTGCTCGGCGAGCCCCAATGGGAGCGCTGCATCCTCGCAGTGCGCTATGGAGGCTTCCGGGGCGGCGAGCACTACACCTTTGAGACCGAACGTCGCGGTTTCCGCTCGGTTGGCTGGCTGAACTCGGCCCAGGGGGAAAAGCTGGCCGATGCCCGGGTCATCCGTTGCGGGCCAGGCGTCTGACATAGCCTGCTCCGCGCCACCGGTCCAGCCACAGCAGATCATCCGCCCCCTCCGGCTGACGGTACTCCGCGCCAACCCAGCCCCGGTAGTTGCTCGCTTCAAGCGCCGCGAAGGCCGCAGCAAAATCGATGCTGCCGGTGCCCGGCGCACCGCGACCCGGCGAATCGGCAAACTGGACGTGACCGATACGCTCACCCAGGTGCGCTATTGCCAAGGGCAATGGCTCGCCCATCTGCTGCACGTGGTAGAAGTCCAGCTGTGCCGACAGATTCGGATGATCGACACGCTCAAGCATGGCTGACAATTCAGACGCCGTGGCCAGCAGGAACCCTGGCATATCGATCCGGTTGATCGCCTCAC
>JAESUC010000050.1 GCA_016763285.1 Pseudomonas sp.
CCCCCTTGATGGACCTGCAGGGCTGGCGCCTGGCCGGCGCCCTCGTTGTAGCCATACTCTGGGTCCCGCTGGCCGAGGAGATTCTGTTTCGCGGCTGGCTGTTCAAGGCATTGCAGCGGACCAGGCCGGGCATATGGATCGCGTTGCCGGCCTCCACGCTGATCTTCGCGCTGCTGCACAGCTTCTACAGTCCTGGCGGGGTGCTGGTCATCGCCCTGCTGGGAGCAGGATTGGGATGGTTACGCTGGAAATATGATCAGCTGTGGCTCTGCGTGGTGGCCCACGCCGCCTACAACGGACTTACCTTGCTGATGGTCGCCCTGGCCTGATCAGCGCAGAACGCGCCGGGCGCCCATGAAGGTGCTCTGCCAGTAGCTGGCGTGCAGCTCGTCGACGCGTACCTTGCCACCGCTGCTCGGAGCATGCAGGAAACGGCCCTCGCCCACATAGATGCCGGCATGGTCCACACGACGGCCGCTCATGGCGAACAGAACCAGATCCCCGGGTACCAGGGCCTTGTCCGGCGCCTTGTCCTTCAACGCATTGAGGCCTGCCGTGGTACGGGGCAGACTGACTCCGGCCGCTTCGCGATAGACGTAATTGATCAGCCCACTGCAGTCAAAGCCGGTGTCCGGCGAACTGCCACCGTACCGGTAAGGGGTACCGATCAGACTGAAGGCGCGGAAGATCACTTCGTTATTGGTTGGTGACAACGGACTGGCAGTGCGCGGATCCAGCAGCGCCTCGCTACCGGGGGCGGCCACCGGAAAGGCGCCACCAGACTGATCAGGCGTACCGGCACACCCGACAAGGGTGGTCAGTAGACTGAAAATAATCAGTAATTTCAGGCGCATGCGTCAGTCTCGTGAGGATCTTTAGAGTATCTGTATTGCGCAACAGTGCCCGCAGACGTGCATCAGGTCAAGCGCGGGCGGCATTTCAGTGATTAACGGTATAGGCCAGCATCATCGAAAGCTGGCACATCGGCCGACCACTGTCGGCATGCAGCTGATTGAAAAAGGCCTGAGTGGCCGCCAGGTCACGCTGACTGGTCGGAGGCTTGTCGACCACGCCCCGCGCCTTGAGGGCCGCAGCGACATCACCGGTTACCACGAAGCTGTCCTTGCCGACCATGCGCAGAAAACGCGGCGATGACAGACCGCCCAACTGATTGCCCTGGCGTTGCAACAGACGCCACAGACCGGTTATGTCGGTCACCGGCCAATCCGCGATCAGCTGCCCCATGCTGCCGTGCTCGGTACGGATGTCGATCACCATCTGCGCATTGCGCGGCACGCTGCGCAATTTGCCCAGATGGCGGATAAGCCGCTTGTCCTGCATCAGCCGTTCGATATGCTCCGCCCCCATCAGCACCACCTTGTCCGGATCAAAACCGAAAAAGGCCTGTTCGAATGCGGGCCACTTGGCATCCACCAGACTGTGCTTGAGGCCGGCACGAAACACCCGCAAAGCCAGGGTCGACAGGTAACGATCATCGCCCATGGCCCGCAGGGCATCGGTACCGCGCGGAGAAGGCAGATGCGCCTCCAGCGCAACTCGCGAACCAAACCGGTTCAGGCAGTACTCCTCGAGCTGTCTGTAGTTATTCATGCTGCCTTTCCCTGTCCGGGGTGTCAGAGGTTCATCACATTGAGAAAACGCGGCGTGGCCTGTTCATCGATCTTCAGGCTGGCAAAATCGAACAGCTTGCCATCGGCCAGCTGGGAGGGGTGCACATGGCGCAGGGAGCGAAAAATGCTTTCGATGCGCCCCGGATTTTCGCGTTCCCAGCCCTGCAGCATCTCCTTGATCACCTTGCGCTGCAGATTCTCCTGCGAGCCACAGAGGTTGCAGGGAATGATCGGGAACGCCTGCAGGCGGGCATAGGCCGCAATGTCCTTCTCGCTGCAAAAGGCCAGGGGGCGAATAACCACGTTGCGACCGTCATCCGATCGCAGCTTTGGCGGCATGGCCTTGAGACTGCCGCCATGGAACATGTTCAGAAAGAAGGTTTCGACGATATCATCGCGGTGGTGTCCCAGGGCCAGCCGGGTAGCGCCGATCTCATCGGCAAAGGTGTACAGGTTGCCGCGGCGCAGCCGGGAACAGAGGGAGCAGGTGGTCTTGCCCTCAGGCACCTTCTCCTTGACGATCGAATAGGTATCGCGCTCGAGGATATGGTAGGCGACGCCCAGCTGCTCCAGGTAGGCAGGCAGGACCTCTTCGGGAAAACCCGGCTGCTTCTGGTCCAGGTTGACGGCCACCAGCTCGAAGCGGATCGGCGCCACCTTCTGCAGGTGCAGCAACATGTCCAGCAGGGTATAGCTGTCCTTGCCGCCTGACAGACAGACCATCACCTTGTCACCCTCCTCGATCATCGCGTACTCGGTAACGGCTTCGGCGGTGAGGCGACGCAGACGCTTCTGCAGTTTGTTCTGGCTGACACTGAGGCTCATGGCGGCAAGTCCGGATGCTGAAAAACGGCTATGTTAACCGTAAATGGCAGGCCGAAAAAACAAAACCCCCCGCCGGCCAGTTGGCCGACAAGGGGCAATGCCTTTCTGGAACGCCCGCTGGGCGCGTCTGCGCCAGCAGGGCTCGCTGATCAACGCACGTAGACTGGACCGACTCCCATACCCCAGAAGATCACCGAAGTAGCCATCATGGCGACCAGCACCACCAGGCCCACGGCCAGGATCGAACTGGAGAACATGAAGCCCTCTTCACTGGGAATACCCATGAAGATGGGAATGCCCTGGTACAGCAGGTATACCGTGTAGCAGACCGCTGCGGTGCCTACCAGCATGCCCAGCCACAGGCTCGGGTACAGCGCTGCCAGACCGGCGATGAACAGGGGGGTGGCCGTGTAGGCGGCGAACACGATGCAATCGGACAGGGACGGGCTGGAATCGTAGGTCCGCGCCATCCAGTGAATGAAGGCGCCCATGACCGCGACACCAACAAGCATCGCAAGGTACGAGAGAATGGTCATTTGCAGGGCACTGGTCGTGGTCAGCCGGACTGCGTCCAGACTGCCGATGGCCCAGCCGATCTGGGTAGTACCAATGTAGGCGGAAACCGCGGGAATGGCAGCAAGCAGAAGCACATGGGTAAGGTACATGTGGCCGATGGTTTCTTCTTCACCCTTGATCTCGCGCCATTCCTGGTCGGGATGGGTAAACAAACCCACTACGTGATGAATCATGGTCAGGTCTCCAGATTTATTATTCATTCCCGCGGTCCTGACACGTTGGCCGGCAGCGGGTGTAGGGGTGCGACGCTTTGCCGCATTCCCTTGACCCTGACTATAGTCAAAAAAAGGTGACAAGTGCGCTGCTTGCTTAGAGTGATTGGCGACTTCAGGGTTTGCCGTAATAGCGTTGGAGTATTAGCAAAGCCTGATTGACCTC
>JAESUC010000051.1 GCA_016763285.1 Pseudomonas sp.
ACGCCACCCTCACCCGCCACCCTCGTGCCCACGCTGCCCGACCCGCTGTGCGCGGTGATTCTCAAGCTCCTGGCCAAATCCCCCGAGGACCGTTACCAGAGTAGCGTCGGCCTGCTACATGATCTGGATCTGTGCACCACGGCTTTGGATCACCACCGGCCATTGCTGCCCTTCACGCTCGGCGAGCAGGACCAGCTGCAGAAGTTTCTGGTGCCGCAGGCACTCTATGGCCGCGACCAGGAGCTGCAGACCCTGTACGACCTCTTCGAGCAGGCGGTACAGGGGCAGACCCGCTTCTGCCTGATCCACGGCTATTCCGGCGTCGGCAAGTCGGCGCTGGTGAACGAGATAGACCCCTACCAGATCCGAGAACGCGGCTTTCTGGTGCAGAGCAAGTTCGACCAGTACCAGCGCGGCGAGGCCTACTCCGCCCTGGCCGCCACCTTCCGCGCACTGGTGCAGCAGATCCTGCTGGAGCCAAGGGAGCAGCTCGCCTTGTGGCGCGAGCGCCTGGCCAGTGCCCTGGGCCCCAACGCCGCCCTGATGATCGACCTGGTGCCGGAACTGGCGCTGGTCATCGGCCAGCAGCCGGCAGTCGTCGAGCTGCCCCCTGCCGAAAGTCGCAACCGTCTGCAATTGATGCTCGCCGCGTTCCTGCGCGTGTTCGCCGACAGAGGCCACCCGGTCGTGCTGTTTCTGGACGACCTGCAATGGTGTGACAGTCCCACCCTCGATCTGCTTCGCCGCATAGTCAACTCGCGTGAGCAGAGCCACCTGCTGCTGATCGGCGCCTATCGCAGCAATGAAGTCGGTCCTGGCCACCCGCTGCGCCTGCTCCTGGATGATCTCGGCGATCACCCGCGGATCCATCAGATCCAGCTGAACCCATTGGACCAGGGCTCGGTGACCCATCTGGTGGCGGACGCCCTGCGCTGCTCACAACAGAGCAGCCGCGCCCTGAGCGATATGCTGTACCACCGGGCCAAGGGCAATCCCTTTTTCAGTAACGAACTGCTGCGCCAATTGCACGCCCGGGGCGCAATCTGGTCCGACCCCGGCACCGGACAATGGCATTGGCATCTGGACAAGGCCACCTGGGAGGCCACCAGCGATGATGTCGTCGAGTTCATGCTCGACAGCCTGCGTCAGTTGCCGGCAGAAACGCAGAAGGTGCTGCAGCTGGCCGCCTGCATTGGTAACAGCTTTACCCTGCAGACCCTGGCAACCATCCATAATCACTCCCAGGCGGACACCGCCCAGGCACTGGTGCCGGCCCTGCAGCAGTACACCGTGCTGCCCCTGCACAACGACTACCGCCTGGCGACACAGCAGCAGAAGAATCCGGATTTCAATCCCGACTACCGCTTTCAGCACGACCGGGTACAACAGGCGGCATACCACCTGATCGACAGCAAGGAGCTGCCCCGGGTACACCTGGTGATCGGACGGCTGATGCTGCGTCAGGCTCGGCAACATGTAGCTGACGAGCAGCTGATCGAGATCGTCAATCACCTCAATCAGGGCCGGTCCCTGATCACGGACGCGGCAGAACGCAAACAACTGGCCGAGCTCAACCTGCGCAGTGGTTACCGCGCCCGCCAGGCATCAGCCTATGAACAGGCCCTGGGCTACCTGCAGGTGGTAGAGGAACTGTTGCCCGCCGATCCCTGGACGCGCGTGCCGTCGATGATGGCCACCCTGGCCGCCGAAATGCAGCTGACCAACTATCTGACCGGCCGCACCGGGGAGGCCGATCGCTGGCTGGAGCAGATGCTCGAGCACGCCACGTCCGATCTGCAACGGGCCGACATCCTGTCCATCCGCTGCCGGCAGAACGCCACACTGGGCAGAATGCAGGCCTCCATCCATGCGGCCATCGAGGGGCTGGCCCTGCTGGGGGTCAACTTCAGCGAAGACCCCGGCAAGGAAGAGATCGCCCTGGAGTTGCGCCTGGTTAAACACTATCTGGCCGGCCGTAAAATAGCCGACCTGGTCGACGCGCCGATCATCGAGGATCCCGCCACCCTGACCGCCATGCGACTGCTGATGGAAATATTTGCCGCCGCATTCCTCTCCGGCAGCAACATGTTCGGCTACCTGGTGCTCAAGTCCGTCAATCTGGCCCTGCACCGGGGCAACTGCCCGGAGTCCGCCTTTGCCTACGCCGCCTACGGCATGCTGCTGTGCGGTGAGCTGGATGATCCGGCCCTGGGCTATGAATACGGCAGGGTAGGCCTGGCGATCAACGAACGCCTGGACGACCTGAGCCTGCGCGCCAGGGTCATCTACGTTTACGCCATGTTCGTTCACCACTGGAGCAACCATTGGGCCAGCCTGACGCCCTGGTTCCGCAAGGGGATCGAGGCCGGCTACCAGTCCGGCGATCTGCTCTACCTGGCTTACAGCGCGCTGGACTGCGTGATCTGGGACCCGACGCTGGACCTGGAAACGGCCCGTCGCCTGCATGCCGAGAATCTGGAAGTGGTGCGCGAGTGCGCCTATCAGGACTCCCTGGACTCGGGCAGTCTGTTCCTGCAGATGCAGCGCAACCTGCTCGGCGAGACCCTCGCACCCTCCAGCCTCAGTAGCGATGACTTCGACGTCGACGCCTGCCTGGACGCCATGCGCGAGCGCGAATTCCGTACCGGTATCGCCAACCACCATATCTACAGCGCCGAGATCAACCTGCTGTACGGCAATTACGACGCTGCATTGACCTATGTGCGCGAGCAGGACCAACTGATCAAATCCGCCATGTCCCTGCCGCAACTGGTGCGGTTCTATATCGTCGCCAACCGCACGCTGGCAAGCCTGTATGCCGGCATGGGTGCTGACGAGCAACGGATTACCCGTACCCGCCTGGAGCAGGACCTGGCACGCATGACGCGCTGGGCGGATAACTGCGAAGCCAATTTCCGCCATCTGCAATGGGCGATGGCCGCGGAACTGGCCCGCATCGACGGTCGGCATCAAGAGGCCCTGGAGCTATACGACGCCGCCATCGATGGCGCGCGCCGGCATGGTTTCCTGCACGACGAAGCCAGTACCCTCGAGCGGGCTGCACGGTATCTGCTGGAGCTTGGCAAGCGCCACGCCGCCGAAGGCTACCTGCGCGGCGCACACGGCGTGTACAACCGCTGGGGAGCCGTGCGCAAGGTCGAGCAGCTGGAAGCGGAATTTCCCCTGCTGCGCGAGTGGCGGCAGGCACGCCAGGGGCAGACAGACAATCATCTCTCGACGCTGGATCTGGCCTCGGTGATGAAAGCCTCGCGGGAAATATCCGGTGAAATGGTGCTGGACCAGCTACTGCAAAAAACCCTGGCGATCCTGCTGGAGAACGCGGGCGGCCAATGGGGTTGTCTGATCGTCAGAGCCGCGGGGGTGCCAATCATCGAAGCGGCCATCCTCACCGACCAGCCAGCCCCTCTCCCCGACCTGCCGGAACATTGCGTGCTCCATGATCACCAGGGCAACGCATTAGGCCTGCCCATGAGCGTGCTCAGCGAGGCGTTTCACCGCGGCAATGCGGTGGTCCTGCACGACGCCAGGGGCGAAGGCAGCTTCGTCAACGACCCCTACATCGTGCAACTGCAACCCCGTTCGGTACTCTGCGTGCCCATCGCCCGGGAACGTTTCGAGGCCGCGGTGTACATGGAAAACAACCTGACGGACGGGGTGTTCACCGACGCACGGGTAGAGCTGATCAAGCTCCTGGCCGCCCAGGCGGCGGTCGCCATCGAAAATGCCCGGCTCTACTCGCAGATTCAGGACCACTCACGCATCCTCGAAGACAGGGTCAACGAGCGGACCGCCAAACTGGAAGAGCTGAACACCGAACTGCAGAAGCTAGCCGACCGCGACGGTCTCACCGGTGTTGCCAATCGCCGGGCCGGGGATGCCTACCTCAGCGACGTCTGGATGCGCCTGCGGCGTCAGTCGCAGCCACTGTCACTGATCATGTTAGATGTCGATCACTTCAAGCTGTTCAACGACACTTATGGCCATCAGATCGGTGACGATTGCCTGATTCGCGTGGCACACACCCTACAGACCCAGTTGCAACGAGCAACAGACCTGCTCGTGCGTTTCGGCGGGGAAGA
>JAESUC010000052.1 GCA_016763285.1 Pseudomonas sp.
AAAGCCTCGCGGCGTGACTCCCAGCCATCGGCGGAAGGTGCGGCTGAAATTGGTCGGGTCCAGGTAGCCCAGTCGTTCGGCAACGCTTTCGATGCTCAGGCTGGTCTGGGACAGAAACCAGCAGGCCAGGTCGCAGCGTACATCGTCGAGCAGGGTCTGGTAGCGCACGCCCTCATCGCTGAGATGGCGAATCAGCGTGCGCGGGGCCATATGCTCCTGGGCTGCCATCTGTTCCAGTGTGGGGTACTGACTCTCGCAACTGAGCAGGCGCTGCTTGATCCGCTCGCTCAGCGACCCGCCCCGCACCAGTCGCTGCAGCTGGTTCTCGCAGTCGCGCAGGGCCAGGCGTTCGGCTTCCGGATCGGCGGCCAGGCAGGGGCTGTCCAGATAACCTTCGGGTAGTTCCAGGCGCAGTTGGTCGCTGCCGAACAGCACGGTGCCGGCCACCTGGCGGTAGGCCGCGGACCAGGCTGTTTCCGGCATTGGCCAGTGCAGGGTCAATTGCTGGTGCAACGGCAGGCCGGTGGCGGTTTCCAGCAGGCGCAGGATGCCGGTGGTGAAGTGGCCGAGCAGATATTCACGCAATTCGGGCAGGATGAGACGCTCGTCGAGCACCAGCAGGGTCGGTTGCTGCGGGTCGACCCTGAACGCAGCGATATTCTGGCGCAGGCTGGAGTAGCGATTGATGATGCCGACCGCCGAACGCACATTGCCCGTAACGATGCTCGCATAGCCGGCGGCGCCGTGAGCCGATACATCCGTATGCCGTCCCACCTCGATGCCCAGCCAGGGACACTGGCTCAGCGTCAGTGCATGCAGCACCAGGCGGTGCATCTGATCGAAGCTGAGAAAACGGTTGTCATGATGCAGGGTGTCCCAGTTGAGCCGGGTACCCTCCAGAATCCGGCTGTCGCTGAACCCACGGCGACGCAGCTCGGCACAGATCAGCCGGGCATAAACAGGGTGGATCGAAGGACTTAGCCAGAGTTGCTGGTTGAACATGAAGAAACGGGCTCCCAAGCGCAGATGTCACAATATGACGATTTATTGCCCGTTGCAACGGTAGGCGACGTGCAGGCGCGGGGGGATGATCAATCTCGGTCATTGAATCCGGCTTGATAACAATAAAAGGTATTCCTGATGAACAGCTCCGCCCTCGCTTCCGGGTCGTCTCCGGCCTATGTCGACCACAAGCGGCATCTGTGGTTGTTTTCCCTGCTGGTGCCCTGCATCGCATTGATCGGCCCCCTGATGTACATGTTTGTTTCGCCCAATCTGCTCTGGCTCTGGTTGCCCACCCTGTTCAGTTATCTGGTCATTCCGGTACTCGATGCCATCATCGGCGAGGATCGTAGCAACCCGCCGGAAGATGCCGTACCGGCGCTGGAAGAGGATCGCTACTACCGTTATGTGACCTTCGCACTGGTGCCGATTCTCTGGGCCAGTTTCCTGGTCAGTGTCATCTTTATCGGTACCCACGATCTGCCCTGGCATGGTGTGCTGGCGGTCATCATTGCCGCTGGCGGAACCCTGGGTTACGGCCTGAATCTGGGGCACGAGATGGGTCACAAGAAAACCTCCCTGGAGCGCTGGCTGGCCAAGATAACCCTGGCGCTGGGCTTTTACGGGCACTTCTTCGTGGAACACAACCGCGGTCATCACCGCGATGTTGCCACCCCTGTCGATCCCGCTTCCTCGCGCATGGGCGAAAGTATCTACCGCTTCGTCTTCCGCGAGATGCCCGGTGCCTTCTTCCGCGCCTGGGATCTGGAGGCCGAGCGACTGGATCGCTGCGGGAAGTCGGTCTGGAGTCTGCAGAACGAAATTCTCCAGCCGGCTCTGATCAGTCTCGTTCTCTACGCGCTGCTCATTGCATTTCTGGGCCTGGAAATGGTTCCGGTGCTACTTCTGATCGCGTTCTGGGGTGCCTTCCAGCTGACCCAGGCCAACTACATCGAACATTACGGTTTGCTGCGCAAGCAGCAGCCCAACGGCCGCTATGAGCGCTGCCAGCCGCACCACTCCTGGAACAGCAATCACCTGTTTTCCAACTGGGCGCTGTTTCACCTGCAGCGTCATTCCGATCACCATGCCCATCCGACACGGCGCTACCAGTCCCTGCGCGATTTTCCGGATCTGCCGCGCCTGCCCAATGGATACTTCGGCATGTACCTGATCGCCTATTTCCCCTCGATCTGGTTCAAGGTCATGGACAAGCGCTTGCTGGATGCAGTGGGGCGGGATCCCGCACGGATCAACTTCGAGCCGGCCAAGCGTGAACGCCTGATGCGTCAGTACCAACTCGCTGAGGTCCCGGCCAGCAGCGACAATGCGGAGGTGCTGGCATGAGTCGATATCTCTGCCCCGAGTGTGGCTATATCTATGACGAAGCCCGGGGTGATGCTCACATGGGCTTTGCTCCGGGCACGGACTGGGCCGATCTGCCCGCCGACTTTGTCTGCCCGGATTGTGCGATCAGCTACAAGGAGGACTTTACCGTCGTCGATGAGGCGCTTTCCTAGAGAGGCCAGATCCAGAGCAGCATGGGCACGCTGATGGCAACGACCACGGCTTCGAGCGGGAGCCCGAGGCGCCAGTAGTCGCCAAAGCGGAAGCCACCCGGGCCCAGAATCAGGGTGTTATTCTGATGCCCGATCGGGGTCAGGAAGGCGCAGGATGCGCCTATGGCCACGGCCATCAGATAGCTGTCTGGGTTGACCCCCAGCAGCTCGGCAATACTCAGCGCGATCGGGCACATCACCGCCGCGGTGGCGGCGTTGTTCATGAAATCCGACAGCATCATGGTGATGACCAGAACCATCGCCAGACCGATGATGGCATTGCCCTGCGCCACCTGGTCCAGCAGCGTACGGGCCAGCAGATCCGCCGCGCCGGTCTCGGCCATGGCTGCGGCCAGGGGCATCAAGGCGCCCAGCAGCACGATGATCGGCCAGTCGACGGCGTCGTAGATCCGGCGCAGCGGGATGACCTTGGTCAGCATGTACCCGAGTACGCCCAGGGTGAACGCCAGGGCCGCTGGCAGGATGCCGGTGGCGGCCAGGATCACCACCGCGAACATGATGGCGATCGCTGTAATGGCCTTGTTGCGGTCCGGAATAAGGATGGTTCGTGGTGCCAGGGGAATGCAGCGGTACTCGTTGGCGAAGGTGTTGATGGCCTCGGCACGACCCTGCATCAGCAGCACGTCACCGGCACCCAGGTGCGTCCAGCGCAGACGGCGGATCGAGCGGTGGCCCTGGCGCGAGATGGCCAGCAGGTTGATGCCGAATCGCGAGCGGATCTGCAGGTCCGTTGCGCTGCGATCAAGCAGCAGCGAATTGGTCTGGACGACCAGCTCCTGCAAGGTGGTTTCGTCGTCCTGGTTGCTGCTGCGCGCGTTGTCGGCGTCCTCTTCGTCTTCCGCCGCTTCGCTCTGCGGGCGGCTGTCGTCACTGGCGGGTTCGGTGCGGCTGTCCTGCCTGGCCTCGGCAGTATCTGTCTGCTCGTCTTCCTCCCGGTTTTCCCGCGTATCGACTGCCTCCTCGAGTTTCAGGCCGAGGGTGGTAAGCGTCGCGCCGAGGGCATTGGGATCGGCTTCGATGACCAGAATGTCGCCAGCACGCAGGGTCTCGCCGGGGAGGGGCGAAATGACCCTGAAATCATTGCGCACCAGGCCGACAATCTGGGCATCTTCCTCGTCCAGCAGATTTTCCACGTCGCGCAGACGGCGGCCCACCAGCTTGTCGTCCTCACCCATGCGTACCTCAGTGAGGTAGGTGCCGGTATCAAAGCTGTCGGCGTCATGCTTGGTGCGGTGGGGCACCAGCCAGCGGCTGAAGAAGACCACGAAAACGACGCCAAGCAGGGCGACGGACAGCCCCACGGGGGTAAAGTCGAACATGGTAAAGCCCGCGCCCATCTCCGCCCGGCGGAAGTCCGCAACGATCAGATTGGGAGGGGTGCCGATCAGCGTGGTCATGCCGCCAAGGATGGTGCCGAAAGCCAGGGGCATCAGTACCTTGCCGGGAGCCATATCCTGACGCTTGGCGATCTGCATGGCGATCGGCATCAGCAGGGCCATGGCGCCCACGTTGTTCATGAAGCCCGAGAGGCAGGCGCCGAGCAGGGTCAGAGCGCCAATACTGATCAATGGACCGCTGTCTCGGGGCAGTATCTTCTGGGCGAGATATTCCACCGCGCCGGTACTCTGCAGGCCATAGCCGAGAATCAGCACCGCAGCGACGGTGATCACGGCCGGCTGGGCAAAGCCGCTGAAGGCTTCGGTGCTGGGCGTGAGGCCGGCAAATACGCAGGCGAGGAGGGCCGCCAGGGCGACGATGTCGTGGCGCAAGCGACCCCACAGGAACAGGCCGATGGTGGCTGCCAGAATGCCGAAAATCAGGGCTTGATCAAGATTCATGCTGTACTCGTGCCGGGAAGGACTTTATTGCATCTGGCCTGCTCAGAGCAGGCGTACCTTGAAGCGCCGGCCCTTGATCTTGCCTTGCTCCAGCCGCTGGAAAGCGAGGGGAGCCAGGTCGCGCCTGATTGCTACCAGGGCCTGATAATCGGTGATGCTGATCTTGCCGATCGCCTCGGCAGGTAATCCCGCCTCGCCGGTCAGGGCGCCGAGCAGGTCGCCGGGCCGCACCTTGTCCTTGCGCCCTCCGGCAATCGCCAGGGTGCGCATGGGCGCAATCAGCGGGGTTTCCAGCCCGGCGGGCAGGCTTGCCGTCGGCTGCCAGTCCAGGGCTCGCCCCATCGCGGCTTCCAGGGCATTGGCGCGCCCGCCTTCGGCAGGCGCCACAAGACTCAGCGCCAGGCCCGATTCCCCGGCTCGACCGCTACGCCCGATACGATGGGTATGGATTGCCGGATCCGGTGACAACTCCACATTGATCACGGCGGCCACACCGGCTATGTCGATACCCCGTGCAGCGACGTCCGTGGCGACCAGAACGCTGCAGCTCTGATTGGCGAACAATGCCAGGACTTCGTCTCGCTCGCGCTGTTCCATGTCGCCGTGCAGGGTCAGGGCACTGATCTTGTGGGCCTGCAGATGCTGCAACAGATCCTGGCATTGCTGCCGGGTATGGCAGAAGGCAATACAGGGCTGTGGCCGTTCGGCCGCCAGCAGCCGCACGACAGTCTGCAATCTTTCGGCGGCGGTGATCTCGTAGAAGCGCTGCACGATCGGATTGTGCGGCTCGGCTTCCTCTATGCTGACGCGCTGGGGCGACTGCATGAAGCGGCTGGCCAGGGCTTCGATCGAGGGCGGATAGGTGGCCGAAAAGAGTAGCGTCTGGCGTCGCTTGGGCGCCATCGCGATGATGGCGCTGATCGCATCGAGGAAGCCCATGTCCAGCATCCGGTCAGCCTCGTCCAGAACCAGGCAGTTCAGGCCCTTGAGTTCCAGAGTGCCGCGGTCCAGGTGGTCCTTGATGCGCCCCGGAGTGCCGACGATGACGTGGGCACCCTGCTCGAGCGAGGCGGCCTGGGGGCCGAACGGAGTACCGCCGCAGAGGGTGACGATCTTGATGTTCGGCATGGCTCTGGCAAGGGTGCGCAGGGCTGTGGCGGTCTGCGCAGCGAGCTCTCGGGTCGGGCTCATGACCAGCGCCTGACACCCCAGGAAGGCCGGGTTCAGCGGCACCAGCAGGCCGATGCCGAAGGCCGCCGTCTTGCCACTGCCGGTGCGTGATTGCGCGATCAGGTCGTTGCCGGTCAGGATGAGCGGCAGCGCCTGAGCCTGCACGGGTGTCATCTGCTCGAACCCGAGGTGCTCCAGGGTCTGCAGAATTGGCGTGGGTAGAGCCAGGGAAGAGAAGGAGGTTGAAAGCACTGGGCGTACCTGAAAGAGCATGGTCGCCCAGTGTAGCAGAACGGCCCGTTTTCTGGCCGTGCCGATGTGCTTGCTCAGCGTTTGATGCGTGACCTGCGAAAACCACCATGACTGGTGAAGGAGCCGGTATCTCCGGTCAGCCAGAAGCGTGTTGCCCGAACAAATGCACTGGTGCGCGATACATGATAGCTGCGCGCTTTGTTGTAGGCCCAAATCCAGCCGCGGCTGCTACTGCTCATGATTATCACTCCATGATGACCACTGATTCACTTTTGAGTACTGTATTGGCGGGATGTGACAATGTTACGTCATTGGAGGCTTTGAAAGGCATATGCGCCCGAATGTTGGCACACCCGTCCGGACGCATCTTACGTCATTGTCTCGGGACAATAAAAGCGCTGTATCAGTTGTATCGGAAGATAGTCATTAAATGACGCGAACTAGTCATTTCCGGCAATGGAGGTGCAGTTGCGGCCGTTTTCCTTGGACTGGTACAGCGCCTTGTCCGTGGCCTCGATCAGTTGCGTATGGTTGAGCATGGTCTCTTCCAGACTGGACACGCCAAGACTGATGGTCACATGCAGGGTCTTGCCGTCGTGGGGGATCTGCAGCGCTGCAATCGCCTTGCGCAGCCGCTCGGCGAACTGATAGGCGCCCTCGACCGGCGTGTCGGGCAGCAGCACGGCAAATTCCTCTCCGCCGTAGCGTCCGGCAAAATCGGTTTCCCGGGCAAACAGACGGGTCAGGCGGGCCACTTCGCGAATCACCTCGTCACCGAGCTGGTGGCCGTAGGTATCGTTGAAGTTCTTGAAATGATCGATGTCGAACATCAGCAGGCTGGTGGGCCGTTCATAGCGCTGATGGCGAGAAAACTCGTTCTCCAGACACTGTTCCCAATAGCGGCGATTGAGCAGACCCGTCAGGCCGTCACGCAGGGCCAGCTCCTGGAGCTGGGTGTTGGCTGACTCGAGCTGGCGCTTGTTGACCGCCACGCTGGTGACATCGTAGATGATCAGGCAGACGTGATCGCTCTCACCGTTGGTGCTGCGCAGGGGGATGATGGTGACGTTCTGGTACATCTCGTCCGCCAGGCCGGTGATTGGCTGGTAGCTTTTGAAGCGAACGAGGTTGGGCCGCTGTTCCCAGATGGTGAAGGCCCGGGTACCCAGCATCACCGCCGTTTCCACCTTGCGGCTGAACCAGTTTCGCTCTATCTCGGGGAACACGTCGAACAGCGGCTGGCCGGACACTTCATCGGAGCCGCGGCCGGAATGGTTCTCCATGAAGCTGTTCCAGACCTCGATCCGGTATTCGCGATCCATGACCACTACGCCGACATCGATGCTCTGGACGACGTCCAGGAGCCAGTGAAGTTCGGTGATGTCAAACTGGGCGGGCATGGTCCGGTCCTTTTCGTGCAATCAGTTGATCATGAAGTCGAGCTTTTCGCGCAGGCGCGGTACCGAATCCTCGGTGAACAGCAGCAGCAGGTCGAAATGGATATCCAGATCCTCCAGCCCGTAACTGATCTCTACTGCCAGGGTGCGCTTCCAGCGCCGCTGATTGATGCGCACCAGGTCCTCGATCGGGCAATGCTGCCCCAGCACCAGAGGGTGACTCTGCGAGAGGCTGATATTGAGCTGCTCGGACAGGCCGTTGAGGCAGGCGCCGATGATGATGCTGGCCAGGTCCAGCAGCATCTCGAGCCGCGCGGATTCGTCTTCCTGGGTTTCCAGCAGTTTGGCGACATCGTTGATTTCCGCATCGTGGAATATCAGCAGGGCTTCGCCGGCCACGCCGCCGCCAATATAGCCCTGGCAGATCGCGGTGAGGCTCTGCCCCCTCTGGGCATCAGCGAGCGTCATGTGCAGTTCGCCGACTTCGAGAATGTTGACGTTGGGGATGGGCAGCTGGATGAATACGCCCAGAACCTTGCTCAGCAGGTTGGCAGCCCGGCCCATGGCGATATTGGTGACTTCGCGGAACGCATCGCGGAACGAGACATTGGGCAGATCGGAAAAGTGGGAGGTCTGTTCGGCGACAGGCCGGGTCAGCGGAATATCGACACCCAGCGCATTCAGTGCGTCCGCCAGTTGCATCGGGTCGGCCGGCTTCTTGATGAAGGCTTTGGCGCCCAGCGCCTTGGCCCGCCGCACGGCTTCGTCCTGGACATCACCGGAAACCACGATGACCTCGGCCTGCAGACCTTCTTCGCGCAACTGCGCGAGCACGCCAAAACCGTCCAGTTCGGGCATGGTCAGGTCAAGCAGGACGATCTGGCCGGCCCCCTGGCGAATGGCTTCGAGCCCTTCGAGGCCATTGGCGGCCTGCGTGACCCGAAACGGCCAGTTAGATGGCAGTGACCGAATCAGCTGTTTGCGGGCCATGTTCGAGTCGTCGCACACCAGCAATGGTATGGTGCTCACATCCACTTTCCTTGTTACATTGGGCGATTTGATTGGTATTGTCGCCAATTGGCGCTTGCCCGGCGCAGGCATTTGGCCATACTTTGCGCAAGAATGCCAAAACGCATAGTCATTGAGAAGCGATAGCGAAGAAAAGTCGAGCATTTTTTCGTTCACCTCTAAGGTGACAGGCAACGTCAGAGAAGTTGAAGCCGATTCAGGAGTGAACGGATGAGCGAGGGATTGGAGTCCAGCCTGCAGCATCGTCGACTGGTGCTCAAGGCAATGCTGTGGATTACGGTCGCAGGGGGCAGTCTGTTTGCAGCCCTGAATATTGGCCGCGAATTATGGGTGTTGGCGATAGGCGAATGCGTCTTCGTGGTCCTTGCGCTGTGTGTCCTGCGTATTGTCGACCGTACGCAGCACCTGCTCGGCGTGACTATCGCCTTCCTGGTGCCGTTCTTCAGCCTGATGGTCTACGCGATGCTGCTGCCGCGAACGTCATTTACCGTGTTTGCCTGGATCCAGACCATCCCGATCATCTGCTATCTGTTGCTGGGACTGCGCGGGGGGTTCTGGATGTCGCTGGTGTTCCTCACCCTGGGCGTCCTGGCATTCGGCATTCGCTTTACCGAGCAGGAGTCGTTGCTCAGCACGATGATGCTGGCAAACGTGGCCATCAGCAGCATGTCGATCATGCTGTTCTCGCATATCTACGAACGCAGCCGGGTAAAGAACGAAGCGCGGCTGATCGAGCTGGCCAGCACCGACAGCCTCACCGGGCTGGCCAACCGCATGAAGCTGGCGGAAGTGCTTGAGCGCGAACGCAGCCATGCCCTGCGCGACAACAAGCCGCTTTCGCTGGTGATGCTGGATGTGGACTATTTCAAGCGTATCAATGACCAGTTCGGGCACGACGCCGGGGATCGGGCGCTGCGCCATCTGGCGGCAGTCATCGCGGGTCGCCTGCGCGATACCGATCTGCTTTGCCGGCTTGGCGGCGAGGAATTCGCCATTCTGCTGCCTGGTGCGGCACTGGATCAGGCTGCCGAGCTGGCCAATGACCTGCGCGCGCACCTGAGGAACAGTCCGCTGGATGCAGGATCGCGCCCCCTGCTCATGACATTCAGTGCCGGCGTGGCTACCCTCGGGGAGGACGGCCAGAGCCTGGACCAGCTGATGCAGACCGCCGATCGTCGGATGTACGAGGCAAAAGCCGCAGGTCGAGATCAGGTGGTTGCGGCCGGCCAACAGTACCCGCTGAGTGCTCCCGACCCTCAGGTCATCTGAGGGTGTAATAAATAACAAACGCATGTAAATAAAATTGAATATGCGTCGGTTTCTTCTACACTCTGATGCAGGGGCGACAATCGTTCGGCCAGTTATCGGGGGACAGTGCCATGCATATCGGTGTGCCGCGTGAAATAAAGAATCATGAATACCGGGTGGGGCTGACCCCCACCGCTGTCGCCGAGCTGGTGCGTCAGGGGCACCAGGTCACCGTCGAACACGATGCGGGCGCGGCCATCGGCTTTGCCGACACCGACTACAGCAGCGCAGGTGCTCAGGTCGGCACTGTCGAGGACGTATTCGAGGCAGAGCTGATCGTCAAGGTGAAGGAGCCCCAGGCGTCAGAACGGGCCCGGCTCCAGCCCCGGCATACCCTGTTCACCTATCTTCATCTGGCACCGGATCGTCCTCAGACCGAAGGCCTGCTCGCTTCAGGTGCCCTGTGTATCGCTTATGAAACCGTGACGGACGCCAGAGGTGGCTTGCCTCTGCTTGCGCCGATGTCCGAGGTGGCCGGGCGCATGGCTGTTCAGGCTGGCGCAGGCTGCCTGGAGAAAGCCCGCGGCGGGCGCGGCGTCCTGCTTGGCGGCGTGCCGGGCGTACCCCGCGGCCGGGTGGT
This sequence comes from Pseudomonas sp., assembly GCA_016763285.1. Classification (GTDB taxonomy): domain Bacteria; phylum Pseudomonadota; class Gammaproteobacteria; order Pseudomonadales; family Pseudomonadaceae; genus Halopseudomonas. The sequence continues at coordinate 10,157 of JAESUC010000052.1, forward strand.
GATTCTGGGTGGCGGGGTGGTTGGCAGCAATGCGCTGGCCATGGCTATCGGCATGGGCGCCGAGGTCGCGGTGCTGGACAAGAATCCCGAGGTGCTGCGCCAGCTGGATGCCCGTTATGGCAACCGTCTGCAAACACTGTATTCCACCGCCGCGACACTGGAGGAGCAGGTCATGGCAGCGGATCTGGTGATCGGTGCAGTGCTGGTGCCCGGTGCTGCGGCGCCCAAGCTGATCAGTGCCGAGCTGATAACGCGGATGCAGAAGGGGGCCGTTCTGGTCGACGTGGCAATTGATCAGGGAGGCTGCGCCGAAACCTCCCGGGCAACCACGCATGCCGAGCCCACCTATGTGGTCGATGACGTGGTGCATTATTGCGTCGCCAATATGCCCGGTGCGGTGGCACGCACCGCGACCCAGGCCCTGAACAATGCCACGTTGCCCTTCGTGCTGGCGCTGGCGAACAAGGGAGCCAGGCAGGCGTTGCAGGATGATCCGCACCTGCGCAAGGGGTTGAATGTGGCGGCAGGTCAGTTGACCAATGCCAGTGTGGGCGAAGCGCTGGGCCTGCCGGCTCAGTCGCCCGAGGATGCTCTGGCGGCCATGTCCTGATCGCTGGCAGTCCGAGCAGGCTCCGGCGTGCCGGCGGGGCGCCCGTACAGTTCGGCGTGCAGCTGCGCGATGCGCTGATCCTTTGCCTGCCACAGATCGTTGACCCATTTCTGGAACTGGATGCGGAAACGGGGATCGTTGGCGTAGTCGCCGGCAAACAGGTCCTCGGCCAGTTCTACCTGGCGGATATCGACTATAACCCGGTCCACGCGTCCGGATACCAGGGCCCAGAACCCGGGAGGAGTGCCTTCGGGGTAGACGATGGTGACGTCCAGCAGTGAGCGCATCTGTTTGCCCAGCGCGGCCATCACGAAGGCAATGCCACCGGACTTGGGCTTGAGCAGGTGGCGGAAGGGCGAGTCCTGGGCCCGATGCTTGGCCGCGGTCAGACGGGTTCCCTCCAGATAGTTGACGATGGTGACGGGCGTATCCCTGAATTTCTCACAGGCCTGCTGCGTGATCTCCAGGTCCTTGCCCCTGTCCTGTGGTCGCCGGGCCAGGTGCGCCTTGCTGTAGCGCTTCATGAACGGATAATCCAGCGCCCAGAATGCCAGTCCCAGGAAAGGTATCCAGATCAGCTCCTTTTTCAGAAAGAACTTGAAGTAGGGCGTCTTGCGGTTGAATGCCTGGAGCAGGGCCAGGATATCCACCCAGGACTGGTGATTGGATACCACCAGGTAGGAGTGCCGGGGATTCAGGCTGCCCTCGCAGCGGATATCCCAGCGCACGGCGGTCGTGCGGTTGATGGTTCTGTTCACGCCCTCGGCCCAGGTTTCCGCGATCCACATCACAGCCTGCGAACAGCGTCGTTGGAAACCCCGCAGCGGTATGGCAACCTTGAGCAGTCCGATGAGCAACATCGGTCCGATACCGATCAAGGTGTTGAGCAGAATGACCAGCAACGTCAGTGAGCCGGTTAACCAGTGTGGCATGTGGTGATTTCCCTTGTGCGACGGAAAAAGCATATCGTTTTTTGTGCGCTCTGGCAGCTTCGGCCTGCCTGAGATGCTGGCGCTATCACCCGTAAAGGCGATTGTCCGGCTGGCCCCGAGTACCTAACGTGAGTCAACAGCCTCGGTCCGGACGATGGGCGTTCCATACCGGCAGGCCCCGGAGTCCCTTTTCGATGTCCCGGCAGTTCATCTCATCCAGTGCCGTCGATGACGCCGTCCCGCGGTCCGATCAGCGCGCCATCACGCTGCCGCTACCGGCCCGCGTGGCGCTCGCGCTCCTGAGTGGCGCGCTGGTGGGGATTCCCTGGCTGAGCCCCGAGCTGTTCTGGATCGCATGGATCGGCTGGATTCCCCTGCTGTTTGCACTGCGTCATGCCAGTCTGAAGGGCGCGCTGATGTGCGGCTGGCTGACCGGTACGGTGTGCTTCGCGATTGCCAGCCACTGGATGCTGGACTTCGTCCGTTACCTGGACGATTTTTCCCCGCTTGTGATTGTCGGCCTCAGTGCCGGTTTCTGGCTGTATGCCGGCCTCGCCATCGGCCTGGCCTGCGTTCTGTTTCGCTGGCTGACCCGGCAGCTGGGGGGCTGGGAGCTGCTGAGCTTTCCGTTGTGCCTGGTGGGCGCGATGGCCTGGTATCCGCTGCTGTTCCAGACCCATTTTGCCGAGGCCCAGGCGGCGTTCCTGCTGGGCTTGCAGGGTGTGGATCTGGTCGGAGCCAAGGGGCTGGACGTCGTCATGATGCTCTGCAGCGTCCTGCTCTACCGCATCCTGGCGGGAGACGGGCGCGGCATGGCGTTGCGCGGCAACGTGCTGGCGACGGGCGTGCTGGCTGTCTGGTTTGCCTACGGCGCGTTCAGCCTGGCGAGCTGGGACGAGCGAATGCAGGGGTGGGACAGCCGGAGCATCGGCCTGGTACAGCCCAATGATCCGGTGACATTGGCGCTGCCCGAACCGCCCAGGGGCTTCAGCCGCGAACACCCTGAAGAGATGGCTGCGACCGTCCGCCTGGCGGCGGCCGGAGCCCAGCTGGTAGTCTGGCCTGAAGCGCGTTACAAGGGCTATTTCGACTATTTCAGCGTCCGTCAGGCGTACGCCCAGGCTCTGGCTGACAGCGGGGTCGCCCTGATCTTTCATGATCCCGAAGGCCGCTGGGTGGATGGCAATGAAGTCCATTACAACTCGGTGGTGCATCTGGACCCGACCGGGGAGCAGGCAGGGCTCTATCGCAAGATGCGGCGGATGCCGTTTGGCGAGTACCGGCCAGCCTTCTTCAGCCTGCCCGGACTGAACTGGCTGACAACCCGGTTGTTTGGCGAGTTCCTGCGGCCACTGGCGGCGGGCACCGAACACGTGGAGTTCGCCGTGGATGGCATGCGGATCATTCCCAAGGTCTGTTACGAGACGGCCTTTCCGACCGATGTGGCTGATGCCATCGGCGGGGACGCGGCGGGCAAGGTCCTGCTGTTTCTGTCCCAGGACAACTGGTTCGGTGAGACCACCCAGCCATTCCAGCATCGCGCCATGTCCGTGGTCCGTGCGGTTGAAAACCGCGTGCCGATGATCCATCTGATCAATAACGGCCCCTCGGTGGTCGCGGCGCCCAACGGTCGGACCCTGGCATCCACGCCGGCCTTCTCCCGTGCCGAACTGGTCGCCGAGTTGCGCTTTTCGCCCGACGTCGGCGGCAGCCTCTACAGCCGCTACCCCAGGGTATTCAGCAATGCCATCCATGGCGTGCTAGGTCTGCTCTGTCTGCTCGCCCTGGTTGGCCGTGGCCGTCGCCGCGAAGGCTGATCCATCCCTCAGACGTACTGCCCGGCGGTGTGACCCGAGGACCAGGCCCACTGGAAATTGAAACCGCCCAGATGGCCGGAAACATCCAGTACTTCGCCGATGAAGAACAGGCCGGGCTGGTTCCGGGCTTCCATCGTCTTGGAGCTGATGTCGGCGGTATCCACGCCGCCAAGGGTGACTTCGGCGGTGCGGTAGCCTTCGGTGGCGGAGGGCTTGAGCGCCCAGCCATTGAGCTGAGCGCCGATCTGCTCGAGAACCCGGTCGCCCATCTCTGCCAGCGGCAGTTCTGCCATCTGCGGCCACCAGAGTGATTGAAGCTCCGTCACCAGTGCCTTGGGTAGTGTCTGGCCGAGCAGCGTGCGTAACCGCATTCTACCGTTGTGCTGCTTGGCGTCGAGCAGCCACTGCCCGGCTGCTGTTCCGAGCATCAGGTCGATGTGCAGGGTGTCGCCGGGATACCAGTAGCTGGAAATCTGCAGGATTGCCGGACCGCTCATGCCGCGGTGGGTAAACAACATGTTTTCGGTAAAGCTGCGACCATTGCACGCGGCGGTGACCTTCACCGCCAGGCCGCTCAGGCGCTCACACAGGGCCTTCATGCTGTCACTGAACATGAAGGGGACCAGCCCAGCGCGTCGCTCGGTCAGGCCGATGCCGAACTGTCGCGCGATATCGTAGCCGATGCCGCTGCCACCCAGGGTGGGAACCGACAGGGCGCCGGTGGCAACCACCAGCGAAGTACAGGTGATTGCGCGGCGCTGCCCGCCCTGGGTCAGGGTCAGAGCGTACCGGCACGTATCGTCCTGTACGGCCTCCAGGGTATCGATCTCACAGTGGGTCTGCACCTCGACTCCCGCCCGGTCACACTCGGCGAGCAGCATGTTGACAATGTCCTTCGCCGAATCCAGGCAGAACAGCTGGCTGTGGCTACGTTCTTCGTAGGCAATGCCATGCTGTTCGACCAGAGCGATGAAGTCCCACTGGGTGTAGCGGCTCAGCGCCGACTTGCAGAAATGCGGATTGTCCGACAGGAAGTTGTCGGCTTCGACGAAATGATTGGTGAAATTGCAGCGCCCGCCACCGGACATGAGGATCTTCTTGCCGACCTTGTTGGCCCGCTCCAGCACGAGAACGCGACGGCCCCGCTGGGCGGCGGTGAAACCGCACAACAGGCCAGAGGCACCCGCGCCGAGAATGACAACATCGTAATGGGAGGCGGCTGAGCGGGTGGCGTGTGACACGGGTCGATCCATGGAAAAGGGGCGAGGCAGTATAACCAATAAGACAGGGCGATTCAGCGGCCGTCGGTCTGCGCCGCCGCCCCGAGGCGGATACGGTTGTTGGTATCGCGGCTCTGACGAATCAGCTCCTCGCTGCCCGCTGCGCCGGCCGACTTTGCCAGCCGGTCATACAGGACCACATTGACGGTGGCAGCCAGATTCATGCAGCCCCGGGTAGGGATGTAGACCACGGCGTCGGCGCGGTCGATCAGCGTCTGTTCAAGGCTGCCGTCCTCGGGGCCGAATATGTAGATTGCGCGCTCGGGATGAACAAAGGCGGGCAGAGCGGTGGCGCCTTCAGCCAGTTCCACGCACACGATCTTCATGCCGGGGGGCAGCTCGGCGGTCAGGTCGTCGGTCGCCAGCAGGGGGATGCGTAAACCGGTTGCCTTGGTGTCCGTGTGGAATCTGGTTGCCCGGGCGAAGCGGATGCCGGTATAACGGATCGCCTCTGCACCGTAACATCCGGCGGCACGCATCACGGCGCCGACGTTGGTGGGGCTTTTCGGATTCACGAGGCCGATACACACAGAAGATGACATGGGTCGAACCCGTTGGATAATTGCAGCCGTTGGTCGGGAGAGCGTGCGCGCTCAGCGTGTGGCCCGGGCCGACAGCCTGTATAGTGCGCGGATCGCATATTAGCACGGTAACCCCATGAAGCTCCTGATCCGCAATCTGTCGCGTACCACCACCGAAGCCGAACTTCGCACCCTGTTCGAGGCGCATGGCCTGGTACAGTCCTGTGCCCTTGTCATGGACAAGCAGACAGGGGGCTCAAAGGGCTTCGGTTTTGTCGAGATGCCACGTCACGATGACGCCAAGTCGGCGATCAAGGCACTGAACAATCTGGAGGTGGCGGGAAGCCGCATCCGGGTCAAGCGGGATGAGTCTGCCGAGGCGGGCAAGAATGCCTGAGCAGCATGGTCACGATCCGCTGCACGGGGTGACGCTCAAGCAGATGCTCGAGGAGCTGGTGAGTACCCATGGCTGGGAGGAGCTGGGAAGGCGGATCCGCATAAAATGCTTTACCTGCGACCCCAGCGTGGCCTCGAGTCTCAAGTTCCTGCGCAGAACGCCCTGGGCACGGGAAAAGGTCGAAGCGCTCTATCTGAGCCGGCCCTCCTGATCGACCTCCGTCTGTCCGCCGGCCAGTTCGGCCGGTGCCTGCCCCAAGGCCCTGTCATGCGCCGAGCCGCCATCGCGCTTGGCCTGGTACATCGCCCTGTCCGCGCGTTCCAGCAGGTGCTGTTCTGCGTCACCGTCATCCGGATATAGCGCGATGCCGATACTCGGCACGATTGCCAGCCCCAGCACGTCGAGCTGCAAGGGCTGGTGAAATGCCTCGCGAATCTTGTTCGCCACCGCATGGGCCTGCAGGGGCTGATCAAGAGTTTCCAGCAAGATCACGAACTCGTCGCCGCCAATGCGCGAGACGGTATCCGACTCGCGAATACAGCCCGAGATACGTGCGGCGACGGCCTGCAACAGCTGCTCGCCGACGGCATGGCCGTGGGTGTCGTTGACCTGCTTGAACTTGTCCAGGTCCAGATAGAGCAGGGCGACCCGCCCCTTGTCGCGGCGTGCCCGGGCCAGCGCAGTGGCTATCCGATCGCTGAGCAGGCTTCGGTTCGGCAGCCGGGTCAGTGGATCATATCGGGACAGAAACTCCAGTTGCGCGTGCATGCGGGCGCGCTGGATAGCGGTGGCTATCTGGGTCGAGATGTAATGCAACAGCTGCTGATCCTTCGCACTGTAGGAGGGTGCCCCATGGCGGTTCTGGATCACCAGCGCGCCCTGCACCCCGGTGGAGGTGGTCAGCGGGACGGCGAGCCAATCCAGGCTGCGATCAGTGATGCCCAGCGGATTGCTTCTGCCGCTCGCGGGGTCCTGCGCCCGCAACCGTATCGGCTGCCCGCTGTGGATCACGGCGTTGGCCAGTGCCCGGGTATCGCTGCCGGGCACTGGGTCTTCTGCGCCCTGCCGGTTGGCGCAGTAGGGGAAACTGATTTCATTGGCCTGTCCGTCGTGAAGTGCGATGCAGAACACGCTGGCCGGTAACAGGCCGCCGATGATCTGGTGGATATGACGGAACAGTGCAGGCAGATTGGCGGCGTTGGCCGCAGCTTCGGAGATGGCATACACGGCGGCCTGCATGGCCTCGGTATGCTTGCGGTCGCTGATGTCATGGGCGACGGCTACCCGCAGCTGATCCTTTTCCGACCAGTTGGCCGACCACAGGATGTGCACCACGCTGCCATCCTTGCGAATGTAGCGATTCTCGAAATGGTTGGTCAGCCTGCCCTGCATGACGGCACGGGCGGTGGCCAGCGTTGCTTCGCGGTCGTCGGGGTGCACCAGGTCCATCATCGCGCGCCCTTCCAGTTCCGCCGGGGTATAGCCAAATATCCTTTCGCAGGCGCCGCTGATATAGACGAAGCATCCCCGGGCATCGACCACGCATATGGCATCGAGCAACAGATCCATCACGGCGGTTGAAAGCTGGAAGCGTTCCTCTGGACTGCCTGCCGGATCCTTCCCTGCATTCTCCACCGGCATACTCCTGGATAATCCGATTCGCCTGTTAACACCATAGCCCAGTCAGCGGCCCGGAGGGTGGAAACTGCTTCAAAATGCGACCGTCCTAATCCTTCTTCTGCTTTTTCTCTGCCTTGCGATACAGCGCCCGCAGGGCCTTTGCCTCCTTGCTCGTACCGCTGCCGTGGGACCCCAGTATGCGGTGCCAGATGGCCTGTTTCTGTTCCGGTGAGAGGCGTTTCCAGGTCTTCTTTTCCTCGTGGGTGCGGCCGCAGGCCTTGCAGATCTGGTGCTTGTTGAAGTCACACAGGTCGATGCAGGGCTTCTTCGTAACAGGTTCAGTCATGTCACCCCTCGGTATGCGTGGACTCAGCCCGGTCGGCTGATGACCAGCGTGTTGATGTGTGCCGGCAGAAAGAGGTCTTGCTCGGCAATGTAATCCCAGCGCTCGACACGGCAATCGTGCGCGCCTTGGTCGCAGTGGTGCACGATCAGGTTGACCGAGTTGGGAATGCCGGCGCGCACACGGGTCGACAGCGCCGTGCCGGCCTGCGCAGTCCAGCCACGGCGCCCGGATTCGCCCTGATGCCCGTGCAGGGGCCAGACGTAGGGCAGATGAATATGCCCACCGATCAGCAGATCCAGACCAGCGTCCACCCAGGTGGGCACCGCCTGCTCATGACCGATCAGCAGGTTGCTCAGGTCCGCCTGCTCCCGCGCCCGTACCGGATGATGCTGCATGATCATGCGCAACTGGTCCGGTCTTGCCCGGCTCAGACGCTCGGCAACGCGGGCGATCTGTGTGCGGTTGACCTCGCCGTCCTTGTGCCGGGAGGGGCGAGAGGTGTTCAGGCACAGCACCAGCAGCCCGTCGCTTTCGTACTCGGGTTCAAGGTTGTTGCCAAAGGCACGCTTGTAGTTGCCGTAGGGATTCAGCGCCCGGGCGCCCAGATTGAACAGGGGGATGTCGTGGTTGCCGGGCACGGCCAGGACCGGTGCCGGCAGTTGGCTGACAAAGCGCGCTGCGGCGGCGAACTGACTGCGCCGTGCCCGCTGGGTAATATCGCCGGTCAGCAGGATGACCTCAGGCTGCTGCTCCCTGGCCAGCTGCAGCAGGGCGCGCATGACATGCGGCTGTTCGGTGCCGAAATGCGGATCGGAGATTTGCAGGACACAGGTCATTCGCGCTCCCGCCTGGCCGGGTCATGAGGTACCAGCAGGGGAAGTTTGTCCGGCGCGACGCGAAAGGTGAGAGGCGCGTCCATCCAGCATATCTCCCCGTCCATCGCGACCTTCATGCGCTTGCGCGCACGCCGCGGATGTACCGTCATGGTGTCGAAACCGAAGCTGATGACGTTTTCGGCATCGCCCAGGCGACGCAGCAGCCCGCGCAGCAGCAGTCCGCACAGGGCCAGGGTACCGCGCGAGCGCGATGTCATCGCCACCAGGTGATGCCGCTCGATCTCCTCCACCTGCCGGACTCCCAGCTGCTCGAGCTGCAGGGCATTGTTGCCCACCACGATGGTGGGGGTATACATATGCCGGCGCGGTTGACCTTCCAGGTCAATCTGCACATGCAGCGAGCGATGGGCATGCATCAGGGTGACGATCGCCGACCAGAGCGCGACCAGGCGACTGCGCCCATAACGCTGCTTGTAGGCTTCGCGGTCTTCCAGCAATTGCGGATAGAGGCCGAGACTGGCGTTGACCAGGAAGGTCCGGCCATTGAGCATGCCCACGTCGACCGGCTGGATCACGGCGTCCAGCAGGCAGGCCAGGGCCGCATCGGTATCCTGGGAGATGCCGTAGGTCCGACCGAAATAGTTGAAGGTGCCCTGGGGCAGTATGCCCAGCGGAACACCACTACCGAGCACGACTTCACTGACTGCGCTCAAGGTTCCGTCGCCGCCGACAGCCACCACTATGCCGCCCTGTTCGCCGGCGAGTTTCAGCGCCCGCCTGGCGGTGGCAATCAGTTGCGAGCCGTCGTCCACGGGCATCAGCTCAAAGCGTCTGCCAGCGCGGGAAAGCGTCTGCTCGATGGTATCCCTGGTCTGTCTGGCATCACCACTGCCCGAGCCGTTGTTCATCACCAGAAAGAACGGCTCCTTGCCGGTGAGTGTCCGGTGGGCGCCGGATGGGGGCGTTACCTCTGCCATCGGTGGGTGTTCACTGCGGGGGTTCGACATGCTGGGGTGGTTTTCCATGGGTGAAAGAGGCATTGGAGTACTTCTGGCCCCCAAGGTTCAGCGCAGCTGACTATCCTTGCTGCCCCTGCGGTTGTAGGCCGACCCGCCGGATTCGGCGGTATCCCGGGCCTGCTGGCAGCGTACGCACAGGCGTACCCCGGGCAAGGCCTTGCGCCGGGCCTCGGGAATCGGCGCGTCACATTCCTCGCAATGGGTCAGGCTGTCCCCCGAGGGCAGTCTGCTGCGCGCGCGCTGCACGGCCTCGTCGACCGTGTCATCGATCTGATCCTGCACCGCCCCGTCCTGCGCCCATCCGGTTGCCATGCTCACCTCCACTCGGAGCCGTTTGCTCACAGGACAAGCATAGACGTTCTGCGGCCGGGATGCCGAAGGGGGGTGTCGAACGAGTGGGGCGGAATCGCTGCGCCAGGCAGGGGCGCCAAGGGGAGTCGGGCCTCCCGCCAGGAAGCCCGATATCGAACGATAGGCTTCAGAAGGCGACGTTGTAGGTCAGGCTGTAGGTCCTGCCACGGCCGCGAAAGTCAAAGGTGTTGGCCGGTGCATAGGCGCTGTAGAACAGTTGCGCACGCTGGCCCCAGACCGTGGTGTAATCCTTGCTGGTCAGATTCTGGACGCCCAGGCCCAGTTCGCCAACCGGCAGTTGCTGTTGGATCAGCAGGTCATAGGTGGTGTAACCGTCCAGCTCGCGGTCAGCGGCATCCTCCAGGTCCAGCGTACGTATGCCCTGCAGGCGCACACTGGTCAGGTCGTTTTGCCAGCTCACATAGGCGGCGACCTTGGAGGAGCTTGCCTGGGTGACGTCCAGCTTCTCCCAGTCGCCGTCAGAGCGCAGTTCCGCGCGGGTGAGGTGGGCGTTGGTGCCAACCCGCCAGGCGTCGTCGAGACGGACGTTGAGCTGACCTTCAAGACCGTAGTTGCGGCGCTTGTCATCATTCACCTGGACCGCCAGGTTGGTCGAGTCATAGGACAGGCTTTCGTCCGACCAGCTGTAATAGGCCGCCACCTGGCTATCCAGCCGACCGCGATAGAGACGCCAGCCGAGCTCCACCTGGTTGGTCTTGATGGCTTTCAGCGGCTCGTCATCGACATTGATGCTGTCAACCAGTTCCCGGTAGCTGCCATTGTAGGCGTAGGTTCCGCGGCCGTAATACTTGCCCGGGTCGGGCACCTCGTACCCCTGTGACAGGTTGGCCCATACCTGGTGGCCCGGCTGCACGGTAAATACCGCGCCCAGGTTGAACAGCGTAGCGTCGTAGTGGTTTTCCCCGCCGGGGATCGCGTCGGCGCCCGTGGACAGCCCCAGGGCCTGGCGTACCTGCTCGTTGGCGTCGACAAAGTCGTCCACTTCCAGGTAATAGCGCTGCTGGCGTACACCGGCAGTGAGCATCAGCCGGTCGGTGGCCTGCCAGTCAGCCTGGGCAAACGCGGCTACACCATCAATGCCGTAGCCGGGATAGCGGCCTACGGTGTTGGTCGCATCCAGGACCAGCCCCCCGCTGTTCACTGCGGTGGGAAAGTCGAACAGGGTCTGGTCTGCTTCGAAGGTCTCATGCTCGAGATCGATTCCGTAGTTGAAGCCGACATCACCGACCTGGCGGCTGAGGACGGCCTTGAACCCGGTCTGTGTGGTGTCCTGCTCGGACGCGGCGAAGTAACCACGAGACACGTACGGGAACGGATGGAAATTCAGGCGCTCCTGGCGATGGTAGAGCTGCATGTTCAGGCTGTGGCCGAGCAGTTCGGGGGCGTGGTAGTTGGCGCTCACAGCCAGACGCTCGGTTTCCGGCTCGAGATCCGAGCTGAAGCCGTCACGGATTTCCACCACATCGGGGAAGGGAGGCACCAGAGCAGCCAGATTGGGGCCGAAATACAGCCCCTTGTCGCCAGCATAGCCGGAGTTGTAGAGCTGAGCGTTCAATGCCAGGGACTGACCGTCAGCCAGATGGAAATCCAGGCTGCCGAGCAGATCGATATGCTCGTTGTATTGCAGGTCCGTCTGGGTGATATCGAATATGACCTGGTTGCCTGAGGCGTCATAGGCGCCGCCATTGTCACCGCCGGCCACGGCCAGACGTCCGGCCCAGCGCTGGTCGCCGCCACTGATTGCCGCTGCCGCGCGCAGATCACGATCATCGCTGGCTTCAAAGCCGCTGCGGGCCCCGGCTTCGAGCTCGTAGCGCGTGTCTCCGGCTTCGCCCCGTTTGGTGATGATGTTGATAATGCCACCGGTTGCACCACCGCCATAGATCGCGCTGGCACCGGAGATGACTTCCACCCGGGCAATATTGAACGGATCGATGCTGTCGAACTGGCGGCTGACATTGCGCGAGCTGTTCAGCGACACACCGTCGATCATCACCAGCACGCCGCGCCCGCGCATGTTCTGGCCGTAGTTGGTACGTCCCTGGGAAGCGGCATCCAGGCCGGGGACCAGCTGGGCCAGAGCCTCCTTGAGGGTAACGCCGCTGCGGAACTGTTCCTGCAGCTGCTGCTCTTCGATAATCCAGGCGGCGCCCGGCAGCTCGCTGATGCGGGTTTCCGCTCTGGAACCGACGACGATCACGCTGTCGAGATTGGTCTGCGCCTGCGCCGGGATGGCCGCGGCCAGGGCAGTAAGAACGAAAAGAGGGGCATTTAGGGGCTTGCAGGCAAAAAAGGGCACGCTGGATCTCCGCTGTAACATTTGGGATCCGCGGAATCTAAACTAAACGATAAAGATTCGCAACAGCGTTAATGATGGAGAGTGCCTGTCTGGTCAGTCGATTGCTCATTTGCTCAGCATGGTCCAGATGCCCACGAGGCTCACGGCGAGCAATACGCTGCCCAGTACGCGGAAGAACACCGGCGTTTCGGCATGCATGATGTGGGCATGGGCCCGCAGGCCGATCAGATGACCGATGGC
>JAESUC010000053.1 GCA_016763285.1 Pseudomonas sp.
CCAGGGCGTTGCTGGATTGTCTCATGCGCCATTCGCAGTGGTCATAAGCTTGATCAGGTTCTCAGATCGAGAAAGGCTCGCTATAGACCGTGACGGAAATCCGTTATGGCGTTTTTACACACTCTGGGCCGGCGGCAGCCGCCGTGACCACGCTCCGGCACCGGCAGCCGAAACGCAATATGGCCGTCAGGTCTGATCGCGGCGATAAAATGCCGGCCCTGGGCATCGTCTACCGCGCTGAACACCAGAGGCTCCGTCCAGGCGGCTGGCCCGGACGCATCACTGGCAAAGGCGGCGGGGCCCAATACGCTCACGACAGCCAGTGCACTGGCACTGCCAAGACTCGCACGCAAAAAGGCTCTGCGGTCCATCTGGTTCAGTCTCCGTCGCTGGCGTTGAAACCCTTGATGATCCCCAGTTCGCTGGCGATCGTGCCGTTGAGTAGCGTAGCCAGACGGTCAAGGTCGATGTAGAGCAATTGCAGGCTACGGTAACCATCATCGGTCTTCAGCAGCGGAGCCATGGCGTCCGGCATGCTGTCCAGCCGCACCAGGGCTTCATTCAGCCGGAGGCCGAACTGCTCGCCGAGGGGCGTCATCTGACGGGCCTGCATGAGCTGGAGAAAACCCGGCAGGAAATAGGTCTGCAAGCCCCTCAGGGTCGCCTCGATGGCCTCCAGGGATTCACCACTGCGCCAGGCATCTGCAATATAGGGATTGCGCCGACCTTTGCCGCCCAGTCCCATTGGAGCTGCCAGGCGCTTGTCACGCAGGATTTCCAGCGTATGCATGGCCGCCGAGACGGTCGTATGCTCATATTCGGCACGGCTCTGGTAGTGGGAGCCGAAACGGGACCAGTCACTGTGCAGGCGCGTGGCATTGTCATGGATCTGCGCACTGATCGCCTCTACCAGCTCGCAGGTTCGCGCATGGGGCAGGGCCTGCTTGCCATCCCTCACGCGGGGATCGAACAACAGGTATTCCAGCGCCGGGAAGCCCTTGGCGGCCACGCTGTCAGCGGCCAGCGCGGCCGCATTGATCGGCTGGTCGCCTTTCAACCAGTTATCGGTCTTGCGCGCGACCAGGTTCTTGGAGTCAGGCCAGAACTGCAGTTGCCAGGCAATGTTGTCCTGTTCGATCGGGCCAAAATCAACAAAGCGCACGCGCTGCCAGGCCATGAATGCCTCTTCCCAGGCCTCGCTGACGGTTTCCAGACTGTGTTCCTTCGGCGCCGCGCAATAGCTCTGTGCGCGCTGTTGCAGCGCATCGGAACGCTCCACCAGAGCCTGGTAACCGCCGGCAAGATCCGAATGCCAGAGCGCAGTCGCCGGCTGGCCGAACGCCGCCGTTGTCGACAGGGCGAGCGCCAGACCAAACAGGGCGGTGATCGGTCTTGTGGACCGGAGAGGGAAGGGCATGGGCATACTCCTGAAAGCCTTGATCACAATGACTCGAGAAAACGAATGAGCGCCGTGCGGTCCTCCACGGGCATCGCGCGGTAACGATCAGCCGAGGCCTGAGCCTCGCCGCCATGCCAGAGGATCGCTTGTTCCAGCGTCTCGGCGCGCCCGTCATGCAGAAAGCCGGAGCGCGGGTTGATCTGCTGGGCCAGGCCGATACCCCAGAGGGGCGGCGTTCGCCACTCGTTGCCATCAGCCAGAAATTCGTCTCTACCATCAGCCAGTCCCGGTCCCATGTCATGCAGTAGCAGATCCGTGTAGGGCCAGATCGTCTGGTGGCTGAGATCCGGACGACCGGGCGCTTCACCGGTCACGTGGCGCGGCGTATGGCAAGCGGCGCACTGGCTCTCGTTGAACAGCCGAGCTCCGGTCATGACCTGGGGATCCTCGAGATTACGGCGGGCCGGCACCGCAAGGCTGCTGGCATAGAAATCAATGAACCCGGCGACTTCGTCGCTGACCTCGGGCTCGCCACCGTGGGGAGCCCGTTCGCAGCCCTGACTGGGCGTGCAGTCGGTCACAGGCGAGAGGGTGGAGGTCAGCCCCATGTCGCCGGCAAAAGCGCCCATGCTTTGCTGCATGACGCTGGGCTCACTGGCTTTCCAGCCAAAGCGGCCGAGCACGCTGGTCTTCGCCGTCTTGTCCCAGACCCGATTGGCTTTGCCGGAAATGCCGTCGTTGTCGGCGTCGTCGGGATCGGCTGCGGCCAGGATCTGCTCCGCGGGGATACTTTGCAGCAGGCCAAGCCCGATCATCGGCGGCGCCACCCGGGGCGATATCAGCACGTCGGCGGACAATGGGCCGTACTGCGGATTCTCGATGCGGTAATCCGGCACACGCTGGGTGACACGGGTGCCGTCGGCCAACACCTCCTCCCGCTGGGCCCAGTCAATGATCAGCTCAGCTTCCGGCTTGAAACCGGGGATGGCAGCAGTCTGCAGCTGGCTGCCGTATACCGGATGCGGTACGAACCCGTGCTGCTCCAGCATCACCGCGTCTTTCTCGGCATCGGCCGGAACCGCCAGGCGCAGGAACAGGGAAATGCTTGCTTCGCCCAACTGGGGTGGGTGGCCACGACCGTCCTTGATATGACAGCCCTGGCAGGAATTGGTATTGAACAGCGCGCCCAGGCCATCGCGCGCGTCGGTACTCGATGGCGCTATGACCCAGGGATTGCGGAAGAAACTGTTGCCTACACTGAAATCCAGACGCTTGGTCATGGACAGATTGCCCTGGGGAAGTGAAAAGGCATTGTGGTCGGACTTCTCTACTGTGCCTTCGCCACCGGTGTCAGGTGTGTCCTGGATCGGATAGCTCCTGGCCTCGCCGCAACCGGCAAGCAGCCCGGCGAACAGAATCGAGCAGCACAGCCGCACGGCGGCCGTACGGGGAACCTTGATAGGTGAATTCATGAAAGCATGTCTGTGTTGTCGCCAAACGGATGAAAGCCCGGCGCCATGCGCCGGGCTTTCGCTTGCTGCTGAAGCAGCGGACCGCTCCAGCAGATTCCTCCTGGTACCGGGTCGTTTACCGGTTCAGAAGGCGTGCCCGGCGTCATCGGGCTCGAGAGACTCCAGACCCAGCTCCGCAGCCACCTGCTCGATGCTGCCGGTCTGCTCGACCAGTGCGGCGATCGCATTATTGACGATCTCGGCGCCTTTTTCATTACCCGGCGCGATCATCATGTCGAAGGACATCGGCTCTTCAGTTGACTCGGCTGCCTGCTTCATGGTTTCCAGCGCAGACATGGTCTGCTCCAGATCGTTGCGCAGCTCCTGGTCCAGCTCCGCATTGCGGGTCTGCATCAGATCGGACAGGGAAGGTCCGGAGACCTCTTCGCCACCGGTGGTGGTGTAGGTGCCCAGATAGATGTTCTGGATGCCCTTGGCATTGTAGAAATGCGAGTTGTGGGTGTTATCGCTGAAGCAATCGTGTTCGTCTTCATAGGAGTTGGCTTCCAGCGCGACCTTCAGCCGCTCGCCAGCCAGTTCGCCCAGAGACAGCGAGCCCATACCAAACAGCATCTTCTGGAACACCTGCTGTGGTGCCTCGCTCAGCAGCTCCTGACGGTAGTTGCCGCTTTCGTCCGGCGCCCATTGGCCAACCATCCATTCCAGGTCGGTCACCAGCATGTCGGTCACAGCGTCCAGATACTGGCCGCGACGATCACAGTTACCGTGGGTGCAATCTTCACCCTTGGCATAGTCAGTCACTGGCCGGCTGCCTGCACCGTATTCGAAGCCGTTCAGGTCCTGACCCCAGAGCAGAAATTCGATTGCATGATAACCGGTAGCCACGTTCGCCTCTGAGCCGCCCGCTTCGTTCAGGTTGGCCAGCAGGTCGGGGGTCAGCGTACCGACATCGATGGTTTCGCCGCCGACATTGATTTCCTGATTGGCGATGATGTTGGCAGTCGCGCCTTCGTTGCCCATCTCATGCTGATAGTCGTCGCCGGCGACATAGTCGATCATGCCTTCGTCCAGGGGCCATGCATTGAGTTGACCTTCCCATTCGTCGACCACCGGATTGCCGAAACGGAAGACTTCAGATTGCTGGTAGGCGACGCGGGCTTGCAGCCATGCCTGCTTGGCAGCCGCGAGATTCTCTTCGGTGGGCTCGGCAATCAGCGCATCGGTTGCCTCGTTCAGGGCGCGGGCTGTTTTCAGCGCATCCTGATAATTGGCATAGGCCAGGTCGGCATAATGCTCTGCCACCGCCTGCGAATCGACACCCTCGGCGCCGGTTTCATTCTCTTCCGCGGGGAAGACTTCCGCGCCCGGCTCCACATCGACCATGCTGTCAACGGCGGGGGAATCACTCGCCGCCTCGGCGGGCGCATATTCTTCATCGTTATTGCACGCGGTCAGGATGAACGTGGCGGACACTGCCAGCGCCAATGCCTTGAGTGGAAACTGAACTGCCATGGATTAGTACTCCCTGTACCCGTTTGGGTCATAATGAGATTGATTTGCGTTACCGATTATAAGCCTGAAACGCAATTATGCAATGCTGCCGGCCGTAAAAGCGGGCAGCGCCTTGATTTTGGACTGTCTTTTCACCCTCACGTTCAGCCTCCCGGACAGCGGATGCTACTGCGACCATGGCAACATCATGTAGCAACCGGAGGGCTGCGGTGTTGAACTAACATCCGTATCCCTTGCCATACTTTCTGCACATGCACAGCAAGGAGAACACCATGTCCAATCATCACGTCTACAAGAAGGTCGAAGTGGTCGGTTCCTCTACGACCAGCATCGAAGAGGCAATCCAGCACGCAGTGGCCGAAACCAGCAAGACGGTCAGAAACGTGGAATGGTTCGAAGTACAGGAAACTCGCGGACATATCGTGGATGGCAAGGTAGCTCACTACCAGGTCGTGGTGAAGGTCGGATTTCGCATCGAAAACAGCTGAGCCACACTAGCCCAGAGTTATTGAAAGCCCTGTCTGTCGGCAGCCTTGTGTTGCCGTCAGACAGGGCTTTTTAGTGCGCGCCACTGGCCCCGCTACTGGAATGCCATGCTGATGACGTCCCGGTAATTGCGTACCCGCTCGACCAGATGCACCGGCTCGTAGCCACGGGCATAGCCGTGACGCAGGTCAGGGTAGTAGCGCTTGTCGGCCAGCAGAGGCAGTACTTCGCGCATGTCGGACCAGGAGTCGGGATTCTTGCCCAGCTGGCGCGCCAGCCGCCGCGCATCCAGCACATGACCCCGTCCGACGTTGTAGGCAGCCAGAGCCAGGAATATGCGGTCGGGATCGGGGATATCCTCGGGCAGCAGTTCATAACGGCCAGCCAGGTAGCGCGCGCCGCCGTCGATACTCTGCACCGGATCAAGCCTGTTGGTGACGCCCAGCGACCTGGCGGTATTTTGCGTAAGCATCATCAACCCCCGCACGCCGGTCGGGCTGCGCGCCAGGGGATCCCAGTGGGATTCCTGATAGGCGAGGGCGGCCAGCAGGTCAGCCGGCATGCCGGTCTGCTCCTCGGCCCGCATGAACTCGTCGATGTACTGCGGCAGACGATTCTCGATACGGCTGACCAGGGTATCGAGGTCGACAAAATCGAATTCCGAAATGTAGGCGTAATAATGGGTGTCTACATAGGAAATAGCCGCAGCCCCCGCGTCGGTGCTCATCCATTGCTCGGCCTCGGCGGCCAGGGTGTCATTGCCCGGAGCCAGGTACCAGCCGATCTGCTGCTCCTCCGACAGGTCCATGACCACAGCCAGCTCGGGCATCGAGCGGCGGTTGATCGCCACAATGTTGGAATCGGCCACGGTGCAGTCCAGATCGCCTTCAAAAACCGCTGCCAGCAACTGCTCCGTACCCAACTCCTCGGTAGTTGCATAGCTGACGGCCGGATGCTCGGCGACCACATTGTCGAGTGTCTCGACATAACTGGAGTCCGCAACGACCTGGATCTCGACGCCCTCCAGCTTGTCGAATGTGGTGGGTAAGGGAACCATCTCCCGATGACAGATCAACTGCTCGCGGACGTTGTGGTGAACTGGCCCCTGGGTGAAACGCTCGTCGCGGGATGCGAGGCGGGTCAAACCGGCGGCCCCCAGGTGGGACCTGCCTTCGGCAAGCTGGCGTAGCACCGCTGCGGTGGAAAACTGGATATCCCATTCCACCTCCCAGCCCTGCGCCTCGGCAAAACGGCTGACCAGATCGTATTCGGGGCCGGCGGGCTGATCAAAGCGATCGGTGTAGTAGGTGGTCGACCCATTGCGCGTGGAGACCTTGAGTACCCCGGTTTCATCCGGATGGGCGAGGGCGGCGGCGGTCGTTTCTTCACCGGAACAACTGGCCAGCAGGACAGGCAAGGCCAGGGTGGCGCACAGTCGAGTGGTATTCAGCATGGCTATTTCTCCCACTTGAGGCTGGCGAAAATGAAGAGGCCAGGCTCACCAGGCGCCCCGAAATGCACTAGGGCACCTTCAGTTACCCTAGTGCATGCTTCACCCCCTGTAAAACCGCTCTTGTTACCTTATGCTTGGTCAGAAATGGGCAACGACGGGAGAACACATGGCGCAATTACAGGAGCAGGTCACAGCGATCGCAGAGGGTGTGGTCCTGCGGCGCAATGAACAGGGCCGCGACTTTATCGAGATCGCCCATGCCCGGGTGAGCGCCCGCATCTCCCTGGAGGGGGCACATATCGTCAGTTGCGTACCCGCCGGCCAGAGGCCGCTATTGTGGCTGAGCCCGCTGGAGCCGGAACTGCCCGGCACACCGTTACGCGGGGGCATCCCGATCTGCTGGCCCTGGTTCGGTGGCGAGCGCCCCGGACCGGCCCATGGCATTGCGCGATCGAGCCTCTGGACATTGCAGAGAGTGACCGTGACAGAGGCCGAGGTCCGCGTCTGTCTGGAGCTACCCGCCACTGCCATGGGCCAGTTGCCGCCAGGGGAGCATTGGCAGTTGAACGTGGAGTTCATTCTGGGCGCCGATCTGCAGGTATCCCTGCTGACTACCAATAGCGGAACACAGGCCCAGACCCTGGGCCAGGCCTTGCATACCTACCTGCCCGTATCCGACATCAACCAGGTGCAGGTTCTGGGTCTCGATGGTTGCACCTATCGTGACCAACTGACCGGGGAACATATGCACCAGGCGGGGCCAGTGAGGTTTGGGCAAGAGGTTGACCGGGTCTACCAGGGCGATGTGGGCCAGGTCGCGCTGGTGGATCCCAAGGACCGGATTGGCATACAGTCCAGCGGCAGCCACTCGACGGTGGTGTGGAATCCATGGCGCGACAAGGCGCTGCGTCTCGGCCATTTTCCAGCCGAGGGTTACCTGCACATGCTATGCATCGAAAGCGCCAACGCAGGCGAGGACGTGCGCGTGCTGCAACCCGGCGAAACGCACAGGCTGAGCGCGCGCATCGGACGCCCCTAACCGATTGACGCTGTCTGCTGTCTGCCCGTGGCAGGTCTTGCCATGGCGATCACAAGGCTGACCAGGGCAGACGCGAGCAGGGCGCCAAGAAAGGGCGGCAGCGTGGGTATCGCCCCGGGGAAGCTGGCTGCGATCAGTCCGGCTGTGATCGATCCTCCGCTCACCCAGCCCGGCAGAATGGCTCCGACGATACCGGCAAGGCACCCGCCTATTGCAGCGGTAGTGCCCATGCGCTGCCAGAGCCCCATCAGCACCGGGACCACCGCGGTAGCACAAAGCAGGTCGGCGATCAGAAACAGGCGCAACACCGATATGCCCTGCAACGCGATGAGCACGACCGGGACCATCAACAGCACGGTAATCCAGCGGGCGCTGGTCAGCGAAAGCCCCGCCTTTTCGGTGACAGCCAACGAAGCAATGGCATTCTGCAGGGTGTCGACCGACGAGGCTACCAGCGTCAGTGCCAGCACCAGGGCCGGAATGGTCAACCAGGCCGGAGCGTCCATCAGCAGCGCAAAGAAAGGGATCGGCGGGCTGCCCAGATCGGCTCCGCTCATCGCCGCGGCGATACCCAGGGCGCCAACAATGGCCACCACCACCACGGTAATGAAACCACCCAACAGTGCACCGCGCCCCAGGGCGGCGCCATCACGCGCGGACCATACGCGCTGCCAGTAGCCCTGATGGAACAGGTTGGCCGCCGTAACCGCAATGATCAGCGTCAGCGCGACGCCCAAGGCGCTGCCCACCGGAATTCCCGGCATGCTGATGGCCGACGAATCCATGCTGGGCAGCCGCTGCAGGGCAACCGCCGCGACCACGATCAGCAACGCCAGCAGCAGCCAGGCCTGCCAACGATCGGTCATCAGGCTGGCTCGCAAACCGCCGCCTGCGGTATAGATCAGTGTCGCCAGGGCGACACCGACGATCACCAGCGCCGGGCTGACATCCGACAGCATCGCTGTGATCGCACCGATGGCGGTCAGCTCGGCGACCAGGAAGCACAGCATGTACAGCACCGATATCAGTGCCACCCAACGGCGTACGAGCACGCCGTAGCAGGCCTGGGCAAATTCACCGATGCTGCTGCCGCGCGGCAGAAAGCGCCGGATGGCAGGCCCGCAAAAGGCAAACACAATGAAGGGCAGGGCGGCACCGATTGCGTATCCCGCGAGGCCGACCGGGCCAATCAGTGCGCCCACTTCCGGCGGCGCAAACAGGATCCAGCCACCCATGCCGGACGCCAGAAAGGACAAGCCAAGGGCCTGGGCGCCCTGGCTATTGCGCGCGGTGAGAAAATCGTCGAGTTCGCCCTGGCTGCGTCGGGCTCGCAGGCCCAGCCAGACAAACAACAATAATGCCGCGCCCAGCACGGCTATGGTCAGGTAAGGCATGTCGCACTTCCTCCGCCGGTATTATCCGGATCAGGTTCCAGGGTTTGGGCGAGCTGAAAACTGCACGCTGGTTCTCAGCCTGTCCGCAACGGAACAGGCTCCCCTGGCGACTTAAATGGTGGGTTGTTATCGAGCGCGCCAATACTGCCACAGAACGTGGCAGTAGACGATCACTGACGGCGATCAGCTGGCGGCGGCGAGGCCGCGCGGACGAACCAGGGCAACCAGTTCTTCCACCGCATCCATTGGCGGCACCGCCAGGAAGTCGGGGGCCTGATAAGCCGGATCCGGGTAACGGTAATAGCCTTCGCCGGTCTGCAGTCCGAGTTTGCCCGCGTCGACGAAGTGCTGCTTTATATAGGCAGCGTTGGCCAGCAACTGGGCGTCCTGGCTTTCGTTGCCCCAGTAATGCATGACGTCGTAGCAGGTCTTCATGCCGATAACGTCCATGATCCCACAGGGGCCCAGGGCGCAGCCGCGGTTGGCAATCATGTAGGTGCGATCGATGTACTCCGGTGTAGAGACGCCGTTGGTGACCAGGGTCTGCGCAGCATTGAGCAGCGGCACCAGCCAGGTATTGAGCACATAGCCGTTCTGCTCCTTCTGGATCGGAATCGGCACCATGCCGATCTCGATGGCGAAACCGGTGATCGCGCGGAGGGTATCGTCCGCCGTATCGGCATGGGCCATGACCTCGGCCAGGTTCATGCTCCAGATCATGTTGGCAAAGTGCAGCGCGCAGTACTGGTCCGGCCGACCGGTCGCCTCGGCAAACTGCGCAGGCAGCAGGGTAGAGGAGTTGGTGGCCAGCAGGGTGTGCGCTGGTAGCAGCGGAGCCATCTGCCGATACACCTGAATTTTGGTTTCCGGTATCTCGGGAACGGCCTCGATCACCAGATCAGCCTGGCCAACCGCCTCAGCCAGATCGCTGCAATAGGTCAGCCGGGCCCGGGTTTCGACAATCATCGCGTCGGTTGCCCCCAGCTCGGCCTGATAGATGGCGGCATATTGCTGGTGGGCAACCCTGCAACGTTGCAGTGAATCGTCAAACAGGTCATAGACCACCACATTCTTGCCCTTGAACGCGCTATGCCAGGCAATTTGTCCGCCCAGAACGCCAGCGCCGAGGACGGTGAGATTGTTCAGTTTGTGAGTCATGGAAGCTCCGGTTTCAGGCGGCCTGGTCGGCAGAGTGCTTTGTCGCAGCAGGGGGATCGAAGGTGAGGATGTCGTCCTCCAGGGACTCCTTGAGCAGCAGGACCGCATCCTGTTCGTAATTATTCAGTATCCGCCAGGGCAGGGCGCGACCCTGACGGGGCAGGATGGCATTGGCCCGCTGCACATAACCCGACTGCAATGAACCCATGATCGAATCGTCTTCGGCATGACCGTGCTGATCCAGCGGCACCGCTACCTGCTTGCCATGCTGGTCCATATGCTTGATCAGGCGGCAGATATACAGCGACGCCATATCCGCTTTCAGGGTCCAGGGCGCGTTCGTGTAACCCAGAATCCACGCCATGTTGGGCACGTTCTGCATCATCACTGCCTTGTAGGTCATCTGCTTGTTGAGTTCACAGGGCTCGCCGTCCAGGCTCAGCTGCATGCCGCCCAACAGCTGCATCTGCAGACCCGTGGCCGTGATGATGATGTCTGCCTCCAGCTCCTGGCCGGATTTGAGGCGAATGCCATGTTCGGTAAAGGTCTCGATATGATCGGTCACTACAGAGGCCTTTCCCTGATTGATGGCCTCGAACAGGTCGGCATCCGGAACGGCGCACAGGCGCTCATCCCACGGGTTATAACTGGGTGTGAAATGCCTCATGTTGCTCTGGTCATCAAGCTTCTTGCTGACGCCGTTGAGCAGCACCTTGCGGGTCTTGTCCGGCCAGCGCTTGGCGGCCTTGTAGATCCAGCGCTGCATGAGAATATTGCGCTTGCGCGCCATGTGATAGACCCATTTCTGCGGCAGAAACTTGCCAAGTACCTCGGAAATGCTGTCGTGACCGGGGACGGAAAAGATATAGGAAGGGGAGCGCTGCAGCATGGTGACGTGCGCCGCCGTCTCCGCCATGGCCGGAACCAGGGTAACTGCCGTGGCGCCACTGCCAATGACCACCACCTTCTTGCCGGCATAATCCAGATCGGTGGGCCAGTGCTGTGGGTGGATACAGGTCCCCCTGAAGTTCTCGACGCCGGGAAACTGGGGCAGGTAACCCGCCTCGTAGTTGTAGTAACCGGTGCAACCGACCAGAAAGTTGCAGGTGTAAATCTTCTGCTCACCGCTGACCGCATCGCTGGTAGTGACCGTCCAGCGCTTGTGCTCGCTGGACCAGTCAGCACTCTCGGTAGCCGTGTTGAAGCGGATCCTGTCAGTGACTCTGAATTCTTCTGCGGTATCACGAATGTAGTTGCGGATGGCGTCGCCGCCGGCGAGCACCTGGAGTTCGTTCCAGGGCCTGAACTTGTAGCCGAAGGTGAACATATCCGAATCCGAGCGAATACCCGGGTAACGGAACAGATCCCAGGTACCGCCCATGGCCGCGCGTTTTTCCAGCACGACAAAGCGCTTGTCAGGACAGGTGTGGGTAAGGTGGCAGGCCATGCCGATACCGGACAGGCCCGCGCCAACGATAATTACATCGAGATGTTCAGCAGCCATATTATTGTTCTCTTGGAGTGAGCTTTCTGCACATTCCTAGACTGCCTGTTTAACGACGCGCTGCGACTGGCAAATGTTGCCAATTAGTGATCAATTGCTGCCAAAGACGAAGTTGATCTGCAGCATGCATTCACCGTAGGGGGCCAGTGATAACCAGGGGAAGGGTTCGAGGCCACTACAAGGCACATACGCTATTTAACATAATATAGCTTATACGTAGTACTTCATAATGCCCGCGTCTGGTCGGGACCGGGCAATCATACACTTCTGTCTTGCTTACAACGGCTGCTTGCTGGGCCGGATGATCAGCTCGTTCACATCCACGTCGGCTGGCTGCTCGATCGCAAAGGCTACCGCCCGGGCAATCGCATCCGGGTCAATGGCCATGTCGTAGAGTTCATCCACGTTCTTGGCCGTATCGGTATCACTGATGGTGCTGGGCAACTCGGTGGCCACAGCGCCGGGGGAAATGTTGGTGGAACGGATTTCACCGTTGCCTTCCTGACGCATTCCTTCCGATATGGCCTTGACCGCATACTTGGTCGCCGAATAGACCGCCGAGGATGGAAAGACCTTGTGGCCGGCCACCGATGATAGATTGATGATGTGTCCAGCGTGCTGCTTACGCATGGTCGGCAGTACCGCAGCTATACCGTAGAGTACGCCTCTGATGTTGACGTCGATCATGGTGTCCCACTCGTCGACCTTGAGCTTGTCCAGCGGCGACAACGGCATAAGCCCGGCATTGTTCACCAGCACGTCAATGCGATCGTATGCGTCCAGGGTCGCCTGTGCCAGGGCCTGCATCTGATCGCGCTCAGTCACGTCCGTGACCTTGTAGATGGCATCACCGCCCTGTTCGACAATGGCGTCGCGCAGCGCCACCAGGCGATCCTCGCGGCGGGCAGCGAGCATTACCTTGGCGCCGCTCTTGGCCAGGCGCCGGGCTGTGGCTTCACCGAGGCCACTGCTGGCACCGGTTATGATAACGACCTTGTCATGTATCTCTGACATGGGTGGGTCTCCTCTGGAGATGAATGATTTTTCAGATTGGAGCTGCGAGCCGCCTTTAACGGCGGCCCGAGGTGTTCAGGCGGATTGCATATCCTGCGCCATGCCGTCGTAACGACCTGTAGTGGCTGCCTCGGCGAGCACAAAGGCGACATCGGCGCGCGATGCCTGCGCAGTTTTATCCACGCCCTCGCCCAATATCACGTTTTCGCTTCGCCCTTCGTTGGTCAATGCCACCGGCCGCAGGATCGAATAGGTCAACCCGGACTGCTTGAGATGCTCGTCGGCCTCGTGCTTGGCATTGAGGTAATGGGCGATTTTGCCCGTCGGATTGGACTGGTCCGCGCCAATGGAGCTGAGCAGCACGAAGCGTTTGACTCCTGCCTCACGGGCCAGATCGATCAGGCGCTTGGCACCGTCGCGGTCCACTTTCTTGGTCATTTCGGGACCGGTAGACGAGCCGGAGCCTGCGGCAAAAATCACCGCATCCATGCCCTCGCATACACCAGACTGGAGATCGGTCAGATCACCGTGACGCAGGTTTACGCCTTTGGGCAGCGCCCCGGTATCGGAGCCCCCACGCACAAGGGCGGTCGCCAGGTGACCTTGATCGATCAGATTCTGAACCACCTGCTGGCCCGTTTTGCCGGTAGCACCGGCGACTAGAATGTTCATGCTCATGGGGAATCTCCCTGAGTGGATTGAGCTGGCTACAACAGCAGTTCGTGAGCCCTATGGCAGGAATATCGATTTCACATTGACGAATTCCTTCATGCCGAAGCCGCCATGCTCACGGCCATAGCCGGAGTCCTTGACCCCACCAAAGGGCATGTTCGGATCGGCAGCACCGAAGGAATTGATGCGGATCATGCCGGTGTCGAAGTGATCGCGAGCCAGCTTGATGGCGTGCTCCTCATCCTTGCAGAAGATTCCGCCGCCCAGCCCATAGCGGCTGTCATTGGCCAGACGCATGGCATCCTGATCGTCCTTGGCGCGAATGATAGCTGCCACCGGCCCGAAGATTTCGTCATCGTAGGCGGGCATTCCCGGGGCGACGTCCACCAGAACGGTGGCAGGATAGTAAGCGCCCTTGCGGTCAGGCACCTCACCACCACAAAGCGCTTTCGCACCCTTGGCCACGCTGGTTTCCACCTGCTCCTTGACCGTCTCGAACTGGTCCTGGCTGGAGAGCGGGCCCAGCTTGGTGTCCTTGTCCGTCGGGTCGCCCATGGTGATGGCCTTCATCTGATCCACGTAAGCCTCGACGAAAGCGTCGTACACCTTGTCGGTGACGATGAAGCGCTTCGCGGACACACAGGTCTCGCCGTTGTTGTACAAACGCCCCATGACCGAGTACTTCACCGCCGTTTCAATGTCCGCATCTTCGAGCACCAGATAGGCGTCATTCGAGCCCAGCTCGAGCACAGTCTTCTTCAATGCCTTGGCAGCCACTGACCCGACGTGCCGCCCTGCCCCGTCACTGCCGGTCAGCGTGACGCCGCGCACTTTGGGATGAGCTATCAGTTTGTCGCTGGTGTCATGGTCGATTATCACGACCTGGAACAGGTTCTCCGGGAGACCCGCTTCAATACACAGCTCACGCAAACG
Source organism: Pseudomonas sp. (assembly GCA_016763285.1). Lineage (GTDB taxonomy): Bacteria > Pseudomonadota > Gammaproteobacteria > Pseudomonadales > Pseudomonadaceae > Halopseudomonas. The sequence goes on from JAESUC010000053.1 coordinate 14,037, forward strand.
CAAGCCGGAGCCGGTGCAGATGCTGGCATGCTTGAGCACGCAGCCGTTGCCCGCGATCAGATTGGCTGCGAGCACTCGCACTACCTGGTAGGCCGGAAAATTCCAGGGCTGAATTGAATAGATCACCCCTACTGGCTGGTAGCTGACAATGCCGCGCTTGCCGTTGAGTGCCTGTTCCCGTTCCTCATCAGCGAGCTCCCGTGGGCCGTTTTCGGCACTGTATTCAAATAGCGCCGCACAGAGTTCCACTTCAACACGCCCATCCTTGAGAAGCTTGCCCGTCTCCTTCGTCATCAGATCGGCGAGTTCTTCGGCATGGTCACGCAGTTTCTGCGCAATGTTCTTCAGATAGGGTGCACGGTCTGCGTGCGTCAGCCCACGCCATTCCAGAAATGCCGCATGGCAGGCATCGAGGAGGTCGGTCGCTTCCTTCTCTGACATGACGTCATAGGTCTGGAGGGTTTCTTCGGTTGCCGGGTTGATGGTGCTGATAGTCGACATGGTTGCTCCTTCTGGATCTGTTGGTAACGCATGGCAGCTGCGAGCACATGGCCCCTGCCCCGTCTGCCTCAACAGACCCATCGGGCTCCCACGCAGTTCCTCGAGCATTGAGTCAGGATGTGTTTCAGCTAGGCTGACACCCGTGTCGAAATGAAAAAGCCGACTGCGCCAGAAGACCATATATCTTATAAATCGATAATAATGCGCCGCTTTTTGATTTTTAACCGCAGCAAATTAGATGCATTATCAGTCCAACAGTCATCCAGCTGAGGAGCAAACAATGGCCAAAGTACTCGTTCTATACCATTCCATGTACGGACATATCGAAACCATGGCCCAGGCGGTTGCCGAAGGCGCGCGGCGGGTTGACGGGGTTGAAGTGACCCTCAAGCACGTGCCGGAAACCATGGATCAGGAGATGTTCAAAAACGCAGGAGGCAAAACCGATCTGGCCGGCAATGTGGCCTCCCCGGCCGAACTCGCCGATTACGACGCTATCATCGTTGGCACACCGACGCGATTCGGCAACATGTCCGGTCAGATGCGCAACTTCTTCGACCAGACAGGCGGGTTGTGGGCCAAGGGTGCCCTGTTCGGCAAGGTGGCCAGTGTTTTCACTTCCACCGGCACCGGCGGCGGCGAAGAAATGACCATTACCTCGGTATGGACCACCCTCGCCCACCATGGCATGACCATCGTCCCGATCGGCTACGGCGCGCCGGAGCTGTTCGACATTTCCAAAGTCAGCGGCGGCACGCCCTACGGTGCATCCACACTGGCCGGCGGCGACGGCTCACGCCAGCCTGATGAACGTGAGCTGAGCATTGCCCGCTTCCAGGGTGAGCACGTGGCGAAGATCACCGCCAAACTGAAAGGCTGAAGCCGCAATAAAAAAGCCGGAAAGCGATCGCTTTCCGGCTATTTAGTGTCTACCGCGTACGGCGGACAACAGGACTGACCTGAATCTGTTACTTGGTCAGTGCACCCAGAGCCCGCTCGTAGTTCGGCTCCTGGCCAATTTCCGGCACCAGCTCGCTGTACAGTACCTGATCATTCTCGTCCAGAACCACCACTGCCCGGGCAGTCAGGCCAGCCAGGGGGCCGTTCTCGATCGCGACGCCGTAGTTGTGGGCGAACTCGCTGCCGCGCATGGTCGACAGGTTGATCACGTTCTCCAGGCCTTCGGCGCCGCAGAAGCGCGACTGGGCAAACGGCAGATCCGCTGAGATGCAGACCACTACGGCGTTTTCCACATCATTGGCCTTGGCGTTGAAGGTACGCACCGAAGTTGCACAGGTGGGTGTATCGACACTGGGGAAGATATTCAGAATCTTGCGCTTGCCGGCCAGGCTCGACAGCTCCACGTCTGACAGATCCTTGCCTACCAGGCTGAACGCCGGGGCCTTGTCGCCGGCCTTGGGGAAGGTGCCGCCAACCAGAACGGGATTACCGCGCATTGTAACGCTCGACATAAAAACTCCTTTGTATCTGTAAGAGCCGCGCAGGTCCTGCGCAGCGTATTGAAGGTCCAGCCCGTGGCCTAGAAATCGATCTTGTAGAAGAAATCCAGCGAACTGGCAAAGCCACTGATGGCCTCCAGATAAAGCCGGCGCGTCAGATCATAGCGCACGGCCAGCTGGTTCGCCTGATCGAACACCCCGACACCATAACGCAGGCTGAGCTTATCGGTAATATAACCAGCTGCGACAACTTGTGTCGAAATACCCGAGCCCTCGGTTTCCAGCTGGAAATCGTCAATACCGAGGGTGTCGGCAATATTCCTTGCCAACGGGGCCCCTCCCGCCATGCCCAGGGCCAGCGCAGCCTGCCCCACCAGGTTGTTGTCGCCACCATCGGCGCCCAGCGGCCGCCCCAGTATCAGGTAGGCCAGCGCCTGCTCCTGGGCCATGCCAGGCTCGGAGAAAACCTCGGTTTGCGGTGCCTCGGCGCGGCCGGTGAGACGCAGCCCTGCCACCACATCGTCTACCCGGCGCACCGCTTCGATATTCAGAAACGGTTGCGATATGGGGCCGGCGAAGAGTATCTGCGCCCTGCGCAGGCTCAGGCGCTGCCCATAGCGTCTGAAGCGTCCATCAAGAATGTTCAGGTCGCCGGTGGCATTCATGTCCTCTTCCACCATGATGCGTCCACTCAGTCTGCCGCTCAGGCCAAAGGCGGAGAACCGCAGCTGGTCCCCGATCACCAGTTGCACCCTGGCGTCCACGTCCAGCGGCGGCCCGGTTTCCTCCCGTTCCTCGCCAACTATAACCACATCGGGGGACTGCCTGACTGCCTGCTCGGGCAGCTCCCGCACGGTTATATCACCCTCGGGCACGGCGATCTGGCCCCTGATACGCAACTGGTTGTTGGCCAGGCTGAGCTGCAGGTCGGGGCTGACGCGCAGATCCGCATAGGGCTGGACTACCACCGGCAGCTGGCTGCCCTCCAGCGACAGGTCAAAGTCGAGCTCGGGGGACCAGACCACGGTACCGGTCAGACTCCCCACACCCTCATCACCGCTGGTCCATTGGCCGTCGACCGCCGCGCGCTGGCCGTTGATATCGACGTCCACCGCCAGATCCTCGAGACTCACGGGCAGTTCCGGACCGCTCACCTGTCCATCGGAGATACTCAGCCGGCCCACTACCTCGGGCTCGCGCAGGGTACCGGCAAGCCGGCCCTGGCCATTCAGTTCGCCGCGCAGGGTATCGACCTGGGGCACAAAGGGCCGCAGAATGTTGAGCTTCAGACCCTGGATGCTGTATTCCCCGGTCAGGCTCTGACGGGTACCCGGGTCATCGATGTCGGCGCGGATATCCAGTGTGCCAAAGCCGTCGCTGACCAGTTGGATTCGACTGCGCGCGATGCCAGCTTCCATCTCGGTATCGATCTGCAGCAGGTCATAGGGAAAGGCCATGGTCTGCTCGGCTTCAGTGATGGCCACCATGCCCTCGGCGCTGGTCAGATTCAGGCTGACCACCGGCTCGCCTCCAACCGCCTGGCGAAATTCCACGGCCGCATCCAGTTCGGCATTCCAGCCAAACCCTTCCGGCAGAAATTCTTCCAGGGAGGCGAGGGAGAAATCGGTGAGCACCAGGTCCAGCTGGCGATCCGGCAACAGCCGCTGCTCGCCCTGAAAGCACAGGCGGGCATCATCGTGCCGCCAGCAATGCTCGGCCATGCGCAGCTGCGCCGGGTCCAGACGGTAGGTCAGGCGAGCGGGATCGATCAGTTGCCAGTCCAGGGTCTCGTATTCGATCTGCGCGTCACCGAGCACACCTTGCCAGCGATCCCCCGTCAGTGCGCCCTGCAGGCGGGCAGTGATATTGGCGACGCCCTCGTCCAGTTGCAGGGCCAGACGATGCTCGGCCCGGTCACCGCGCAGTGTCAGATCCAGGTCCCCCAGAAAGGTATCCCCCGCGCGTATGTTTTGGGCGTTCACGGTGAGATTGCCGGGCGTGGCTTCAGAAAGTGTGACACGTCCCTGCAGTGAGAGGTCGGCTATGCTCGACTGCTCGTAGGCAAGCTGGTCACCCTGCAGGCTGGCCTCGATGACCGGAGCTGCCCGGCTGCCGCTGGTGGTGATTTCGCCGTTGAGCGCACCACTGAGTCCTGGCCAGAGCGTTGCCAGCGCAGGCATGCGAACATCCAGCTGGGCATCGATTTCTTCACCGAGGGTACCGCTGCCAGTGAGCCGGTTCTGTCCCTGTCGCAACAGAAGGTCGTTGAGTTGCCAGGCGGACTCCTGCTTCTGCAGGGCGCCGGACAGTTGCAGGGGCTGGGCGCGGAGGGTGCCCTCCAGATCCCAGTCGGCCTGGAGCTCGAGCTGTTCACGCACCAGGCTACCGGTGCTGGTGACGCGGCCGTTGAGGTCGCCTCGCAGGTCCGGCACAAAGGCCCCCGGATCGAGACCATCGACCAGCAGGTTGCCCTGCCAGGTCAGCCCTTGCGTCATGTTTACGCTGGCTTCGCCGGTGACCGAGCCAGCCTGCGTTTCCAGGGCCAACGAAGAGATGTCAACCTGATCAGGATTGCCTGCGGCCTCGAGCCTCAGATCGACCTTCTGTCCGGCGACACCGGTCAGCGCGGCCTCCAGATTGCCCTGCACCTGCATGCCCTGCAGGCTCGCGTTCAGCGACGCCTGCTCCAGTTCGATCTCACCGGTATCCAGCGGATACAGCCATTGCCAGGGGAACTGGTTCACCTGCAATTGCACATCGGCGACCAGTTCATCTGCCCAGGCAGCGTCCCCGGTCAGGGTAAGCTGGCGGACCGGCTGGTCGACCACGAACAGCTTCAGATCGAGATCATCCAGCTCGGTCTGGCTGACGAGCGTGGACAGGGCAAGCTCGATAGCTCCACCTTCGCCGGGCAATATCGCGCTGCCACTCACCTGATACCCGGTCTCCAGATCACCCCGAGCCTGCAAGGATGAGCGCTCGACCACCAGTTCCCGGGGCAGCTCCACGGGCACCACCAGGCGCTCGCCTTCCCACTCCAGTGTGGCTGGCAGCTTGGGGTCGAGTGGCTGTAACTGCGCATTGAGCTGGCCGCTCAGAAAGCCCTGGCTGACGGCTTCCAGCTCCAGCTCGGCCACACTGCCCGCCAGCCGCAGATCGAGTGCCCACCGCTGCTCCTGCACTGGAGGAAGGTTGACCCTGGCATTGAGCTTGAGCGGCCAACCGTTGACCATGCGAACATCCCCGGCCATCTGCCAATCGAGGTCAGGTCCGCTGCCGCGAAAGTCGTGAATGACCAGCTCGGAGTCACGTAGATGAGCGGACAGAACGACATCGTTCAGCAGCGGCTCCTCCGAGTTCAGATACAGACTGCCGAACCTCGCCCGCTCCAACTGGATACCCACGGGCAGCCGCACATCCGGCAGCGCTATCGCGGTCCGCTCGGCGGGCTCCTCCTCGGTAGGCTCGGTGGTCACCCGAATACGCTCAACATCCAGCTCGTCCAGACAGAGGCGGACGCCGAACAGGCATTCTGGCGACCAGGCAAAGCGGATGTCCTCGACCACCACCTCGATACCCTGGTCAGCCCATACAATCCGGTCAAAATCCCAGCCGCGCCAGAGATGCCCCTGCCCCACCTCGAGCTGCAAGCGCGGTTCCAGCGACTCAACACGTTCGAACAGCCAGCGGTTGACGGTCTCGCTGCGCAGCAACAACGCCAGGACTAGTGGAATCAGTAGAAGAACCAGCAGGCCGCGCACCAGGGCTTTGAGAATGAAAGCCGTCACAGTTCGGGGCCCAGGGAGAAGTGAATGCGAAAGCCCTCGTCAGGGTCACTGACAGATCGGGCAAAATCCACCCGCACCGGCCCTACCGGTGAAACCCAGCGTATCCCCAGGCCGACGCTGGTCTTGCGCGCAGCCGAAAGCGAATTCATGGCGTTCCCGTGGTCGACAAAGGTCGCGGCGCGCCAGTTGTCGATGAATTCGTACTGATACTCCAGGGTGCTTTCCAGCAGATATTGCCCACCCACTCGCTCACCCGAGCTGTCGGTAGGAGACAGGGTGCGGTAGTCATAGCCACGCACCGACTGATCGCCGCCGGCAAGGAACCGCAGCGAAGGCGGAACCTGCTCGAAATCACTGCTGAATACGGCGCCAAGCCCGACCCGCGCAAGGAACCGATGGTTTTCTTCCACCGTGTACAGGCCCTTGGCCGTGGTAAATATCCGCGCCAGGTCGACATCCGACAGCACGCCTTCCTTGGCAGCCTGCAGGTCCAGCATCAGGCTGTATCCCCTGCTGGGATCGATACCGCCAACGCTTCGGGTACGTTGAAAGGATATACCCGGTATCAACAGTGTGCTTTCCCCCGAGTCGTTGCCCAGAGAGAAACGCTCATGTTCCAGCCGCAGGCCGGTGATTCGTTCCCAGCCGCTGTCCATTACGGTCTCGTGCTGGGCCCCGATGGTAAAACTCTGGGTTTCGATATCATCGATGTCCTCGTTCTGCCAGCCACCGAAAAACCGTAGCGAACTGGCCTGGGGCGGAGTCAGGGGTACCTGGTAGTAACCGGTTACCTCCTGCCGCGGCAGGGACAGCTCAAGCTCGGCCCCGCGCTTGTGCCCCCGGGCATTGACCCAGTGCTCGGTCCAGCTCGCCCGTCCGCGTACGCCCACATCGGTCGAATACCCGCCGCCGAAGCCCAGGGTGTGCGGCTTGCGCTCGGTCACGTTGACGTCAACCGGAATCAGTCCGTTCTCGGCCCTGGAGGCGGGGGCCGAAACCTGAACGCTCTCGAAGTAACCGCTGGCCAGCAGGTCCCGATTGAGTTTGGCAATCACATCGGCGTCATAGGGTACGCCGGTCTCGAAGGTGACCATGCGCTGCAGCAGGTTTTCGGTGAATGGCGTGTCGGAAAAGATCACATCTCCCAGGCGGAATCGCTGCCCGGTCTGGTAGACCAGTGCGATGTCGGCTTCATTCTCTTCCACGTTCACGACCAGACGCTGCTGGCTGAACGCCCCCGAGAAGTAACCGTAACGCAGGGCCTGATTGGCGATATGACTCTTGATGGCTTCATAGTGTCCGTGGTGCAACCGGTCACCCGGTTGCAGTCGCCCTCGCCCGGCAGCCTCGAGATCGAAGGGTTCCGTTCCGGCGCCCGGCCCCTCCACGCGAATATTGACCTCATCCAGCCGCACGGGCTCGCCGAGCTGTACGTCCAGAATCAGGGTCAGCTCGCCCCGGCTGCGGCCCACTCGATGCTCGATCCGGGTCTGGTAGTAGCCCAGGGCGCGGGCTGCGTCCGCCGCCTGCTCCTTGCTATGGCGGGCAATCCGCTCGATTTCCCGCCGGCTATCGGCCTCTATCTTGCCGACAAAGGCCTCGATGTTGTCTTTTACCTGCTCGTTCTGCGGATCGACGTTCACTTCGAGTCCGGCGCGTGCCGAGACCGTGTAAATCATCAGCAAAATCAGCAGTAAAGGGCGAACCATGGGCGTTTTTCCAACGACAAAAAGTGCAGCGGGAATGCTAACATGCGGCATCCATCTGGCTGGCAAAAGATTTATCTTCTTACAGACCGCCAGCCGATCAGAACTTCAGCAGGAAGTAACATGAAATTCGTTTCCTTCAATATCAATGGCCTAAGAGCAAGACCTCATCAACTGAAGGAGATTGTGGCCCGACACTCCCCCGATGTAATCGGTCTGCAGGAAACCAAGGTAGACGACACCATATTCCCGCTGGCTGACGTCGAGTCCCTGGGGTACCACGTGCACTACCACGGCCAGAAAGGCCACTACGGTGTTGCACTGCTCACCCGCGAAGAGCCTCTGTGGGTGCGCAAGGGCTTTCCCAATGACGGAGAAGATGCCCAGAAGCGCATGATCAGTGCCGCCATACCGGGCCCCAATGGAGAGCAGACGGTCGTCTTCAATGGCTACTTCCCTCAGGGTGAGAGCCGCGATCACCCCTTGAAGTTCCCTGCCAAGACACGATTTTATGCCGACCTCCAGGCCCACCTCGAACAGGACTTCGATCCCGCACAGCGGGTTGTGGTCATGGGAGACGTCAACATCTCGCCGGAGGATTGCGATATCGGCATCGGTGCCGACAATGCCAGGCGCTGGTTGCGCACCGGCAAATGCAGCTTCCTGCCCGAAGAACGGGAATGGATGGGCAAGCTCAAGAACTGGGGCCTGGTGGACACGTTCCGGCATCTGCATCCGCAGGTGGACGACCGTTTCAGCTGGTTCGACTACCGCAGCCGCGGTTTCGAAGCAGAGCCCCGCCGTGGGCTGCGTATTGATCTGATCATGGCCAGCACAAGCCTGATAGACAGCTGCGTCGATGCGGGCGTCGACTACGATATCCGCGGCATGGAAAAGCCCTCGGACCATGCTCCGGTCTGGGCTGAATTCCGCGACTGATCAGCCAATATGAAAAAGGCCCCGCAATGCGGGGCCTTTTTTTTCACCTTGCACCCGCATGGACCGCAGGATCAGGCCATCTCCTCCTCGAGCACATCGAGTACCAGCTCGTCATCCCGACGACTGATATTCACCGTACCGCCATGCTCGGCCAGCTCACCAAACAGGATTGCTTCAGCCAACGGACGCTTGATCTTGTCCTGGATCAGACGAGCCATGGGACGAGCACCCATCAACGGATCGTAGCCGTGCTCGGCCAGCCAGTTGCGCGCGCTCTCATCGACCTCAAGCAGCACGTGCTTGTCTTCCAGCTGGGCCTGCAGCTCGGTGAGGAACTTGTCGACCACGAACTTGATGCTCTCGTGGGTGAGGCGGCCAAACTGGATGATGGTATCCAGACGATTGCGGAACTCCGGCGTGAAGGTCTTCTTGATCACCTCGGAAGCATCCGTGCTGTGATCCTGCTGGGTAAAGCCGATCGACGCACGGGCCATGGATTCCGCCCCCGCATTGGTGGTCAGCACGATGATCACGTTGCGAAAGTCCGCCTTGCGCCCGTTGTTGTCCGTCAGCGTGCCGTGGTCCATGACCTGCAACAGCAGGTTGAACACCTCCGGGTGCGCCTTCTCGATCTCGTCCAGCAGCAGCACGCAGTGCGGATTCTTGGTGACAGCCTCGGTAAGCAGGCCGCCCTGATCGAATCCCACGTAGCCTGGCGGCGCTCCAATCAACCGCGACACGGTGTGCCGTTCCATATACTCGGACATGTCGAAGCGCAGCAGTTCGACACCCAGGCTCTTGGCCAGCTGACGGGTGACCTCGGTCTTGCCCACCCCGGTCGGACCGGAGAATAGGAACGACCCCACCGGCTTGTCAGCCGACTTGAGGCCAGCGCGCGAGAGCTTGATGGCCGAGGCCAGTGAATCAATGGCTTCGTCCTGGCCAAAGACAACGAGCTTGAGATCACGCTCCAGGTTCTTCAGCAGCTCCTTGTCGCTGGAAGACACATGCTTGGGCGGAATCCTCGCGATCTTGGCCACGATCGCCTCGATCTCCGCCACATCAATCACGGCGGGACGCTCGGCGACCGGCTTGAGTCGCTGATAGGCGCCCGCCTCGTCGATGACGTCGATCGCCTTGTCGGGCATATGCCGGTCATTGATATAACGCGACGCCAGTTCGGCCGCCGATCTGAGGGCCTCATCGGTGTAGCCGATGCCATGGTGATCCTCGAACCGGCTCTTGAGCCCCTTGAGAATCTGGATCGTATCTTCAACCGATGGCTCGATCACATCGACTTTCTGGAAGCGCCGGGCCAGCGCACGGTCCTTCTCGAAGATGCCGCGGAACTCCTGATAGGTCGTGGAGCCGATGCAGCGCATCTCGCCGGACGTCAGTAGCGGCTTGAGCAGGTTGGACGCATCCATGACGCCTCCGGACGCAGCCCCTGCCCCGATGATCGTATGGATTTCGTCAATGAAAAGAATAGCTTGCGGCCGCTTCTTGAGAGCTTTCAGCAGGGCCTTGAAACGCTTTTCAAAGTCGCCCCGGTATTTGGTGCCCGCCAGGAGCGCACCAAGGTCCAGCGAGTAGACTACGGCTTCGGAAAGGATATCCGGCACCTCGCCATCGACAATGCGCTTGGCCAGCCCTTCGGCAATGGCCGTCTTGCCGACCCCGGCCTCACCCACCAGCAGGGGATTGTTCTTGCGCCGGCGTACCAGGATCTGGGCCACCCGCTCCACTTCGTGGGCACGACCTACCAGGGGGTCAATCCGGCCCAGGCGCGCCTGCTCGTTGAGATTGCTGGCATAGGCATCCAGCGGATTGGTGCTGCCCACCGCCTCGCCTGTTTCCTCATCCAGATTCTCGCTCTCGGGTGGCACCTGGTCCGCCTCACCCCCCACCTTGGAAATACCGTGGGAAATGAAGTTGACGATATCGATGCGGGCGATCTGCTGCTGTTTCAGGAAGAATACCGCCTGGCTCTCCTGCTCGCTGAATATTGCGACCAGCACGTTGGCTCCGCTGACCTCGCCCTTGCCCGAGCTCTGCACGTGGAATACGGCACGCTGCAGCACGCGCTGGAAGCCCAGCGTGGGTTGGGTCTCGCGCTCATGGTCCTGTTTGGGAATCAGCGGGGTGGTCGAGTCGATGAACTCGATCAACTCACGACGCAGACGCTCTATATCGGCGCCGCAGGCTCGCAGTACGTCGATTGCTGCGTGGTTATCCAGCAAGGCAAGGAGCAGGTGCTCAACGGTCATGAATTCATGACGCTTGTTGCGCGCTTCCTTGAATGCCAGATTCAGGGTGATCTCGAGATCTCTGTTGAGCATGTTGCCACCTCGTCATGCGACCTTGGCCGCTTTGTTACGCTTCCCGTTCTATTTCGCATATCAACGGGTGCTGGCATTCCCTGGCATATTCGCTCACCTGTGCGGCCTTGGTCTCCGCAATATCGCGGGTAAACACGCCACACACCGCTTTTCCTTCAGTGTGGACCCTCAACATGATCTGGGTGGCGGCTTCGCGATTCAACGCAAAGAATGTTTCAAGCACCTCCACCACAAAATCCATCGGGGTGTAATCATCATTCAACATGATGACCTTGTAACGGGACGGCGGTTTGAGTTCAGGCTTGCTGGTCTCCACCGCCAGACCGGAGTCGTCCTCATGCTCGGGTTCGTCCGGTCTCTGATTCAAGGTTAGCTGAAAATTGGTCATTGCAAACATGAGAAGCATCGCTAATTACAGGCTGTGGGACAAAACCCCTGGGACAAACTGTGAGCTATTCCTCAGCTTGCCAGAGGCCGACTTGACTTACTTTGATTCAGTGTTAAAAAGTGTAAACGAGCATTGCCTGGCGGTCATCTGCCTTGCGCAGCGTCATGCAGTCTCGACACCGCGAATACATTCCCCTACCCGGGGGCAGCACGAGGGATGTGGCATGCAATACGGCAAGGTGAAATGGTTCAATAACGCCAAGGGGTTCGGCTTCATTATAGCCGAAGGCCGGGATGAAGA
>JAESUC010000054.1 GCA_016763285.1 Pseudomonas sp.
ATGTTTAATATGGCCATGTCAGTTTGTGATGCAGTTGTGGAATAAAGCTAAATTGTGCTGCTAAGATGATGAGCAGCTAGGAAATAACACAGGTCTGGCATGTCTTATGCGCCTTCAGACCGTATGCTGGCCTCTATAATAAAGGGATTCATGTCATGAGGAAAACATTAGTCGGCCTTCTGTTGCTCTCAATGAGCTTTTGGGTGCAGGCGCAGGAGCCGGTATTCAAGGAAGACCATCCACAGACCTATGAGGTGGTGAAGGGAGATACCCTGTGGGGTATTGCCGGACGTTTCCTGAACTTGCCATGGAAGTGGCCGGAAGTCTGGCACGCCAACCCGCAGATCAGCAACCCGCATCTGATCTATCCCGGCGATCTGATTTCGCTGGTGTACATCGATGGCCAGCCACGGCTTACCGTTGGTCGCGGCCAGGGCGGCACCATCAAGCTGTCACCCACCGTGCGTTTTCAGCCCATGGCCGAAGCCATTCCCACCATCCCGCTGGAAGCCATTGATGCCTTCCTGAATGCCGGGCGCATCATTGATGATCCCAGCGTGCTGGAAGGGGCTCCCTATATTCTCGGCGGTGAAGCACAAAGCGTGGTCGTGGGTGCTGGTAGCCGCGTCTATGCACGGGGCCAGATTGACCCGTCGATCAACGCCATGGGCATCTTCCGCCGCGGCGAGGCCTACGTGGATCCGGAAACCGGCGAGTTCCTCGGTATTCATGCCCAGGAAATCGGCAACGGTGATGTCATCGGCATCGAGGATGACATCGTCAGCCTCAATGTGACCCGCAGCAACCAAGAAGTGCGGGTCAATGATCGTCTGCTGCAGACCGAAGAGCGTCCGATTACCTCGACCTTCTTCCCCCGGGAGCCGGAGAGCGAGATCAATGGCCTGATCATCGGTGTGCCCAACGGCGTGACACAGATCGGTCAGTATGACGTGGTCATCATCAACAAGGGTCTGCGTGACGGCCTGGAGCAGGGCAGCGTGCTGACGATCTACAAGACCGGTGAACTGGTCCGCGACCGGATCCAGAACGAGCGGGTGCAGCTGCCCGACGAGCGCGCCGGCATGTTGATGGTCTTCCGTCCCTACGACAAGCTGAGCTACGGCATCGTGCTGGACGCGAGCCGTCAGATGGAGATCATGGACAAGGTTCGCAATCCCTGACCCTGTCTGGCACCGCCCCCGGGCGGTGCCATTTTCTGATCAAGGATGATCAATGCCCGGTTCTTCCCTCGCCTCCCAGCAGGCATGGTTGACGCTTTCATTGCTTGACGGCATCGGCCCGCAATCCCTCAATCGCCTTCTGCACCAATTCCCCGACCCGGCCGACGCCCTGGCCGCGGACCTGCTTACCCTGCAATCGATCGGTCTGCGCCCCGCTGCCCTGGATGTCATCCAGCGTTACCAGCAGGGTGAAAGCGCACTGCATGCGCGGCTGGAGATGGCGCAGCGCTGGTTGGAGCAGCCGGATTGCCGGGTACTGCCCCTGGATTCGGCGGACTACCCCGAGCTGCTGCGCCGCATCCCCGACCCGCCCCCGCTGCTGTACCTGCAGGGCAACAGCAGTCTGCTGCACGATCCGCAGTTGGCGATGGTCGGCACGCGCCATCCCGGGCCCCATGGCGCGGCTACGGCCCGGCAATTTGCGCGCAGCTTCGTCGAGAGCGGTCTGGTGGTAACCAGTGGCATGGCCCTGGGAATCGACGGCGCCTGTCATCAGGGCGCGCTGGATGGCGGTGGTCAGACCATAGCGGTGTGGGGGACCGGTCTCGACAACTGCTATCCCAAACGGCATCGGGCGCTGGCGCGCGCCATTGTCGAACAGGGCGGGCTGCTGGTCTCCGAGCAGGCCCCTGACGCACCGGCCCATGCCGGCCAGTTTCCCAGACGCAACAGGATTATCAGCGGCCTCAGCCTGGGCACGCTGGTGGTGGAGGCCAGCCTGAACAGCGGATCGCTGATCACCGCGCGCCTGGCGCTGGAGCAGAATCGTGAAGTATTTGCCATGCCGGGATCGATTCACAACGCGCAGGCCAAGGGCTGTCATCGGTTGTTGCGCGAGGGCGCGCATCTGGTTGAAACGGTGCAGGACGTGCTGGAAGTGTTGCGTCTGCCCCTGCGTGCCGCGCTGGAAGCCGGTACAGGAAGCTCGACGGCCGCGACGCCGGACAGCCCCCTCTGGCCCGTGCTGGATCACCATCCGGTGAGCGCGGACTGGCTGGCCGAACACAGCGGCCTGCCCATCGAACGGGTGATGCAGGAACTGCTGGAGCTGGAGCTGGACGGGCACGTCCAGCACACCCCGCACGGCTATTCCCGGCAAACCTGACTGTTGTTCTTGAGCCTTGCGCTGCGCTCGGCTACTGTCTGCTTTCGCACATCTATTGGCAGCATCTCCGAAGCCGGCAACGCCTGCGGGGTTGCCGTGGTTATTGGGGAGGTGACATGTTGGCGCGCTGGCGATTGATACAACTCGACCGGATACTGCATGCGGGGGGTGTTATTGCCTACCCGACCGAGGCGGTCTGGGGGCTTGGCTGTAATCCGTGGAAGGCAGATGCGGTCGAGCGCCTGCTGGAGTTGAAGGACCGGCCGGTGGAAAAGGGCCTGATCCTGGTGGCTGGCGATATCGAGCAGTTCGACTTCCTGCTCTGGGATCTGCCTGACGGCCTGCTGGCCAAACTACAGCTGTCCTGGCCGGGCCCCAATACCTGGCTGGTGCCCCACCGCGACCGCCTGCCCTCCTGGATCACCGGCGTGCATCAGACCGTGGCCTTGCGCGTCAGCGACCATCCGCTGATTCGCCAGATGTGCGAGATTACCGGCCCCCTGGTGTCCACCTCGGCCAACCCCGGTGGCCGGCCGCCGGCGCGCTCGCGCTTGCGCATCGAGCAGTATTTCCATGAATGTCTGGATGCCGTGGTGCCTGGCGCCTTGGGTCGCCAGCGCAATCCCAGTATCATCCGCGACTTGCAGACCGACCAGATCATCCGCCCCGCCTGAGGTTAGCCCGTGAAAGAAATGCCCGATGCCAGTGACGTAGCAGCCGTCAAGAATTACCTGATGGACCTGCAGGACCGCATCTGTAATGCCCTGGAACAGGCTGATGGTCAGGGTGCTTTTGCCGAGGAGCTGTGGGAGCGTCCCGCCGGTGGCGGTGGCCGCTCACGCATACTGGAAAAGGGCGCTCTGCTGGAAAAGGGCGGCGTAGGGTTCTCCCATGTGTTCGGTGACGGGATGCCGCCATCGGCCACCGCACACCGTCCTGAACTGGCCGGGCGGCGCTTCCAGGCCATGGGTGTCTCGCTGGTCATGCACCCGGAGAATCCCCATGTGCCGACCTCCCATGCCAACGTGCGGTTCTTTATTGCGGAGAAAGAAGGCGCAGATCCGGTCTGGTGGTTCGGCGGCGGCTTCGACCTGACGCCCTACTATGCCAACGAGGACGATTGCGTTCTTTGGCACCAGGTGGCCAGAGACGCCTGCGCGCCCTTTGGCGAAGACGTATACCCCCGCTACAAGGCCTGGTGCGACGAGTACTTCTACCTCAAGCACCGTCAGGAGCAGCGCGGTGTCGGTGGGTTGTTCTTCGATGATCTGAACCAGTGGGGTTTCGAGCGCAGCTTCGAGTTTCTGCGCGCAATCGGCGACGCCTACGTCGAAGCCTACCTGCCGATTATTGAGCGCCGTCGCGGTACGGAATACACGGCCCAGCAGAAGGCCTTTCAGGAATACCGCCGGGGCCGCTACGTGGAATTCAATCTGGTCTACGACCGAGGCACCCTGTTCGGCCTGCAGACCGGTGGTCGTACCGAATCGATCCTGATGTCCCTGCCACCCGTGGTGCGCTGGGATTACAACTGGCACCCCGAGGCGGGAACGCCGGAGGCGCGCCTGACCGACGAGTTTCTGGTTGCGCGTGACTGGTTGGGAGGTGGCCATTGACGGACCGCTACGCGGTAATCGGCAACCCGATCGGCCACAGCAAGTCGCCGCAGATCCATCGCATGTTTGCCGAGCAGACTGGCGAGGCGCTGACCTACGAAGCGCTGCTGGCGCCACTGGACGACTTCGCCGGCACCCTGCGCGGTTTTCTCGTAGAGGGTTTGGGTGTCAATGTGACCGTGCCCTTCAAGGAGCAGGCCTGGGCACTGGTCGATAGCCACACGCCGGCGGCCGAACGGGCCGGCGCAGTCAACACCATACAGCGCCTGGACGATGGCAGCCTGCTCGGTGACAACACCGATGGCAAGGGGCTGGTGCGGGACCTGCAACACAACGCCGGTTTGTCGCTCGCGGGGTTGAAGATCCTGCTGGTGGGCGCCGGTGGCGCGGCGCGCGGGGTGGTGCAGCCCCTGCTGGCCGCCGGGCCATCGCAGTTATGCATCGTCAACCGCACGGTCAGCAAGGCCGAGGAGCTGGCCGCCCTGTTCGCCGACCAGGGGCCAGTCAGCGCCGCCGGTTTTCGCTGGATCGAAGAACCGGTGGACCTGATTATCAACGCCACCTCCGCCAGTCTGGCCGGGGATCTGCCGGACATATCACCGAATCTCATCCGCCGCGGACACACCTGGTGCTACGACATGATGTACGCCAGCGAAGCCACCGCGTTCAACCGCTGGGCTGCCGAACAGGGCGCAGCGCGTTGTGTTGATGGTCTGGGGATGCTGGTCGAGCAGGCGGCGGAAGCCTTCCTGTTATGGCGTGGCGTCCGGCCGGATACCGCTTCAGTGCTCAAAGCCCTCCGCTAGCCGGGAAGGACGCGTTCTCCCTCGTCCAGCGGTGTAACGGCTCACCCTTTTGTCGAGATGGAACTCGACATCCCCAGATGGCGCGCCCCGGGCTTGCGTCAGCCCCTGGCTGTTTTTACTGCCGCTGCCAGGTCCGACACCAGGCCCAGCACCGCTTCGACGCCCTGCTCCGGCGTGCTGGCGTTGGCGATGCAGTCCACCAGGGCCGAGCCGACTACCACGCCTTCGGCATCCTGGGCAAAGCGCGCAGCCTGTTCCGGCGTACGCACACCGAAACCGACACACACTGGAATATCCGTCTGCTGACGAATCGCGCCGATGGCATCCCTTACGGTGGCGTTGTCTGCCTGGCCGACGCCGGTCACGCCGTTGAGCGAGACGTAGTAGAGAAAGCCGCTGGCATGATCGAGCACCGCCGGCAGGCGTTTCGCGTCGGTGGTCGGGGTCGCCATGCGGATCATGTCCAGACCGGCCTCACGGGCGAGCGGACCCAGCTCACTGTCGTGCTCGGCGGGCAGGTCGACTACCAGCAGGCCGTCGACGCCGGCTTCGCGGGCATCGCGCATGAAGGCATCCGGGCCATAACGATAGATCGGATTGTAGTAGCCCATCAGCACGATCGGCGTGGTCTGATCCTCGGCGCGGAACTGGCGCACCATCTCCAGGGTTTTCAACTGGGTCTGGCCGGCCTTGAGGGCCCGCACGGCGGCGGCCTGAATGGTCGGACCATCGGCCATCGGATCGCTGAAGGGCATGCCCAGTTCGATGATGTCGGCACCGGCGGCGGGTAGTTGCTTGAGCAGTGCCAGGCTGGCGTCGTGGCCGGGGTCGCCGGCGCAGATATAGGTCACCAGGGCGGCGCGGTTGGCGCTCTTGAGTTCGGCGAAGCGGCCAGCTAAACGGGACGTCATGCCTTTTCCTCCATCAGACGCAATACGGTGGGCATATCCTTGTCGCCTCGACCGGAGAGGCAGACGACCATGATGTGATCCTTGGGCAAATGCGGCGCCCGCTTGGCCACTTCGGCCAGGGCGTGGGCTGTTTCCAGCGCCGGAATGATGCCTTCCTGGCGGCAGCAGACGTGGAAGGCTTCCAGCGCCTCGGTATCGGTCACGGCGGCATAATCGACACGGCCCTGCTCGTGCAACCAGGCGTGCTCAGGGCCGATGCCGGGGTAATCCAGACCGGCAGACACCGAGTGGGCATCGGTGATCTGACCGTCGTTGTCCTGCAGCAGATAGGTACGGTTGCCGTGCAGTACGCCGGCCACGCCGCCTTTCAGGCTCGCAGCGTGCTTGCCGCTGTCGAGGCCTTCACCGGCGGCTTCCACGCCGATCAGTTGCACACTGGCGTCATCCAGAAACGCGTGGAACAGGCCCATGGCGTTGGAGCCACCGCCAATGCAGGCGATCAGGCTGTCGGGCAGGCGGCCTTCACGCGCCAGCATCTGCACGCGGGCCTCCCGGCCGATAACTGCCTGGAATTCACGGACCATGGTCGGGTACGGGTGCGGACCGGCCACGGTGCCGATCATGTAGAAGGTATTCTCGACGTTGGTGACCCAGTCGCGCAGGGCCTCGTTCATCGCATCCTTGAGGGTGCCGGTGCCGGAGGTGACGGGCACGATCTCGGCGCCCATCAGGCGCATGCGCGAGACGTTGTCGCGCTGGCGCTCGATATCGGTGGCGCCCATGTAGACCACGCAGGGCAGGCCGAAACGGGCGGCCACGGTGGCGGTGGCCACGCCGTGCATGCCGGCGCCGGTCTCGGCGATGATGCGGGTCTTGCCCATGCGTTTGGCCAGCAGTACCTGGCCGATGCAGTTGTTGATCTTGTGCGCGCCGGTATGGTTGAGCTCTTCACGCTTGAAGTATATCTTGGCGCCGCCATACAGCTCGGTCAGCCGCTCGGCGTAATACAGCGGGCTGGGACGGCCGACGAACTCCGCCTGGAAGCGGTCCAGCTCGGCGAGAAAATCGGGCTCGGCCAGCGCTGTATTGAAGGCCTCCTCGAGATCCAGAATCAATGGCATCAGCGATTCGGCAACGAAGCGACCGCCGAAGGAACCGAATTGGCCCTGGGCGTCGGCGCCGCGGGTAAAGGTGCTGGTGGTCTGCATAATCGATACCTCCTGTGGAATGCGGCCACAATAGGGCAGACAGAACCAGAAAAAAACCGATAAGATGGCTCCGATCTGTGAGAAAAAGTGACAAATCCATATGAGCCGTGATCTCCCCTCCCTCAACGCCCTGCGTGTATTCGAGACCGCAGCCCGGCTGGAAAGCGTGAGCCAGGCGGCGCAAGTGCTGCATGTCACCCACGGCGCAGTCAGCCGGCAGCTCCGCACCCTGGAGGCAGAGCTGGGGGTGGCCCTGTTCGAGAAGGCCGGCCGTGGCGTGCAGCTCACCCCGGCCGGGCGGCGCCTGCGCGACGCCAGTCGCGAGGCGCTGGACAGTTTGCGCACAGTCTGCGCGGAAATCAGCCAGAACCAGGCCAGCGCACCCTTTTTGCTCGCCTGCCCCGGTAGCCTGCTGGCGCGCTGGTTCATTCCACGGCTGGATCGGTTGAACGCCGAGCTGCCCGAGCTGAATCTGCACCTGTCGGCCAGCGAAGGGGAAATGGATCCGCGCAAGCCCGGTGTCAGCGCCACACTGTTGTTTGCCGAGCCGCCCTGGCCAGCCGATATGCAGGTATACCCGCTGCTGTCCGAGCGCATCGGCCCGGTATTCAGTCCGCGTTACAGCCGGGCCGCGTTGCTCGAAGGCCAGCCGGTATCGGCGCTGGAAACCGAAACGCTGTTGCACACACTGTCACGGCCGCAGGCCTGGGCCGACTGGGCGCATGCTGTAGGGCTCGAGCCACGGCAGTTGCGCCAGGGTCAGGGCTTCGAGCACCTGTATTATCTGCTCGAAGCCGCCCTGTCCGGCCTGGGCGTGGCCATCGCACCAGAACTGCTGGTGGCCGACGACATCGCCAGCGGGCGCCTGCTGGCGCCCTGGGGCTTTGTCGAAACGGCCAATCAGCTGTCCCTCTGGAGCCCTGCGCGCCAGCCCCAGGCCCAGGTACGACAACTGGCCGACTGGCTGAAGAGCAACCTGTGAGAACGGCGCTGGTTATCACTGGCCTCGCCTGGCTGCTGGCCGGGTGCAGCAGCGTCGCGTTCGTGCAGCAGTCCTGGGAGGGGCAGCGCGAGGTCATGGCGCTGAGTGTGCCCATCCAGACACTGCTGGACGATCCGGCCACCGACCCGGCCCTGAAGGCCCGGCTTGCCCAGGCGCAGGCCGCCAGGCGCTTTGCCAGCACGGCGCTGGCACTGCCAGACAACGCCAGCTACACACGTTACACCGCCCTGCCGCGGCCCTTCGTGCTGTGGAATCTGTTCGTGGCGCCGGAGCTTTCCCTCGAACCGGTCCAGCACTGTTATCTGTTTACCGGTTGC
Organism: Pseudomonas sp.; assembly: GCA_016763285.1. Lineage (GTDB taxonomy): Bacteria > Pseudomonadota > Gammaproteobacteria > Pseudomonadales > Pseudomonadaceae > Halopseudomonas. The sequence goes on from JAESUC010000054.1 coordinate 8,208, forward strand.
CTGGCCTACAAGGGGTACTTTTCCCGGGAGGCGGCAGATGCCGCAGCGCAGCGTTGGCGGGCCCAGGGCATGGAGGTCTTCATTGGTGATATTCCGGCCTATTCGACCCTCGGCTGGTACGATGATCCGCTGCTCAGCTCCATGCTGCACTGGGATGATGATTACGTCGCCATGACGCTGTTCCATGAGCTGGCGCATCAACGCTTCTACGTGCGGGACGACACCGCGTTCAACGAGTCCTTCGCGACCTTTGTCGGGCGCGAAGGGCTGCGGCAATGGCGCTCCAGACAGGGCCTGGCGCCACCGGATCCGGCATTGGCCCGGCAATCGGCCGAATTTACCGAGCTGATCATGGCGGCCCGGGAACGGCTGCAGATACTCTATGCCAGCGATCTGTCGGACGAGGCCAAACGCCGGGGCAAGAAGGATCAGTTCGAGCGGTTACGCAGTGAGTATGACCGTTGGCGGTCCGAACGATGGCAGGGCAGTGAGCGCTTTGATGGCTGGTTTGCCGAGGAGCTCAACAATGCCAGTCTGCTGCCCTTCGGACTCTACGATCGGTGGGTTCCGGCGTTTGCTATGCTGTTCCGGGAGAATCGTGAAGACTGGCCCGCGTTTTATCGTGCAGTCGAGCGTATCGGACAACTGCCTGCAAGCGACCGGCAGCGTGCCTTGCTCGAGTTGCAAGCGCGCGCAGCGGCTGTCGATGCAATGTCGCGGTGATGTATGGCTAGCGCCCTGTGTCCCGCTTCGAAAACCATAACAACAAGCGAGCCCGCAATGTGCGCAGCGATGCCCGTCGAGCAACATGGCCCAGGGAAGGGTAATAATGGCTGATCAGCAGAACGCCAACGATCCGGGGCTACCCCCTGCCCCGCGAATCTATCGCCTGGCAGCCCTTCTCACCGGCCTGATCATAGCGCTGCTGGCCTTCGTGCTGGGCTACAGCCTGCATCAATACAATCGTGTGCAATACGAACAGCAGTTCGTGCAGGGCGTGCAGTCCCAGGGTGAAGGAATAGCCGATTTCGTGCAGCGCAGCCTGGGCGCGGTCTACACCCTAGGTACCTTGGTGGAGGTTTCCAACGGCGCCGTTGACGAGTTCCAGTTGCTCGGTCAGGAGCTCAGCAGCTACTTCCCCGGCGCGAGCATTCTCGCCCTGGCAAGAGGTGGCGTTATCAGCCATGTCTGGCCGGATGCGGCCGGCGTCGGCGAGCTGGGTCGTGATCTGTTGCGGGATCCGCAGCGCAGTATCGATGCCATGACCGCCGTGCAGAACAAGAGCCTGACCCTTTCCAAACCCTTCGAACTTGCCGCTGGCGGGCGGGCCATCGCCGGTCGCTTGCCGGTGTTCGTCAGTGACAGGCTGGGCAAGGAACGCTTCTGGGGATTCGCCATCGCGGTGATCGACCTGTCGAGGATACGCTCGTTGAACGAGATCCAGACCTTGTATGACCAGCAGCTGCACTTCAGTCTCTGGCATATCGATTCGCTGACCGGCCAGCGCACCGAGCTGTTCAGCCACGCCGCGAAAGGCGATCCGGGGGTCGCCCACGAGGTTTCCCTCGGCCTGCCCAATGCCCACTGGGTACTCAGGGTCGAGCAACCGCCCATGCCGGGCCACTGGTTGCGAATGACGCTGATGACCCTGCTCGGCTTGTTCGCCAGCATTGCCCTGGGCTATGCGGTGCTGTTGGTACTGAACATGCGCTGGCAGCGGCAGAATCTGGCCGAGCTGGTGGAGCAACGCACCCGGTCTGCGCTAGACGCCAGTAACGAGATGGCGGCTATCGTCCATGCGGTGCCCGACCTGCTGTTCGAGATGGACGTACAGGGGCGGTACTACCGCTTCTTCTCCCAACGCAGCGATCTTATGCCAATGCCCTTCGATTCCATCAGGGGCCGGACGGCGGTGGAGGTATTGCCGGCAGCTGCCGCTGAGCAGGTCATGGCCGCATTATCGGCAGCGGAACGCGATGGTTGGGCAAGCGGCTACAGCTTTCTGCTGTCCGATGGCCAGGATGCGCGCTGGTTCGAGCTGTCCGTGGCGCGCAAGGCCTCGCAGCCGTCGGAAACCGACCGGTTTATCGTCCTGTCCCGCGATATCACCCAGCGCAAGGTGGCCGAAGAGCATAGTCGGCAGCTGCTGGCCCGCTACCGCTCCTTCGTCAGCGCCTCCAACACCGGTGCCTGGGAGTATCAGGTGAGTACCGGGCGACTGGAGTTGAGTGACGAATATTTCCTGATGCTGGGTCTTGATCCTGCCGAACAGCACCATGACCCCCTCTATGGTTCCCTGCAGGTATGGATCAAGTTGCTTCATCCGGAGGACCGTGAAACGGCTACGGCCTGTTTCACCCGTTATCTCAGCGAACCGACCGACAGTCTCTACGAAAATCGCTTTCGCGTGCGCAATGCCGCCGGCGAGTGGAAATGGATTCTGGCCCGCGGTCGCTTCCTGCGGGACGAGCATGGCGGCCTGAGCGATCTGATCGTGGGCACCCACATCGACATTGACGCGACGGTCCGCGCCGGTGAAGAACTCGAACTGGTGGGCCGCGTGTTCGAGCAGAGCAGTGAGGGCGTGCTGATTACCGATGCCAGCCAGCGCATCATCAAGGTCAACCAGGCCTTTACCCAGATCACCGGTTACAGTGCAGAGGAGGCAATGGGTCAGACGCCGGCAATGCTCTCCTCCGGCCGTCATGACAAGACCTTCTATCAGCAGATGTGGGACCGGCTTGCAGCCTCCGGCCACTGGCAGGGCGAAGTCTGGAACCGACGGCAAGACGGTACCATCTATCCCGAATGGCTGAGTATCAGCCGCATGCTGGACGAGCAGGGCAATATCAGGCATTACGTGGCGGTATTGAGCGATATCACCCAGCGCAAGGCCGATGAACAGCATATTCACAGGCTGGCGCATTTCGACACCCTGACCGGCCTGCCCAACCGCACCATGTTCGAGGAACGGGCGGGCGTGGCCTTGGGTTTGGCAGCCCGCCACCACAAGCAGCTGGCGCTGATGTTTCTGGATCTGGACAACTTCAAGAATATCAACGACACCCTGGGTCACCAGGTGGGTGATGCGCTGCTGATTGCCTTCGCCCAAGGGCTGTCGGACCTGTTGCGCGAGGAGGACATACTCTCGCGTACCGGCGGTGACGAGTTCACCCTGATCCTGCCGGAGATCGATGCCAACGGGGCTGCGCACACCGCCCAACGCATCGCCAGCGCCATGGCCGCTCCATTGGCCGTCGCCGGGCATGACCTGACGGTAACCGTCTCGATCGGTATTACCCTGTACCCGGACGACGCCGAGGACTTGAGCGGCCTGCAGAGCAAGGCTGATATCGCCATGTACCGCGCCAAGCAGGAGGGCCGGGCGGGCTACTGTTTCTTCAAGCCCGAACTGCAGACCTACTACCTGCGCACCTTGCAGATCGAGAATGCCCTGCGCCAGGCCCTGGCGCTCAATCAGTTGAGTGTGTACTTCCAGCCCCAGCACAGCCTGGTCGATGACACGCTGGTGGGCGCCGAAGCCTTGCTGCGCTGGCAGCACCCCGAGCTGGGTTTTATCTCGCCGGCCGAATTCATTCCGGTGGCCGAGCGCACGGGGCTGATCACACCCATCGGTGAATGGGTGCTGGCGCAGTCACTCAGTCAGTTACGGTCATGGCACGCCATGGGGTATCCCGGTCTGCGCGTCGCGGTCAACCTGTCAGCCGTGCAATTTCGTGAAGGTAAGCTGGTCGAGAAAATCGAGGAGCTTCTCGAAAGCTCGGGTGTACCCGCGCAGTCACTGGAACTGGAACTGACCGAAAGCATGACCATGCACGACCCGGAAAGCGCGATCCGGATCATTGCCAAACTGAACAAGCTGGGCCTGCGCCTGGCGCTGGATGATTTCGGTACCGGCTATTCCTCGCTGAGTTATCTGAAGCGATTCCACCTGCACAAGCTCAAGATCGACCAGTCCTTCATCCGCGAGCTGAGCCCCGGTGGCGACGATGCTGCCATCGTCAATGCGACCATCATGCTGGCGCGCAATCTGGGCATGACCACGCTGGCAGAAGGGGTAGAAACCGTTGAACAGCGGGATTTCCTGCGTGCCGCCGGATGTGGTTTCGTCCAGGGGTATCTCTACAGCAGGCCCTTGCCCGACCATGCCTTTGTCGATTACCTGAGCCAATTTCCCGAGAGTGAAATATGACCCTGAGCACCATCGTCCACCAGCCGGGTCCGCACGCGCTGACCCGAAGCAACATGGCGCGTTATCGTGACTGGCTGCAGGCCGCGGGAGAGCCATCGCTGCCTGGCTATCCGGCTTTGCATGCATGGTCCGTGGCCGATATCGAGCGCTTCTGGTGGAGCATCTGGGAATACACCGGGGTCATCAGTGCCGGTGCGCCCGGCCCCGTGCTGGAAAGCCGTGGGTTGCCCGGCGCTCGCTGGTTCCCGGAAGCGCGCCTGAACTTTGCCGAAAATCTGCTGCGCCATGCGCTCGGCGATGACGCCCAACGGCCCGCCCTGCACGCCCGCTCTGAGACGCGGCCCGATCTGACCCTCAGCCGTCATGAGCTGGTGGCCCAGGTAGCGGCACTGGCGGCCTGGATGCGTGCCCGGGGAATCCAGCCCGGGGACCGGGTCGCCGCGGTGGTCGCCAATACACCCGAGGCAATCATCGGCATGCTGGCGGCTGCCAGCATCGGAGCAGTGTGGTCCTCGGCGTCGCCCGACTTCGGCACCGCCGGCATTCTCGATCGCTTCGGCCAGATCGAGCCGACACTGCTGATCTGCGTGAATGGCTACGGTTACGGGGGCAAGGTGTTCGATCGCACCGCCCAGGCGCTGGAGCTGCGCCGCAGCATACCCTCGGTGCAGCAGGTGCTGATGGTGCGCAATGTGGCGGATATCGACCTGCCTGGAGATGTGACCGATTGGCAGATCGCCCTCGACGAGCATGCAGGCGCGGACCTGCAGTGCGCCCCGCTGCCCTTCGACCATCCGCTGTACATCCTCTATTCATCGGGCACCACCGGCGTCCCCAAGTGCATCGTGCATGGCGCCGGTGGCACCCTGCTGCAACACAGCAAGGAACTGATGCTGCACAGTGATCTGGGCCCGGAGGACGTGCTGTTCTATTTCACTACCTGCGGCTGGATGATGTGGAACTGGCTGGCGTCCGGTCTGCTGACCGGGGCCGAGCTGGTGCTGTTCGACGGCAATCCGGGTTATCCGGACATGCAGCGGCTCTGGCGCCTGGCCGAGGATTACCGGGTCACGCATTTCGGCACCAGCGCCAAGTTTCTCGGCGGCTGCCGCAATGCCGGACTGCAGCCTGGCCGCGACTTTGATCTGGCCCCCCTGCGGGTGCTGCTCTCCACCGGTTCGCCCCTGTTGCCCGAGGATTACGACTGGGTCTATGCGGCGGTCAAGCAGGACCTGTTACTTGGCTCGATCTCCGGCGGTACCGACATCGTCTCCTGCTTCGTGGGGTGTTCACCGCTGCTGCCGGTGCGTCGTGGCGTCATCCAGTGCCGCATGCTGGGCATGGATGTGCAGGCCTATGACGATCAGGGTCAAGCGGTAATCGGCCAGCGCGGTGAGCTGGTCTGCGTCCAGCCCGCGCCGAGCATGCCCCTGGGGTTCTGGAATGACACCGACGGCAGTCGGTACCGGGCAGCCTATTTCGAGCGCTTCGAGGGCGTCTGGGCCCATGGCGACTATATCGAGTTCGACGAAGAAGGCGGCTGCATCATTCATGGCCGCAGCGACGCGACCCTCAACCCCGGTGGCGTACGCATCGGCACAGCGGAAATCTACCGCCAGGTGGAAACCCTCGAGGAGATTGCCGACAGTCTGGTAGTCGGCCAGGACTGGGAAGGGGATGTGCGCGTTGTGCTGCTGGTGGTGATGAACCCGGGTCAGACCCTGGACGAGCCCCTGCGCCAGCGCATTCGGCAGCGTATCCGCGAAAACGCCAGTCCGCGGCACGTGCCCGCGCGCATCGAGGCGGTAGCGCAGATCCCCTATACCCGCAGTGGCAAGAAGGTTGAGCTGGCAGTGGCGAAAATACTGCGCCGCGAAGCGGTCACCAACCGGGAGGCATTGGCCAACCCCGAGGCGCTGGAGCAGATTGCTGCGATCGAGTCGCTCTGGCGCTAGGCCGCGCGCTCAGTCCCAGGCCGGCGCAAAGTCCGGGTCTGCAATGCGCTCGTTGCGCTCCAGGGCAGAGATCGCCGCCACGTCCTCCTGGCTCAACTGCAGCTGGGCGGCGCGCAGGTTGTCCTCCTGGTGCTCGCGCCGGGTGGAGGAGGGAATGACCACATAGCCCAGTTGCAGCAGCCACGCCAGGGTGACCTGGGCGGGTGTGGCGTCATGGGCCTGGCCGATGGCGCGCAGAACCGGATCCTGCATGACCTTGCCCACGGCCAGCGGCATGTAGGCCGTCAGTTGAACGCCCTGCTGCCGGGCGAATTCGGCCACCTTGCGGTTATGCATGAACGGGTGAATCTCCACCTGATTGGTCGCGATATTGCCGGCACCGACCAGATCGATGGCCTTGCCCAGGTGCTCGATGGTGAAATTGGACACCCCGATATGCCGGGTCAGACCCTGCTCCCGGGCCTCCAGCAGCATGGGCAGGTATTCCTCCATGGGCACCTTGTCTTCCGGTGAGGGCCAATGGATCAGGGTCATGTCCACCCGCTCCAGGTCCAGCTTGCGCAGGCTCTCCTGCAGACTGGGGATCAGCTTGCGGGGCGCCAGATTGGTGATCCAGATCTTGGTGGTCACGAACAGCTCGTCCCGGGCGACTCCACTGCCGGCGATGGCGCGTCCGACATCCTGTTCGTTGTCGTAGATCTGCGCGGTGTCGATGTGGCGGTAGCCGAGCTCCAGCGCCTGGGATACCGAATCGATCACGTCCTGACCCTTGAGCCGATAGGTGCCCAGACCAATGGTTGGAATACCCATGCATTATGCTCCTGTATTCAATGGTGGCTGACAGTACACCTTAGACCAGGATCGGCTAATCTGTGTCCCGCACCCCGTTCAGCACAAGGACATAACGATGCCATTGCAGACTCTCTTGGGTACCCGCCTGCCGATCATCCAGGCCCCCATGGCCGGCGTACAGGACAGCCGCCTGGCCCTGGCGGTTTGCCGTGCCGGCGCACTGGGCTCGATTCCCGCTGCCATGCTCGGTCCGGAGGCGCTGCGGCGCGAACTGCAGATCATGACCGAGCAGAGCGCCGGACCCTGGAACGTGAATTTTTTCTGCCATGGCGCCCCCGCAGCGGATCCGGCACGGGAGTCGCACTGGCGCGCCACCCTGGCTCCGTACTATGCGGAACTCGGCCTGGATGTGGCTGACATTGCGGCCGGCGGCGGCCGTCGCCCCTTTGATGCGGCGACCCTGGAGATCCTGCGCGAGTTCCGACCCCCGGTAGTCAGCTTTCATTTCGGACTGCCCGCCCCCGAGCTGCTGGCTGAGCTGAAGAGCTGGGGCACCCGGGTGCTGTCGACGGCAACCACGGTGGCCGAGGCCGTCTGGCTCGAAAGCCACGGCGCCGATGCGGTGATTGCCCAGGGTCTGGAAGCCGGCGGCCACCGCGGCATGTTCCTCAGTGACGACATCACCACCCAGATGGGTACCCTGGCACTGCTGCCGCAGGTGGTCGCTGCCGTTCGGGTGCCGGTCATTGCGGCGGGCGGGATCGCCGATGCAGCCGGCATCAGTGCCGCCATGGCCTTGGGGGCAGCCGGCGTGCAGCTGGGTACCGCCTTTCTGCTATGCCCGGAGGCGACCACCACCGAGCTGCACCGTGCAGCGCTGGTCAGTGAGTCGGCGACCCATACCGCATTGACCAATGTGTTCTCCGGCAGGCCCGCCCGCGGGATCGTGAATCGGGTCATCCGCGAGCTGGGCCCGATGAGTCCCCTGGCGCCGGCCTTTCCGCTGGCGGGAACCGCCATGGCGCCGTTGCGCAAGGCGGCAGAAGCGCGCGGCAGCAGCGATTTCTCGCCCCTGTGGTCAGGGCAGAACAACGCTGGCTGCCAGCCCATTTCGGCCGAGCTGCTGATCGGCAGACTGGTGGGCGTGTCTGTCTGAGCAGCGGCCCTCCGGTGCCTGCTGTATTAGTTCGAACTTTCCTCGAGGTCGTCCGTCCATTCTGAAGTGGAGCTTATGACGCTTCCCAGTTCGAAACTGCCTGGAGGAATGCCATGAATACAATGAAAGTCATGAAGAACGGCCTGATTGCCGCACTGCTCTCCTGCACTGCTGTCGCTGCCTGGGCGCAGGAAATGGATGCCGGCGAGTTCATCAATGAGGCCTCGGCCAAGGGAATAGCGGAAATCGAGACGGCCAAGATGGCGCTGGAAACCAGTGAGGACAAGCACATCCGTGAGTTCGCCAATTGGATGATCAAGGATCACACCAAGGTGAATGAGAAGATGCGTGAGATCGCCCAGCAAAAGAACATCGAGATGGCGGATGACGCCGGACTGCTGGACCAGGGCAAGGCGATGATGCTGGAGCTGCGCGATGGCGAGGACTTCAACGAGGCCTATATCAACAACCAGGTGGTGGCTCACGAGCAGACCATCGAGCTGTTCCAGCGCGCTTCGCGCGAGCTGGATGACGAGCATGAGGAACTGCACAAGCTGGTGGAAGAGACCCAGCCCAAGCTGCAGGAGCACCATGCCCGCGCCCGTCAGTTGCAGGAGCGGATGAACGCCCGCAACTGAATCCGCTACGCCCCCGCCACGGGGGCGAATCGGTCGTCTGTGACCGGCCTGGCCGCCGCGGTTACGCCGTAAGGCGGCTGGTCATCTCCGCCAGGTGAGCCACCCCCTGCTCTACCTCGGCAATCCCCGCATTGACCAGCGCAATACCTTCCTGACTCTTGCCGGAACTCTGGCTGATGGCCGCCATCTGCACGTTGATTCGCGCGATCAGGTCGGCGTTGGCAGTGACCACGTTGCCAATTTCCATTGTGGCTTCCCCGGTCCGGGCGGCCAGTTTGCGTACTTCGTCGGCCACTACCGCAAAGCCGCGTCCGGTATCGCCGGCACGGGCCGCCTCGATCGCGGCATTCAGGGCCAGCAGGTTGGTCTGATCCGCGATCGCACGGATGGTGGTGACTATCGCCGAGATGCTGTCGGACTGGGTATTCAGTTGCTGGCTGATGCGGGTCGCTTCGCCCACCTGATCGCTGATATGGGTAGCGGTGCGCACGGCCTCCTCGAGGGCGTGGCGTGCCTGCGAGGTGATCTGGGAGGTTTCCTCCGAGGTCGATGCCGCCACTTCGGCGGCGTTGTGTTCATCGGCCACCCGTGAAGTGATATCCAGGGCGAACTTGAACACCTTGTATACCTTGCCCCTCGCATCCAGCACGGGGTTATACGAGGCTTCGAGCCAGACGGATCTGCCCGCCGAATCCCGGCGTTCAAAGCGCCCGGACTGGAATTCGCCGGCCGCGAGCTGGCTCCAGAAATTCGGGTTCTCGCGGTAGAACTTGCTGTCGCAGAACATTTCATGGTGTTTGCCGCGTATCTCGCTCAGCTGGTAGCCCATGGTGCGCAGGAAGTTTTCATTGGCGTTGACGATGTTGCCCTGGGGCGTGAACTCGATAATCGCGCGTGAGCGATCCAGCGCGGCAAAGGTCGCGTTGCGATCAAGCAGTGACTCGTGGTTGAGGGTCACGTCGGAGGCGATCTTGATGATCTTGACCACCTCACCGGTATCCGTGAGCACCGGGAAGTAGGTCGCCTCCAGCCATAGGGTGCTGCCCGAGCGGGTCCGACGCTGAAAGGTCCCTGACTGGCTTACACCGGCGGCCAGGTCCGCCCAGAACGTGCGATACGCCGCCGAGGAGGTATAGGCAGGGTCGCAGAAAATCTGGTGATGCTTGCCGCGGATCTCGTCGATCGAGTAATGCACCGTCTGGAGAAACAGCTCATTGGCATCCAGTATCTGGCCATCCGGGGCAAATTCGATCCAGCCTATGTTCCGGCGGATGGCATTGAGTTCCATGTCCCGTACGCGGGCCAGCTTTTCCATTTCAAGGAGCCGCTGCTCCAGACGCTTGTGTGCTTTGCTCTTGAGCATTCAGGTTTTCCTTACAACAGGCATGCAGTGCCAACAGATGACGGACGCCGAACGCGAAGCTCTTTTCGCAGGCAGATGAATGCCTTGCCACTAGCAAGAGCCGGGCCATGCTTCAAAAGGGTGCGATCAACGAATGCGCGGGGGTTGTAAAACCAAGGATCTTGCAAAATGCGAAAGCTGTTGCATTTTGCCAGTGCATATTGCAACTATTGCGCTGTGGGACCGCGCTGCAGCCACGCCACTAGTGCTTCCAGCTCGGTGGTCAGAATGGTGAGTTTGGCGCGGGTCAGTTGCTGTTGCTTGCTCAACTGGTCGGCTTCGCAAGCGAGGGCATGGCAGGGGGCGGCGGCCGTGCCAAGCACACCCACCAGCGAGTGCAGGGTCCGTTGCAGGGTCTCGGGGTTCGGCTCACCTTTCAGGTGTTCGATCGCAGCGCAGAGATCTCTGGCCAGTAGTACGCAGTACCGCTGACGCGCCTCGGAGGGCAGCTGTTGCAATCGGCCGAGTATCGACTCGAAGTCCCCATTGGGGGCTGAGGGGGGCATGCGGTGGACACCTCGCAGGGGGCAGACGACGTGAGAGTCTAGCTTCTCATGTGGCGCACCGATAGCCGGCGGACGCGTCCGGGTCGAACAAGGACAGACAGATGAAATCTGATGGGCTTTTACTGGTAGAGGATTCCGAGTCCACGGCGATGCTGTACGAGACCTGGCTGGGCCCGCTGGGTGAGCGCATCACCATCGCCCATACCGGATCGCGGGCCCTGGCCTGGCTGGAGCGGCACACCCCAAGCGTGATTCTTCTGGATATGCACCTGCCGGACATGGAAGGCATGGATATCCTCCGTCTGGTGCGCAAGCGCGAGCTGAGCTGCGAAGTGATCGTCATCACCGCAGATACCTCACACCTGCTGGCTTCCCGGGCCGTGCATGAAGGCGCCCAGGACTTTCTGGTCAAGCCGGTGGATGCCGAACGTTTGCGCGTGAGCGTCAGTAACGCCCTGCGGACCCACAAGCTGGAACACCTCGCCAGCGATCTGGCTGCGCAGATGGGGGCGGCTCCACCGGCAGGTTTCTGTGGCTCCTCGATTCAGATGCGCGCCCTGTACCACACCCTGCGCCTGGTCGCCCATTCCGACGCGCCCGTGTTTATCAGCGGTGAAAGTGGTACCGGCAAGGAGCTCTGTGCCAGGGCGATCCATGATCATGGCAAGCGTAGCAAGCAGGCTTTTGTGGCGGTCAACTGCGCCGCCATGCCCGCCGAACTGGTCGAGTCGCAACTCTTTGGCCACGTAAAGGGAGCCTTCACCGGCGCCGTCGCCCACCGCGTCGGGCTGACCGAAGAGGCCGACGGCGGCACCTTGTTTCTCGATGAGGTGACCGAACTGACGCTGGAGGCGCAAAGCAAGTTGCTGCGTTTCCTGCAGACCGGCGAGATTACGCCGGTGGGCGCGTCAGGCCGCAAGCATCTCAATTGTCGGGTTGTCTGTGCCACCAACCTGGATATACGCCATCAGGTGGAAAGAGGGCTGTTTCGCGAGGATCTGTTCTACCGCCTGCATGTGGTTCCGCTGACTGTCCCGCCGCTGCGTGAAAGGGGCGAGGATGTGCTGGAAATCGGCACCAAACTGCTGCAGCTCAACGCGGCCCGGGAGAACAAGCGTTTCCACTCGCTCGGTGACTCAGCCCGACAGTTGCTGCTTACCTACCCCTGGCCGGGCAATATTCGAGAGCTGGAAAATATCATTCGCCATGCGGTGGTCATGCACGATGCCGAACTGCTTGAAGCTGCCCATATCAGCCTGCCCGAGAATAACGGCAACGATGTGGAGGGAAACGCGGATCGACCCCATCCGGAGATTCTGCCCCTGTGGCAGGTCGAACAGGAAGCAATCGAGCGGGCTCTGAATCTTTGCCAGGGCAATGTCGGCAGGGCTGCCGAGCTGCTGCAGGTGGCACCCTCGACCCTGTACCGGCGGCTGCGAACCAGGCCGCCCTAGTCCGACTGCTCGGCTTGCTCGACGGAGGCATTCCAGATGGTGCGAATCTGGTCTGCCAGGGTCATGGGGTCAAAGGGTTTGACGATGACGCCAGCAGCGGACAGGCGATGGTACTCGCGTATTTCTTCGGCCTGGACCTTGGCAGTCATGAAGATCACCGGCAGATCGGCCACGGCCGGTATGGCGCGGATCCGGGCCAGGGTTTCCGGGCCGTCCATCTCCGGCATCATGACGTCAAGCAGCAGCAGATCGGGTTTGAAGTCTTCCAGTCTGGCCAGCCCCTCCGCCCCCGAGCTGCAGCTCAACACTTCGAAGCCGCCGACGATTTCCAGCGCGACCCGGGTTACTTCCTGTATCGAGAGGTCGTCCTCGATGTGCATGATGCGTTCCAGTCCAGACATTACCTCAGTCCCCTCTGAGCCAAGACAATAGGCAGCCTATTCGCCCTGGCGGTTGCAGTCACTTTCGCGTTCGACGAAAGGTGGCGTGCTTGTGCATTACCGACGTTCAATCAGCAGCTTCTGTTGGCTGCTCGATAGTGGTCATGTCCAGTGTAATCCAGAACACCGAGCCATGTCCGACAGCGGATTGAAAGCCGATTTCGGCGTCCAGCCGGTCGGCCAGTTCGCGGCATATGGCCAGACCCAGACCGGTGCCACCGCGCTGGCGGGTATCGGTGGCGTCGGCCTGGGAAAACTTGCTGAAAAGACGCGGGTGAAAATCCTCGGCTATCCCTATGCCCTGGTCGGAAACGCTGATGCGCACGCGATGCTCCTCCCGTCGGGCTTCCAGGCGGACCGACTGGCCGGGGTGGGAGAACTTGATCGCATTGGACAGAAAATTGTTGAGAATCTGGCCCAGGCGCAGGCCGTCGACCGTGACCGCTACCGGGTCGATCTGCCCCAGCTCGATATCCACCTGGAACTGTGCGGCATAGCCACTGTTGTCCTCGACCGCCTTGCGCAACAGCGGGCCAAGGGGCTGATGCTCAAAGCTGAAATGCATCTTGCCGGCTTCCAGCTTTTCCATGTCCAGCAGGTCGTCGATCAGGGTGTGGAGCAAGGTACAGTTGTTCCTGGCCACCTGCAGCATGTTGCGTATCGGATCCGGGACCGGCCCCAGGACGTCGTTGGCCAACAAGGTCACGGCCCCGGAAATGGCCGTCAGCGGCGTACGCAGTTCATGGCTGACGGTGGAGACGAACTGGCTTTTCAGCTGATCCATCCGGTGCTGTTCGGTGGCATCCCAGATGAAGCCGCTCAGCCACAGCAGGTTGCCGTCACTATCGAATTCGCCACGGCCCTTTTCCTTCACCCGGACCTCGTGGCCCGCGGCATGAATCAGCCGGTAGCCCAGCTCGAACACGCCCAGTTCGTTGATCTGCGCCACCGCCTTGTAGGTCAGGTGCAGATCGTCGGGATGGACAATGCTGGCGTAGCTGCGCACCTTGCTGTCGACGAAATCCGCCGCCGGGTAGCCGGTGATGCGAGTAATCTCATCGCTCATGTAGGACATGGTCCAGTCCGCGTCATTGACGCAGCGATAGACCGCCCCCGGCAGGTTGCTGACCATGGCCTGGAACCGCGCCTGACTTTCCTGCAGGTTCTGCAGGGTTTCCACCTGCGCGGTGATATCGGTATGGGTGCCGCTGAGCCATAGCGGCGCGCCGTCCGCATCGCGACTGATCAGACGCCCACAGCTTCTGACCCACACCCAATGGCCACCCTTGTGACGCATGCGCGAGTCGGATTCGTAATAGTCGAGCTCGCCAGCCAGGTGACGCTCGAGCAACCGGGTGGAGGCCGCCAGATCATCCGGGTGAAAGAGCGCAGTCCAGGTCGACAGTCTGACCGGTTGCAGCTCCTCCAGACGGTAACCAACGATCTCTGCCCAACGGGCGTTGATGAAGGTTTCGTTGGTCTGCAGGTTCCACTCCCAGGTGCCCACATTGGTGCCCAGAATGATATTGGCCAGACGCTCGCGTTCGCGCTCGATGGTCATTTCCAGGTGCTTGCGCGCAGTGATGTCGGTGATGAATCCGTGCCAGATCATGTCCCCGTTCTCCAGGGCCTTGGGGGTGGCATTGCCGGCCAGCCAGAGCTCGCCCATCACCGGATGCTTGAACCGGTACTCCTCGCGCCATACGGTCTGGTTCTTGGCCGACTCCAGGATGCCCAGCGTGACCCGGTCGCGGTCATCGGGATGGATGCCGCCCATGATGCTGGTGTCGCTTTCACGCGCTTGCTCGGGACTGATGCCATACAGGTCCTGCATACCCTGGCTGGCATAGGGGAACCAGGAGCGCCCTTCGCCAGACAGCTGATATTGATAGACCACCCCGGGCAGATGCCGGGTCAGCTTGTTGAAGCGTTCCAGTAACTGGCTGCGCTCCTGCTCCATCAACCAGCGGGTCACGGTGCCGGCGATCCAGCGGCCCATCAGCCGGATGAATTCGATATCGGTCTCGTCAAATGGCTTGGCGCGCGGCGCCAGAGCGGAGAAGTTGAGCGTGCCGTAACGCTGCTCATTGATCATCAGCACCACGCCGATATAGGACTCGAGCTGGAACGCGGCGTAGCAGGGATGGCCGCGGAATCGAGATTCACCCATGAACTCGATCGCGAGTACGTCTTCATGCTGCAGGGTCAGGGCGCAGTAGGTAGTGCCGAGCTCGAACTGCTGGCCCTCTGCGAGCTGATTGTCGGGGCTGTACTGCGCCAGGATGCGGTAATCCTGATCATCGATCTGGCTGATGATTCCGATATCCATGTCCAGATACCGGCAGCCCAGTACCAGCGCCCGTTGCAGACGATCGACGGTGTTCAGGGTGGGCAGCGCGGCAATTTCATTCAGCGAGCGCAGGGCCTGACGCTGCTGCTCCAGGCGCTGGCTGACGTCGCGTTGCGCGTTGTTCGTGCGCAGGGCATGGATAAGCTGGCCAAGCGTGCCGAGCAGCGGTTCAAGAAATGCGCTGTCGTCCTGCCTATATCCCTCCGGCCGGTTGGTCAGACCGACGATCCCGACCAGCTCGTGACCGAACCACACCGGCAGGCCGCTGAACGATTGCAGCGCAGGCCATCCGTCAGCAGGAGAGAGTGCCCCGGGGCTGTCGAAGTCTACTGTGGCGTTCTGTTGCAGCATCTCGCGCAGCCACGGGTGGCCGGCCTCCAGGATCTGCTCGCATTCCAGGCGGTGCAGCTGCGGCGCGCCGGGGTCGGCATGCGGCGCGAGTTCACCCATTGCCCAGTTCTTCAGGTATGGCCGGTTCTCCTCGTCCCTGGCCACCTCGCCGATGAAGCCGAAGGTGCTTTGGGTCAGTGCCAGGGTCTGCTCGAGCAGGTGCGAGAAGCTTGCATGGGGATTGTCGGTTCCGAAATAGGCCGATCGGGCCGCAGAGACGATGGCCAGTAGCGCGCGATCACGATCGCGATCGCGCAGGGATTCAAGCAGCCGGGTCCTTTGCTCTTGCTCCCGACGCCAGCTTTGCCACAGCAGGACGCCGAGAAGCACAGCGATAGCGGCTGGAACGAGCCACCAGGGCGCACTCGCCAATTGCCATAACTCGGTCATGATCGCAGCCACCTCGGGCTCGGGCGGGCTAATGCCCGAATCGATTTCAGATGACTGAGTGTGCCACTACTTGCTCGACCTGAGAATGGCCTTCGACTATAGGCTGTTGCTCAGGTGCCCGCCGTCCACATTGATGATGGTGCCGGTAATGAAGGATCCCGCCTCGCTGGCCAGCAACAGCAGCGGCCCACTGAGCTCCTCCAGTTGGCCCAGGCGGCGCATGGGGACCTTCTGCTTGATGTACTCCTGGCCCTTCTCGGACTCGAAATAGTCGTTGTTCATCTCGGTGCGGAAATAGCCCGGGGCCAGCGCATTGACCCGGATGTTGTCCCGGGCCAGCTCGAGGGCCATGGCTTTGGTCAGTTGCACGACCCCCGCCTTGGCCACCGCATAGTGGCTCAGACCCTGGCCCACCCGCAGACCCAGGATGGAGGCGATATTGACGATGTTGCCGCCCTTTCTGTTCTTGGCCATGGCCACGGCCGCGCGATGGGCTACCCGCCAGGCACCGTCCAGATTGGTGTCGAGCATGCTGCGCCAGTTGCCTTCGGTCATCTTCAGAAAGGGAACGCCTTCACCGATGCCGGCATTGTTGATCAGCACATCCACAGAGCCGAAGCGTTCCTCGGCTGCATTGAAGCCGGCATCGATACTGTCGCTGTCGGTCACATCCATGGTCACCGCCAGGGCCTCGAAACCCTGACTCTGCAGTTCAAGGACCAGTTTTTCCAGACGTTCCGCCCGGCGTGCGGCCACCACCACACGCGCACCGGCAGCGGCCAGCACCCGGGCGAAATGCTCACCCAGGCCGCTCGAGGCGCCGGTTATCAGGGCGGTCTTGCCGGTAAGATCAAAACGTTGGTCAGTCATGGTTGGAGTCCTCCGTAGGGTGTGCGCTGCAGTATCGGCTACGGAAAACGCGGATTCCAGTATATTCCAGCGGCGTGATAATCACTGATCAGGGCCGGCGCCTGACGGCAGCCGCACGTCCACCCGCAAACCGCCGAGCGGGCTCTCATCGAGGGTGATGGAGCCCTGATGGCGCTCGACTACCCGCTGCACGATGGACAGGCCCAGCCCGGCCCCGGGACGTTCGCTACCAGTGTAGAACCGCTCGAGCAGTCTGGCACGCTGCGCCGCAGCGACGGGCTGGCCACTGTTTTCCACGCGCAGCAGCAACCCGGGTGACGGTTTCTCTTCAGGCTTCAGCAGAAGTTTCACGGTGCCGCCCTGCGGACAGTGCTGTATGGCGTTGGCCAGCAGGTTCTGCAGCAACATGTCCAGGCCCCCGGGTTCCATGGCGAGGGTCTCCGGCAGCCCGGGATCGACATCGAACTGAAGCTCCAGGTGTTTCTTCAGGGCGAGGGGTAAAAGCTGCGCCAACTCGTTCCGGCAGGTCGACTGCAACGCGATATCGTGGCATTCGAAGGGCTGATCGTCCGCCAGCCGCGCCAGTGTAAGCATCTGGCTGATCAGTCGGGTGGCGCGCTCTACCGCGCTGATCAGATGACCCAGTGCCGCATTCCGCTCGGCCGGATCTGTCGCCGCACGGGCGTTTTCCGCGTGAATCTGCAGCACGGCCAGGGGCGTGCGCAGTTCGTGGGCGGCGTCGGCTATGAACCGCTGTTCGCGAGCGAGCAATTGGCCGAGTTGATCAAGCAGGCGGTTGAGCGCGGCCTGCATCGGTTCGAGCTCGGTGGGCAGGTCATGGATCAGTACCGGTTGCAGGCTGTCGGGGTCCCGCTGGCGCAGCTGTTGGGCCATGCGCTCCAGCGGCTTCAGACCGGAGCCGATGGCCAACCAGACCAGCAGCAGCATCAGTGGGATACCCACCAGGTCCGGTATCAATGTGGAGCGCACGATCTTGCCGACCAGCTCACCGCGCACATCCGCGCGCTCACCCACCCATATCGCCAGCTGCTGGTCGTCATCCTCCAGCACGTAGCGGCGCCAGCGCTCGCCGTCTGCCGCGAGGCTGGCGAAACCCGGTTCCCAGTTATCCCCATGCATGGCGGGCAGGTTGAACGAGCGGGCAATGATCGTACCCTCGGCATCACGTACCTGATAGGCAAGCTTGCTTTCATAACGGTGACCGAGTGCTGGTTGCTGGTCGGCCGATTCGCTCAGGGCGGCGGCCAGCTGCTGGTGATCGACCTGTGCCTCGGGCAGCCGTAACAAGCCCTGCAGCACCCGCGCGCTCTGCCCGAGCTGGGCGTCGAACAGTTCTTCAATCTCATGGGCCGCATCGCGGTAGCTGACGGCGCTGAGAATCAGCGAGCCCACCAGAAGCAGACCCAGAACACGCAGCAGGATGCGTTGGCGCAGGGACCTCACGTCTGGCGCTCGATCATGTAGCCCACACCGCGCAGGGTACGGATCAGTTCCGGAAAGAGCTTACGACGCAGATGATGGATGTGAACCTCCAGGGTGTTGCTGTCGACCTCCTCGTTCCAGCCATACAGCACCTGCTCCAGTCGGTCCCGGGTGAGTACCCGGTCGGGCTGGGCAATCAGCTCGTGCAGCAGAACGAACTCCTTGCGTGAAAGATTGACCACCTGCCCGTTCAACGTTACCTGCTGGCTCTGGGGATCGAGCACCACGCCGCGCAGGCTGATCAACGGCTCGGCCCGACCGTTGCTGCGTCTGAGCAGGGCACGCAGGCGAGCCTTGAGTTCGGCGCTGTCAAAGGGCTTGGTCAGGTAGTCGTCCGCGCCGGCATCCAGACCGGCGATGCGGTCCCGTACACCGTCGCGCGCCGTCAGGATAAGCACCGGAACGTGGTGATGCCGGTCACGCAGGGCCTTGAGTACTTCCAGGCCATCCATGCGTGGCAGACCCAGATCGAGAATGGCCAGGTCAAATGGTTCGCTGCTCAAGGCATGCAGCGCGCTGCTGCCGTCCTGCAGCCAGTCCAGCGTGTAGCCTTCCGCTTTTAGCGCCGTCAGGATTCCCTCCCCGAGGGACTTGTCATCTTCAACCAGCAGCAAGCGCATGGGGTCTACTCGATCTTGGCCAGAAGTGTGCGTATTTCCTGCTGTCGGCCCTTGTCGGCCAGTTCGCGGCCCGGCCTCGCAGGCGCTGCCTGGGCTTTCAGCAGCGCATTTTTCGCCTCAGCATAACGCTTCTGGTTGATCAGGTAATCCGCCCAGAAGTAATTGCTGTCGATACCGTCCGGGTTGATGGCCAGGGCTCTCTGCAGCAGCTCGGCCGCCTTGGTGTCGTCACCAAAACTGATCGGCCAGCCCGGGACCTGATAGTACAGGGCGCCCAGGCTGGTATAGGCCGAGCCCTGCAGGGCATTTTCTTCCAGTTCCAGCGCCCGTTCCAGGGAGGCGCGGGCTTCCTTGACCTTGCCCAGGGCGTCGAGCCCACCCTCTGCACCGGCCCAGCTGCTGAGGATAATGCCTTGCCAGATATAGGCCGGGGCGCTGTGCGGGTTGGCCTGCGTCAGCTGACGGGCTTCATCCGCCAACAGCGCATAGGCTTTGGGTTGCTGCGTCTCCGGCGTTTCATAGTGGATCTGCGCCCAGCGCTGCTGAAGCTCGGTCAGATCCGCGGCCTGTACCACGAAGCCCAGGCCCCACAGGGCGGCGGTGATTGCCAACTGCTTGATCATGGTCATCAGTGATGCTCCGGTATGGTAGTGATGTCGGTCTGCTGGGTGTGGGGAGTGTCGGCGTACTGCCGGATGGTGGACAACTGCCGGCGCAGGGCTTTGTCCAGCAACGAGGGCAGCACATTGTTGAGGCGCACGAAGAGTCTCTCGGGCCACCCCAGGTGCACTTCGCGCAGGTCTTTGTGCAGCGCCTTGATCAGTTGGGCCGCGACGCGGTCCGGACTGTCCGTGGCTACTTGCAGGGCTCGGTTCATCGCGTTCACCTGGGCACTGTTCATGTCCGTGTCGGTGGCTCTGGGCGCCAGATAGAGGACGCCAACCCGGGTGTCGGCCAGCTCCCGGCGCAGGGCCTGGGAAAAGCCACGCAGGGCGAACTTGCTGGCACAGTAGGTGCTGAATCCCGCGTAGCCGATCGAGCCGAAGGTGGAGCCGATATTGACCACGCAGGCCTGGGGCGCCTCTTTGAGCTGGGGCAGCAGGCAGCGGGTCAGTTGCAGGTTGGCGGTCAGGTTGATGTCGATCAGCTCGGCTATCTGCGCATCGTCCATCGATTCGAACAACCCGAAATGGTTTACGCCTGCGGCATTGATCAGCAGGTTGAAACCGGGCAGCTGGCGTACAGCCGAAGCCACTCGGGCGCGGTCCACCGCCAGCCGCAGATCGGCCTGCACGGCGGTCACCTGCGGACCGAAGTCGCGCTCCAGCCCCTTGAGCGCCGTGGCCTGACGGCCGACTACCAGGACTCGCGCCCCGGCCCGACACAGGGCCGCAACCATTGCCCGGCCCATGCCGCCGGTGGCGCCGGTCAGCACCACAACACTATCCTGCAAGTGCATGGGGCACCTCCAGCGAGCCAGGCAGGCTGCGGAACATCTCCGCATACAACCGATAGATAACCCGGGCGGTATGCACCACGGCGTGCTGGTCGGCCGGGTCCTCCAGACGATTGACCAGTTGCTCGAAGAACTTCATGTGCTCCAGATCGAGTGCGCCGTGAGAGGTCAGATAGCTAAACGCCTTGTCGGGGAGACCGAGACTCTGCTTCAGGCTGCCTGCGGCCTGGGTAGCCAGCAGGGTACTGGTGCCCTCGAGCACAAAGACCATTCCCAGCATGGAGACCGGATTGAGCCGGTTGATGCGGTCGTACATGGTGCTGACCATCAGCTCGGTGGCCATCGCCGGCTGACTTTCCCGTACAGCGTCTGCGTCGGCACCACAGGCGCGCAGGTCATTGAGGATCCATTCCTGGTGGCCCAGCTCTTCCTCGATATATTCGGCCATCGCATTGCGCAGCCATTCCTGTCGGGCACTGATGCGCGCGCCACAGGCCATCAATAACGGCACCGTGTGGCTGACGTGGTGGAAAGCTTCGGTCAGAAATGCAATGTAGCTGTTCCGTTGTACCTGCCCGGCCAGCGCTGCCTGGATCAGGGGCGAGGCAAACAGATAGTCGCGATCGGACTGGGTGCATTGCTGCAGGTGATCAAAGAAATTCATGGTAACTCTCCTCGGGTAACAGGCTATGGAGGGCCTGGCGGTATTGCTCCAGAACGGCGGCACGGCGCAGCCGGCCGTTACTGGTCAACAGGCCGTTGGTGGCTGTAAAGGGTTGATCGGGTACCAGCCAGTGATGCAGCTGGGCGTAGTCGGGCAAGCTGGCGTTCACCCGCTCGATGGCCTGGCTAAGCTCGGTGGGACCGGTCCGCGGGTCGCTGGGCACGACAAGCCCCAGGTTGCAGGGCAGGCTTTCGCCATGCACGTAGGCCTGGGCTATGGCTGGCTCGCTGGTCAGTTCCGCCTCGATCCATTCCGGATTGACGTTGCGACCGAAGGCGGTGATGAACTGGTTTTTCTTGCGCCCCAGTACGGTCAGGAATCCCCCTTCGAGGTAACCGATGTCGCCGGTTGGCCAGGGTGAGGGAACAGCCTCCGGGGTGCCCAGATAGCCCAGCGGACCGCTGCCGTGAACCAGTATTTCGCCGTCTTCGGCGAGGCTGACACGCAGATGGGCCAGGGCCTTGCCCACGCTGCCGGGGCGGTGCCCGGCGGGATGGTTGAGGCATACGACGGAAGCGCATTCCGATAGTCCGTACCCCTCGTATACCGGCCAGCCAAGCTGAGCGGCGTGTTCAAGCAGAGCGGGCGCTATTCGGCCACCACCCACAGCAATGAACCGCAGGCCGGCTGGTGGGTGCAGGCCCGCCGCTGCAGCCTGCAGCAGCGCCTGCAGAAGTTGCGGTACCAGGATCAGGCTGTGCGGCTGCGTCTGGTGCAGGTTCTGCATCAGCAGCTGGATATCCAGGCGGCTGCCGAACACGCCCGTGTGTGCGGGCAGGTACACACTGGCGCCCGCCAGCAGGGCCGCATAGACGCCGACGTTATCGAGCAGGACACCGAGGGGCAGCAGCACCAGATGTCGCTGCGGGCTGGCCTCGGCGCTGGCCTGTTGCAGGCTGTGGGCTACATCCATCAAGGCATCGGCAGACAGGCATACGCCCTTGGGGCGGCCGGTGGTGCCGGAGGTGAAGGTGATCTTGCTGGTGTGCGCTGGCAGCGGCGGTGCTGTCGCTGCGTCAGCAGCGTCCCGTTGCCAGCCGAGCGGCGCTGGAGTGAAGCCGAGCTCGGTCGGGTCCACGCCATTTGGCAGCTCGCCGATCAGGGTGTCGACGTTGGCGCTGTCGAGCAGATGCCGTACCTGTTCGGCACTGAAAAAGGGGGGCACAGGCACGCATACCAGGTTGCAGCGGATGCAGGCGAGATCCCAGAGAATCCATTGGTAGCCATTTTCCACGGCCAGGGCTACCCTGCGGCAGTCGCCCGCTTTCAGCCGACTGCCGTACTCGGCTATCTCTGCCGGTAGCTGGCCATAGGTCACGGATTCATCGCTACCGACCAGGGCTGCCTGATCGGGTCTCTCTTCGGCATGCCGCGCCAGTGTTGCCCAGAAATGCTCAAGCGCTGACATCGTTCATCTCCTGGCGGGCGGTATAGTTGGGTCGGTAGCCCATCCGCTGCAGTACCCGGCGCCTTTCCAGCTGGGCGAGCCCTTCGGGGATGTAGCCCGCCATTACCCGGGGGCGGGTGGCGTAGTAGCTGCCCCACTCTGCTGGCCCTTCGCCCAGGCGTGCCGGGTCGGCAAGGCCGAGATCGACGGGGCTCAATGCCAGACGCTGGAAGCTGTTGAGCAGCATGGCGGTGCCGGTAAACACCACCCAGCGGTAACCCTGTGCGGCGAGATAGTGCGTCAGCGCCACAATCAGCATTCGGGCGCCGCCGGGGGTCAGGGCAGCCAGATTACCCACCTCGATGACCTGCTCGCGGCGCACGGGAACGCCGCTTCGCGCGGCAATCATCTGGCAGGCAGGCGCGTCGAGATACTGCTCGAGGAAGAGCGCGCCTTGCATGGCCGGACGCAGTCCGACGACTGCCTGCAGCGCATCGGCCTGGCGCAGGCCCAGCAGCTCGGGCATGAAATGCTGCACGGAAGCGCCGTAGATCGCGGCAAACCGGGAACGCACAAAGGACTGCAGCTGGGCGCGCAGCGGATCATCGGCAGCCCCAATGAGGGCGAGTTCCAGGCTGTCCTGTTGCTCGAAGGTGGCGAGCGGGAAGGATGACGACGGCAAGTTGGACATGGGGTCTCTCCAGTAATTGAGAGCATCATGCGGACCAAGTCTTAACATTGGCTTAAGCCTGCAGAACCAATTGATGGGCTTGCAGCAGCAGATCCCAGTCCTTCCGGTCCAGCAGGGACTGATGGCGCTGCAGTTGATCAAGGTCATGCCGTGCGCTCGCGTTGGCACTCAATCGGGGGCGCATTTTTTCCAGGTCCAGCAATGCGATCTCCCATTGGTCGGAGTCCGCCCGCACGAAGATATGTTTGGGGTACAGGCAGCCATGCTGCAGACGATGCTGATGCAGGCGACCCAGACAGATGCCCAGCGCCTGAGCGAGTTGCTGGCGCTGTCTGCTGTCGGGAAGGCTTAACTGATCCATGGGCATGTACTGATCGAGCGCTTGCAGCACCAGCACCGCGGAGCGTCCCTTCGTACCGCAGAAGAGCACCTCGGGGCAGCCGATGCCGAGGCTGTGCAGGCGCTGCAGATTCTCCAGTTCGCGGCATACCGTGGGACGCCCGAGGGGATGCCGCCAACTGCGATACAGATGGCTTTGCTGGCGCTTGATATACACATCACGGTTACGCCAGCGCCCCTTCAGAACACCACTCCAGCCGCCCCGACGCTGATTCGGTTGCTCCACCCAGCGGGCCGGCAACTGCCACCAGTGCTCGAAGCCCGTCGTAGCGGATGCGCCTGCCAGCGCGATCGCCTGATCAGTCATTGCCCAGCTCCCGCGTCGGCTTGCGGCGCAGCACATAGACGCGCCACATGGCGTATCCGGGGAGAAAATCCTTGCTGCCCTGAACCTCGAAACCGGCCTGAGCAAACAGCTGCTCGATATGCTCACGCTTGGCCACGAAGCGATTGGCGTTCTGCGCAGTACCGCGCTTGGCCCGCTTGTGCTCCAGTCGCTCACGGCGCCGTGCCTTGACGTTGCCGTCCACCCATAGCGAGATGATCAGGCTGTCGCGGGTCACCCGATGGCATTCGTGCAACAGGGTGAGGCGATGTGCGTCACTCTCTATGTGATGCAGCAGCCGCATGCAGAAGATGCTGTCGACGCTCTGGTCCGGCAGGTCGATGGCAAAGGCCGAGGTGTGCAACAGCTGTACGCGCGCCAGCATGGCAGCCGGGTGCACCTTGCTGGCGACATCGAGCATGGCCGTGGAGTTGTCTGCAGCAACCAGCTGGCGGTTGTTATTGGCCAGCAGGGTTGGCCAGAATCTGCCTGCCCCGCAGGGCAGATCCAGCACTCTGGCGGGATCGCCGGCCTGGCGCAGGGCCCAGCGGGCCAGCTGTTGGTCGCGCCAGTCCGACAGCCTGCGTGACAGGCCCTGGCGATGCTTGGTCCAGTACGCCTGGGCGTGAACGTGATCGTACTTGTCGGAAAAAGGTAGGGAAGGAGCTTGGTTCATCAGCGGACACCTGGTTGCATGAGTGTCCGAATACTTGCTGGTGAAGCTTAAGAAAGGCTTAAGTCGGCAGAAGGGATGGGGCCCGGCCGGCGCGCAGCCATGGTAAAGCGAACAATAATCTACTGCGCGCGGCCTGGAGTGAATGCATACTGCGTTTTCCTATCGCACTGCTGACATACCCGGTCCACGGCATGAACAACGAACA
The DNA here is from genome assembly GCA_016763285.1 of Pseudomonas sp. Classification (GTDB taxonomy): domain Bacteria; phylum Pseudomonadota; class Gammaproteobacteria; order Pseudomonadales; family Pseudomonadaceae; genus Halopseudomonas. The sequence continues at coordinate 32,750 of JAESUC010000054.1, forward strand.
ATCAGAACGACTACGCACCGTGTTCAGGGAAGTGTTTTCCTGGCATAACCGCGCTGCATGGATGGTCCTGCTGGTCTCGATCACCATCGCCCTGCTGGCCTGGACCGGTCTGCGCCAGACCCAGACCCGGGCGGCCAATCAGCAGTTCGAATCGCTCAGCCTGGAAATGCTCGAAGCCATCAACAAGCGCATGCTGGATCATGAGCTTATCCTGCTCAGCGGCGCTGCGCTGATGGATGCCAATCCGGTAGTGACCCGAGCCCAATGGGCTGCCTTTGTCGAGCGCCTGCGGGTGGCGCAGACCTACCCCGGCATTCAGGGGCTCGGTTACAGCCAGGTCATCGCCCAGCAGGCGCTGGATGAATTCGAGCAATCGATTCAGGCCGAGGGTTTTCCCGAGTTTGCGGTGCGCCCGCCGGGTCTGCGCGATGTCTATACCTCCATTGTCTACCTCGAACCCTTCCGGGATCGCAACCTGGCCGCTTTCGGGTATGACATGTTCTCCGAGCCGGTTCGGCGCGAGGCCATGCTCAATGCAGCGCGGTCCGGCGATGCCGCGCTGACCGGGCGAGTCACCCTGGTGCAGGAAACCCACGGCAAGGTACAGGCGGGGATGCTGATGTACGTGCCCGTCTATCGCCCGGGCGCACCGCTGGACTCACCGGAGCAGCGCTGGAATGCGCTGCGTGGCTTCGTCTACAGCCCTTATCGCGTAGACGATCTGATGGCCGGCATTCTCGGCAGCCAGCCGCCGAGTATCGATTTCGCGATCTACGACGGGACACGCCCGAGCGCCGACAGCATGCTGCATGTCAGTTCGCCGGCAGTGAATCCGGGCCGCGAGCCCCAGGGGCGCCATCAGCTGCAGCTGTACGGGCGCACCTGGACCGTGGATTTCTATCACCAGCCGGGTTTCATTGCCGGCTTCTGGCGCGACCAGGCGCTGGTGGTCGTCCTGGGCCTGGCCCTGAGTCTGGTGCTGTTTGCACTGGTTACCAGCCTCAGCCACCGGCGGCTGGAGGTGCAGCGGCGCGCCGATCGCATGACCATCGAATTGCGGCGCAAGGAGCTGTCACTGCGACTCAGCCAGGAGCGCCTGGCCCTGGCGCTCAAGGGCAGTAACGATGGCTGGTGGGATATCGACCTGGTCGACCGCAGCTTCTATGCCTCCCCGCGCATCTGGCAGATGGTCGGGCGGGTGGATGGCACCGCTGAAAGCGGGCAAATGGATTGGCGGTCGCTGGTGGCCATGGCCGATCACGCGGCGCTGAAAAACCAGGTGATCCAGGCGGGCCGCGCCGAGGAGCCCTATTTTGCTCTGGAGTGCGACCTGTTGCACCGCAATGGTTATCCGGTTCCGGTACTGCTGCGCGGATACATCCAGACCGATGCCCAGGGCCGCCCGCTGCGTATCGGTGGTACCTGCATGGATCTGACCGAACGCCGGGAAATCGAGCGCATCAAGAACGAACTGATCTCGGTGGTCAGCCACGAGTTACGGACACCGGTTACCTCGATTTCCGGTGCCCTGGGGCTGATATCCGGCGGTGCCCTGGGAGAGATTCCGCCAGCCATCCATTCGATGGTGGATATTGCCCACCAGAACAGCGTGCGACTGAACCGGTTGATCAACAACCTGCTCGACATGGACAAGCTGATCGCCGGCAAAATGGCCTTCGACATAAGGCCCCAGCCCCTGGGCCCGATCATCGAGCAGGCGCTCGAACTTCACCGCGCGCTGGCCGAGCCGTTTGGCGTGACCCTGAATATGGAAGGTCGCATCGAGGACTGGGTGCTCGCCGACACGGAGCGGCTGCAGCAGGTGCTGTCGAACCTGCTGTCGAATGCGATCAAGTTTTCTCCCCGGGAGGCTCAGGTGCGCGTGCACTCCGAACGCCACGGCGAGAGCGTGCGCGTCTGCATCAGCGACCAGGGTCCGGGTGTGCCCGAGGGGTTCAGGGACCAGATCTTCAAGAAATTCTCCCAGGCCGACTCCAGCAGCCGACGGCAGAAGGGCGGTACCGGGCTTGGCCTGGTTATCTGCAAGGAGCTGGTCGGCCATATGGGTGGGCGGATCGGTTTCGACTCCGCGCCCGGCGCAGGCGCCGTGTTCTGGTTCGAACTCAAGCACTGCGAGGTGCGTCGGGCTCAGCCGCGTCTGCCCGCGCAGGACGAAGCCCTGGAGTGAGCGGGTCACACGGCAGATTTGAATCAATATACATTTTTGTATATTGTATGCCTCGGTCTATTTACACGGTGGAACAGTCATGACGCAGTCATCAGCAGCAGCAACCGACCTGCAGCGTTTGCGCGGTTCGGCTGACAAGGCTCAGGCACTGCTAAAGGCGCTGAGCAACCAGGACCGGCTGATGCTGTTGTGTCAGCTGGTCGAGCGCGAGCGCAGTGTCGGCGAGCTGGAGAGCACGCTGGGTATCCTGCAGCCTACCCTTTCCCAGCAGCTGGCCGTGCTCCGGCGCGAGGGGCTGGTCGCCACGCGCCGCGAGGGCAAGCAAATCTACTATCGGATCGTCAGCGCCGAGGCGTTAGCCGTCATCACCACCCTCTATGAGCTGTTCTGCAGCGAGGAGGACGCATGAACATCGACTGGATGAACTTCACGCCCTGGAGCGCCCTGCTTGGCGGCATTCTGATCGGGCTGTCGGCTGGGGGGCTGATACTGTTCAACGGCCGCATCGCCGGCATCAGTGGTCTGCTCGGCGGGCTGCTCGGCCCCCGTGGGCCGGCCAAGGCCGAGAATCTGGCCTTTGTGCTCGGCCTGCTGGCGGCTCCCCTGGTGTACTGGGTGGTGCAGATGCGGCCGACCATCGTGATCGAGACCGGTCCGCTGGCCCTGGTACTGGCAGGCCTGCTGGTGGGTTTCGGCTCGCGCCTGGGCTCGGGTTGTACCAGTGGCCACGGTGTCTGCGGGCTGGCAAGGTTATCGCCACGCTCGCTGGTCGCCACCCTGACGTTCATGGGTGCCGGCTTCGTGACCGTTTTCGTGCTACGGCACCTGTGGGGAGGCTGACCATGCGCGCTCTTGTTGCTTTGCTGGCTGGCCTGCTGTTCGGGCTCGGTCTGGTGATTTCAGGTATGGCCAACCCGGCCAAGGTACTGGGCTTTCTTGATCTGTTTGGCCAGTGGGATCCTTCCCTTGCTCTGGTCATGGTGGGCGCGATCGCCGCGGCCCTGCTGCCCATGCAGTGGGTGCAGCGCTCCGGTCGCGATCTGCGTGGCGAAACAGTTACCTTGCCCGGCACCCGGCTGATTGATCGCCGGCTGGTGGTCGGCAGCCTGTTGTTCGGCGCGGGCTGGGGCATTGCCGGTTTCTGTCCCGGGCCCGCACTGGTGGCCCTGGGAGCGGGCATGCCACAGGCATTTCTGTTCGTACTGGCTATGCTGGGAGGTATGACCCTGTTCAACCTCTACAACCGACGCGGGCACGCGTGATCGATAACCCGAGACTGCAGCCCCCCGGGGACCCGGGGCTGCTGGGCTGGCTGCGGCATTATCGGCTGGCCTGGCTCAGCGGCGATCTGACGGCGGGTCTGGTGGTCAGCGTCATGATCATCCCGCAAAGCATGGCCTATGCCATGCTCGCCGGCCTGCCGGTGCAGATCGGTCTGTATGCCAGCCTGCTGCCCCTGTTGGCCTATGCCCTTTTCGGCAGCAGCATGAGTCTGTCTGTCGGCCCCGTGGCCGTCACCGGGCTCATGACGGCCACCCTGCTGGCGCCACTGGCGGCGATCGGCAGCGGCGCCTATCTGCAACTGGCGGTCTGGCTCGCCCTGCTGTCGGGCGTGATGCTGTTTGCGGTCGGGCTCCTGCGCCTGGGCTTTCTTGCCAACTTTCTCAGCCATCCGGTCATCAGTGGTTTCATCAGTGGCGCGGCCATCCTGATTGCGATCAGCCAGCTGCCCCACCTGCTGGGGATGCCGGCCCTGCCCGACAACCCGCAGCAATGGCTCGACGACTGGCAGCCGATGAACAGTTGGGTGCTGGGCATAGGGCTGGTGTCGCTGGGCTGGCTGTTCTATGCCCGCAGCCTGCTCGGCACGCACCTGCAGCGCCTGGGTCTGCCGCCGGTGCTGGCCACCCTGCTGGCCCGGCTTGCGCCCATTGTGCTGGTGGTGGCGGCCGTGGTGTTCACCCTGAGTCTGGATCTGAATGCCTATGGGGTTCCGGTGGTGGGCACGCTACCCGCCGGCTTGCCGTCCTTTTTCTGGGCTACGCCGGACTGGTCCGCGATACGGTCGCTGCTGCTTCCCGCGGCGCTGATCAGCCTGGTTACCTTCGTCGAGAGCGTCTCGATCGCCCAGTCCCTGGCCCGGCGCAAACGCCAGAGTATCGATGCCGACCGCGAACTGCTGGCCCTGGGCGCGGCCAATCTGGGCTCGGGTCTGACCGGCGGTTTTGCGGTCGCCGGGGGTTTCTCGCGCTCGGTGGTGAATATCGAGGCCGGCTCCAACACGCCGTTGGCCGGGGTCATCGCGATGCTGATCATCGGTGTCATCCTGCTGACCATTGCACCGCTGTTTGCCCATCTGCCGTTGGTCATCCTGGCGGTCATCATCCTGGTGGCCGTCACCCCACTGGTTGACCTGGCCAGTCTGCGCCGTGCCTGGCGTTATGACCGGGCCGAAGGCCTGACCCTGTTCAGCACGGCCGCCGGCGTATTGCTGCTGGGTATTGAAGGGGGCATTGCGCTGGGTATCTGCCTGTCCATCGCAGGGCAGCTTTGGCGTGGCAGCCGGCCGCATATTGCTGTCGTCGGTCGCGTGCCGGGTACCCAGGATTTTCGCAACACCAAGCGCCATCTGGTGGAAACCGAGCCGCATCTGCTGGCCCTGAGGATTGACGAGAACATCTTCTTCGCCAACACCAAGGCCATCGAGCATGCGCTGTATCAGGCGCTGCGCGACTATCCCGACACACGCGAGGTTTTGCTGATTCTTTCGGCCGTCAACCATATCGACAGTACCGGTCTGGACATGCTCAGCGAGCTGACCGAGAGCCTGGCCGACAGGGACATCCGCCTGCACCTGGCCGAGGTCAAGGGTCCGGTGATGGACCACCTGGAGGAAACGGACTGGATCAACGAACAGGTGGGCGAGGTGTTTCCCAGTACCCATATCGCCTTCAACACCCTGGGTAGTCAGAAGCGGCCGGCCAGCAGCGACCTGGAGACCTGAGCCAGGAACCGGAATCAGGCACAGGAGCGCTCAGCTGATATCCCCGGGGGCCAGGGCGACGGACTTCATGATGGCGTGGCAGCTATCACCCACCTGCAATCCGAGCGTGGCCACGGCGCGGCAGGTGACCCGCGCCAGCAAACGCTCTTCGCCCATCTGCAGGACCACCATGGCATCGCCCGCGCGGGAAGAGATGGCACTGATGCGCCCTTCCAGAATATTCATCGCCGAGAGGCCGACCGGGCGGTGACGCGACAAGATCACGTCCTGGGCTTCGATGCGCACCCGCAGTTGCGTGCCGATGGCTGCCGCCGAGCGCGGAATGAACAGGGGCCCGCCCCGGGTATGGATTTCACTCAGCCCGTCGGCATGGTGGGCTGTTACCTGCCCGGTCAGTACGGCACCTGCATCGCGCAGGCCCAGGGCCATCTGCGGATCGCTGAGCACCTGCGCCGCCGGGCCGGTCTGCCCGACCTTACCGTCTTCCAGCGTGACCACCGTGGTCGCCAGCCGGGCTACCTCGGGCAGGGCGTGGCTGACGTATAACAGGGGGATATGCAGCTCGTCGCGCAGGCGCTCGAAGTACGGCAGGATCTCCGCTTTGCGCGCGTCATCCAGGGCCGCCAGCGGCTCGTCAGCCAGGACCATCTCGGGGCCGCACAGTAGCGCGCGGGCGATGCTCACCCGTTGCTTTTCGCCACCGGAGAGGCTGGCCGGGCGACGGCTGAGCAGGCCCTCGATTCCCAGCATATGGATGACGCGTTCAAGGTCGACTGTCGGTGCATCGCGCGGTGCAAAGCGCCGGCCATAGAGAATGTTCTGCTGCACCTTGAGATGGGGAAACAGCCGGTCATCCTGGAACACGTAGCCTATGCGCCGCTGTTGTACCGGCAGGCTGAAGCCCCTGGTGGTATCCAGCAGCAACCGACCGTTCAGTTCGATACGGCCGCTGTCGGGGCGCAACAGGCCGGCCACGGCGTTGATTACACTGCTCTTGCCGGCACCCGAGGGGCCGAACAGCACGGTAATACCGGCTGGCGCCTGAAAACGCACGTCCAGGGCAAAGTCGCCCTGCGAGTGCTGCAGTTGCACAACCAGGGTCATCGGCCTGCAATCCTGCGGGCCACGCGCCGCGCCAGTACTTCGGAAAGCAGCAGGGCGCCCATGGCGATAATCACCGAGACAATCGCCAGGCGAGCAGCCATGGGCTCGCCACCGGGCACCTGCAGGAAGGCGTAGATCGCTGAGGGGATCGTCTGGGTCTGGCCGGGAATATTGGAGACAAAGGTGATGGTCGCGCCAAACTCGCCCATCGCCTTGGCAAAGGCCAGGATGGTGCCAGCAATCACGCCGGGTAGGATCAGTGGCAGTGTGATGGTGGTGAATACCCAGGCAGGCCCGGCGCCCAGGGTGTTGGCGGCCTGTTCCAGCCTGGGGTCGACCGCCTCGATCGCCAGGCGCATGGCGCGCACCATCAAAGGAAACGCCATGACCGCAGCCGCCAGTGCCGCGCCTGTCCAGTTGAACGCCAGCACGATACCAAAGCTCTCATCCAGCCACTGGCCAACGGGCCCGCGGCGGCCGAACGCCAGCAGCAACACATAGCCGGTCACGACCGGCGGCAGAATGAGCGGCAGGTGCACCAGCCCGTTCAACAGCTGCCTGCCAGGAAAACGCCAGCGTGCCAGCGCATAGGCGGTGAACAGCCCCAGAGGGAGACTGGCCAGCGTGGCCCAGAATGACACGCGCAGGGACAACATGACGGCCTGCCACTGCGCCGGACCGAGCCAGTCAGCCAGCATCACCGGGCGATCTCGAAGCCGGCGCGCCTGAACGCGTCCAGGGTGCTTTCGCTACCAAGGTAATCCAGAAAGGCCCGGGCCTGGGGATGATCGCTGCGGGTCGTCAGTGCTACCGGATAGAGGATGGGGTCATGGCTGTCTGCGGGAAAGCGGCCGATGACCGCTACTTGCGGCTCGGCAAGGGCATCGCTGGCATAGACCACACCCAGTGGCGCCTCGCCGCGCGCCACCAGGGCCAGGGCGGCGCGCACATTGTCGGTCTGGGCCACGCGTTCGCGGACACTCGGCCACACCCCCAGCCGTGTAAGCGCCTGCTTGCCATAGATCCCGGCGGGCACTGCGTCCACCATGGCCATCGCGAGCATGCCGTCTCCCAGACGGGATGCCAGATCAAAACCGGGCGTAATGGTGAGCGGTGGCGCCGCTCTGCCATGGGCTACCAGCACCAGGGTATTGGCCAGCAATGCGCGTCGGCTGTCTGGCTGAATGTCGCCCGAGGCGGCCAGCGCATCCATCCACGCGGTATTGGCCGAAATGAACAGGTCCGCCGGCGCGCCTTGCTGAATCTGCCGCGCAAGTGCCGAGCTGCCTGCATGGGAAAGCGAGACCGGCGCACCGCCCTGCTCGTTCCAGCGGGCTGCGATCGTCTCCAGCACGCCACCCAGGCTGGCCGCGGCAAACACCTGCAGCGGTTCTGCCATGGCCGCCCGCCCACCGAGCAGGGCGATCAGTGTCAGCGCGATGGTCGGCAGTAGCGGTATGGATCGGTTCATTACCCTATTGTGGCTGCGCGGCACGGTGCTGGCAATTACCTCGAAAGGGGCGGTTCAGAGCGTGCGGCTGTAATGGCATTGTCATATCACAGGCTTAGCCTGCGGTGGCCAAACCCGCCCGAGGTCGCCATGTTTTCCACCGTCCGTACCCGCATCCTGTTCTTCGCCAGCCTGTCGATCTCCGCCTTGGCAGCCCTGGCCGTGCTCGCCCTGCTGATCATCCAGGAAGCGCAAAGCGCCTCCCAGCGGCTGATAACCACCGGGCTGCAGGAGTCCTGGATGCTCGAAGACCTGGAGCAGGACCATCGTGACCTGCAGGACCTGGCCTACAAGATCAAGGCGCAGCTGCTGCTCTGGAACGAAATCGCCCCCGCCTTCGAGGCGCTCGCCGTTGCCCTGCCGCAGCATTGGCAGGTGATCGAGCGCAGTCCGCAGCTGCGCGCCTGGGCAGTCGAGCATCAGGCGGAATTCCAGAAGGTGGTGGAGTTGCTCGACAATCTGGAACCGGGTATCCGCGAACAGAGCTATTACGGCGTCGGTCAGGTAGTGGATTTTGCCCTGTTCCCGGCCTTGGGCCCCATGCTCGACGCCATTGAAGAGCGCAAGCGCAACAGCCGGCTGGCAATCGAGCAGGACTCCTCCCGATTGCTGGCCTATCTGGACGAGCAAAAGGTCGTCCTGATCATCGGCTCGGCCGGATTCCTGGTGGCGATCATCGTGATGACGCTCTGGCTGCGGCGTACCGTGATAGTCCGGTTGCAGACCATCGAGAGTGATATCAAGCACATGGCCGCCACCTCGGATCTCAGTCATCCGCCGATGCTGGCGGGCCGCGATGAAGTGGCCGGCGTGGCAAGCGCGGTGAAGGGGCTGGTGGGGCAGTTCGACCAGTTTGTCGGTGATATTCGCCACTCGGCAGCGGGGCTGAACCAGCGCTCCGCGATCCTGGATCAGGAGGCAGAAGCGTTGCAGGCCGCCTCCGAAATGACCCGGGAGCAGATCGAAAAGGTCAGTCACTCGATGGCCGCCATTGCCGGTCAGGCTTCCGAGATCGAAGCCGCCACCACAGGGTCGGCGGCCACCATACGCGAGGCCGTGCAGGCCAATGCCCATGTGCAGCAGGGACTGCAGAGCAGTGAAGCGGCGGCGAACAATGCGATTGATGTCATAACCCGGGTCTCGCACTCGATCCAGGCTCTGGGCGAGTCGACCAGCAAGATCGAACAGGTTATCGGCGTGATTGCCGCCATTGCCGACCAGACCAACCTGCTGGCGCTGAATGCGGCCATCGAAGCGGCGCGGGCCGGCGAACATGGTCGCGGCTTTGCCGTGGTCGCCGATGAGGTCAGAACCCTGTCCCGGCGCACAGCAGACTCCACCCGGGATATCCGCCAGTGGGTTGTGGACCTGGTCGACGGCGTCAGCGGCGTGGACGCCCTGCTGGATGAAATGCGCACCGCCGGCGCCCGCAACCGCAGCAATCTGGACGAATTGCGCACGCACCTGACCCGCCTGGCCGACCAGTTCGTTGAAATGGAATCGGGCAGCCACCAGGTATCCCGCTCGGTAGCACTGCAACGCGATGCACTGGACCTGATCGAGCAACGCTCGGCCACCCTGCGCGACAGCTCCCAGGTGCTGCTGGGCAGCGTGAAAAACTCCCGGGAAGTCAGCGAATCCCTGCGTCAGGAGTCCCTCTCCATGCGCCAACTGACGGAGCGGTTTCGGTCTGGGGTGGTGTAGTCTCCGGGCTCGGTGAGCCGATTAAATGCGTTATTCGGCTCACTAAGTGAGCCGAATAGACGCCGCCACACCTTCCCGATTGACCTCCACGTTGTGGCAAGGAAACCTCAGCATCTTCAGAAACGTGACGCAGGTACCAGCCCCGATATCCGTAATTGGCTATGATCCTCGCCTGACTTTTTGTCAGTGGCGCTTTCCGCCATCCCAAATTTGAGCAAGGACGCTAACATGTACAAACTCGGCAATTTTCTGATCGGTTTCCTTTCGGTCCTGATCGGACTTCTCAGCATTATCGCATTGGCCTTGACGGGCGTAACCATGTCCATGATCGCCCTGCCTCCTGAATGGGCCGGCTTGATGGCTATGATGCCCTTCATCCTCATGGGAATCTGCGCCCTGGGCATATGGGCACTTTGCACCGGCAACCATATCGCCAAGATCGCCTTCACCTGCATCATGCTGATGTTCTGGTACGTCGGCACAGTGCTTGGTGCGCTCATTCTGCTTTGCCTGTTGCTTGGCGATCGACCACAAATCGTCGAACAGCAAGAGCTGGGCCTGGCCGAGTGAGCTGCGCTCCTCGAATCGAGTCATTAGTTGATACAAGGAGCGCTACCAGACCATGCATAGCATAGGAATCGGCTCGAAAACCTCTACCGGAGGCGCCGTTATCGAAGGCAACGGCGGCGTGATGTTCGATGGGCTGGTCGCCAGCTCCGTCGGTCACAAAGCCACCTGCCCGGCCTGCAAAAAGGGCATCGGTCCCATCGTCGCCGTCGGCCCTCGCACCGCAAACCTGCCAGCCGGCCCGGCTGCCAGAGCCGGTGATTACGTAGCCTGTGGTTGCCCGCCGGGTGCCAATGTCTTGGTGGCGCCTGGGACGATAACTATTGGTGGCGGATGAAAAGGATCGTTGCGCTTTCGGTGCTCTGCATTTTCGGAACCGATTGCGCTGCGACTCTTTGTTTGAAAGAGACTCTAGAGGTTTGCTCCGCTGGGTCGGCGGACCGGAATCCCAAGAGCGCCCCCCCATCCGAACTCGTGTCTCAAGCGAATGTTCATATTCAGCAAAGACAATATCAGCAGGCATTCGCCGACATGAAGGCCGCGACCAAACTTGCGCCTGATAATCCAGAATATGCACTGCTTTACTGCATGCTCAAAGAACGCATAGGCGAGCCACTGCCGGAAGCACAGGCGTGTTACGCCAATGTCGTAGAGCGGCTATCACAAGATGACGGTACAGCGTGCGCCTCAAATATAAATTGCGTAGTCGCGGACCTGATGGCGGGCGGTACCGATGCCGAGCGACGCAAGGTATTCTTCCTGGGCTTGCCGGCGTCAGAAGCCGAAAGCGAGATGCGTCATTTCCTGCTGGACGATTTTGACCGCAAGCAGTATCTGCATACGATCCTGCCCTGAACGATCGGCTCACCTCAGCCGAAATAATCCTCTATCCATTCAACCAGCGTGTCGCTGCCCATGTCCGCCAGCGGCAGCTGCTTGAATTCACCACCGACTTCCTCTTCCCGGGTCACGAACTGGTAAAGCACAATGCCCGGCTGCTGGTCGTGCAGGATCAGCGTGATGCGGCGTTGGGTGCGCAGGCAGTCGAGGGTAAGTACATCGGCGGGGATGCCGGAGTTGCGCATGCCCTGGCGCACTTCCACCACCGGGTTGATGTGTTCATGCGCAGCCTGAATCCGCGCATGGGCATCGCTGACCAGGTCGGAGAGGGTTTTCAACGGATCGGTGGGCATGGGTTGCTCGACTTCAGTGGATGGAATGGATGTCCAGCCATCTTACGTGGCGGTTTTAATCATCAGCAAGACTGCGGAGAACAGCAAACGCTTGACCGGCGCAGAACCGGTGGGAGCGACGGCCCCGTCGCGAATGCGGGCCCGGCTTCACTATTTGCCACATGCATTCTCTTTTGCGTCCGTCGGCAGTCAAAAGGCAAGACCTGCGGCTGTGATTATGCCGCGCTACATGGCCCCGAGCTGGGGAGCTTGGCCGTGGCGGATTGCGGGCTCACATTTTGGGCTGTTGGTCTTCCAAAAAATAACTGATCGTATCCATTTCCTTGTGAGGGATGCCGATGATGTCAATCGTGCTGTTACCAATCAAATAGAACACCACATGCTGGCCTTCGGGAAAACTATGGTAACCCTCACAGATATCTGACCGGTCCTTCCCCAGCAATGGATTTTCTGTGAGCCATTGAAAGCGCGCTTCGAGGTTTTTCAAGTAGCGGTTTCGCTGGGCTTTACCCCAGGTGCGTTCGGTATAACGGCCAATATTTACAAGGTCGTCCCGAGCGCGTGGAGTAATCCTGACCTTTCTGGTGGCTTGCATCAGGATTCAGCGTCTAGATCGCTAATGAGAGAGTCCATTGAAAAATCGTCAACAAAATCGCCATTGCTTGCCTGGGTAGCACCCTCTGAGAGGTGAGCCCGCAAGGCCTCCAGCTTACCTTTGCGTTCTTCCATGGCGCGCAAGGCATCGCGTACCACTTCACTTGCGGAGCCGTAGCGACCGCTGGAGACTTCATTTTTTATAAACACTTCCCAGTGCTCACCCAGGCTTAGGCTGGTTGTGGCCATAATCCACCTCGACTATTCATATTTAATAATAATGAATATAGGGCTGGCCGACAGCGATGGCAAGAGCCGCCTAATCCCTAGGCCGTGATCCAGCCACTGGAATACAGATACCTGGCCAGCATCACGATGCAGACAAAAACCACCAGCAGCCGCAGCTTGTTGGGGTTGATCCGGTAGAGATAATGGATGCCCACCCAGGCCCCGATAAACTGGCCCAGCATCATCACCAGGCCGACATGCCACACCACGTTGCCATAGGCGGCAAAGACGATCAGTGACGACAGGTTGGTCGCGAAATTCAGAGGCTTGGCCACCGCCGTGGCAGCCACCAGTTTCGCTCTTCTGCAGAGCACGCTGGCCAGGGTGAAGAACGAGCCCGTGCCGGGGCCGAACATGCCGTCGTAAAAGCCAATGCCGGGGATCACCGCAAACTTGAATTTTTTGCTACCGATCTTCTTGCCCAGATGGGTGGCGCGGCTGGGTTTGTACAGAATGAAATAACCGGCGATGAACGTCAGCACGATGGGAACCGCCAGGGTCAGGTACTGTTGATTCACGAAGTGTACAGCGACCGTACCCGCCACCGAACCCAGAAAAGCCGCCAGAATCAGCGGACGTATATGGCGCAACTTGATTCTGGATTTCTTCAGCAGCAACAGCGTAGCCGTCCCCGTCCCCGCGCAGCCCTGCAGCTTGTTAGTGCCGAGCGCATTGATGGGCGGCATCCCCGAGAGCATCAGCGCCGGTATGGTAATCAACCCGCCGCCCCCTGCCAGGGTGTCAATCGTGCCGGCGATAACGGCCACAGCAAACAGCAACGCGATCAGTTCTAAAGAGAATTCCATGTAAGAGTGACCGCCGCCCCGGTATGGTTTATGACTCTATGGCCTGAATGGCCCGTGCCAGCAGCCCATTGAACTCGGCCGGCTTTTCCAGCATGGGGAAGTGACCGGTATCCTCGATATAGAACAGCCGGTAGTTCTTGATGTGCTTGCTGTTTTCTTCAGGGGCGGTTGGCCATTGCCGGGCGTTTATCGAAACAACAGGAACGGTGATCTCCTCGAACACCGCAGCAGCTTCACCGTCTACATACTGGCCCGTGTAATTCCGAAAGGCGCTCAAGGCAACGTCTTTCGGCGCAGAGGACATGTCTTCCTTGATCCAGCGCATCAGTCGAGGATCACTTCCAGCAGGGAACATGCTCGCAACAAAGCCCTGCGTAGCCGTTCTGAAATCAGCTTCAAAGGGCTGGATCATGTCGTCGATCACGCTTTGAGGCGTCCGCTCCGCCACGTTCTGCAGGGTATCGACCCCTATGATGCCAATGACCTGCCTCGGCATTAACCTGGCTGTTTCAGCAATCACGCTTCCGCCCATTGAATGCCCGATCAGGATGGCTCGGTCGATATGTTCCCGCTCGATAACCGCCTGCACATCCCTGGCGAAAGACAGCATCGTAAAGTCGGCTCGATCCTGCGAAGAATGGCCATGGCCCGCCAGATCCATGGTGATCACCTGATAATCCTTGGCGAAGACGGGGACCTGTTCTTGCCAGTATCGTGCGTCACAATTCCAGCCATGGATAAAAATCAGAGCAGTCCTCCCCTCGCCGGCCACGTTATAGGCAATGCGCTCCGAGTCGAAAGACAAGGCCACGTCATGCCTGGGCGATAGCTGAGGGCTGGCGCAGCCCGTCAGAAAGAGTAAAGGCAGGAGGAGTAAAAGAATCCGTTTTTTCATGGTTGCTTCCAGGTGTATCCAGCCTAGGTTGGGATCAGATGACAGTGTCACGATAGATATTCACCCGACCCCTATCGCTTGAATTGGTCAGACCTGCCTTCGTGATTTCACGCCCCGCATAATCATCACCAGGACGGCGTAAGCGAGCAGTCCCATAGGGCCATAGAGGAAGATGAACGGCAGCACCAGGACCAGGGCGATGCGGGAATAGCCGTGCGCCAAGCCGTGGTCGATCACACCGCGCCCGATCAGCAGATCAAAAGCCAGAAAATGAATCCAGCCTCCGAGCACGTTACCCGGGTGTGAAAACAGCGCAACGACACCCGCAAGATCCGAAAAATTACCATCCGGTACCGCTCCCCAATTGGTGTACAGAACGCCAACGTAAAGCGCGCACAAGGCAACAGGAACCAGCCGTCCGCCGAAGCGCAGTAACCGCTCTCTAGTTACGGAGGGTGGAAGAACCAGAGCCAGCACCAGAGACAGCCACGCAACCATCGCAAGAACACTCGCGAATGTGAAAATGGACTCATTCATGGCGGCCACCGAACCGGTAGTGTTCTTCTACTTGCTGCGGCTTAAGAACCACAGCGTGGCTACCGATGCGCAACACTCGTCCATCCGGCTTGGCGACCTGTGCCTGCTCTTCCGAAGGAAACCAGCTGTGGAGAAAGGCCCAGCCCTTCTCAAGCACGACGAATGCGTCCAGCTCGGACGGGTGGATGGTCATCAAGACAGGCCTGTACGTTTCCCAGTTCGGGAAGCCCGCTTCGAGGGCCAGCAGGCGCAGAAAGTGCTTACGCTGTAAGCCGGAGCGGGCGTGAAACGCTTTCGGCAGGGTCGTATTGCGGAGCACACCTGCTGACAGAAGTCGTCGAAGTACAGGCAGCGAAGAAGAAAGAGCATCTGATTTTGCACCGCGGTGCAGACGCTTGGCCTCGCGCAGAGCAAGGTTTATGGAGGCATTACCTACAGGTCGTTCCGGACCTTCAACACAATGAGCGTGCATACCAACTCCAGCATCAATTGACCTTCTCGCAGTTGGTCAGGGAGGGTATGCAAGCATTGAGCTTGCGAGATCAGGTGCAGATGCTTTCGCGAGGTGGGCGCCCGTAAAGCCCACCGAAAGTCTACGGGATTCCCTGGGGGGCAGGCAAGTCAGCGGTGAGGCTTTAAGGGAGATACTTATTATTCACGAATCCAATTGCCGGGTGGGCCTTTAAACTCTTATCTCCAGTAGATAATTCACCGTCGCAGACATTACCAGGTCACCATCCTGCCCCAGAGTCTCAAGCATGCATTTCACTACTCCGTAGCGCTTACCGGGTATCGGTGGCTTCGTCTCCAGCACGGTGACGCGCACGCTAAGTTGGTTGGGCAGCGTAACCGGGCGATGCCACCGCATGCTTTCCATACCAGACGCGCCGGTCATGGAGGTGTGTACCAAAAAGCCGTCGACCACGATGGAAGCCGTGAGCGAAAGGGTATGCAGGCCGCTGGCGATCAGTTGGCCGTATATCGAGTTCTTCGCTTGTGCGGGATCGAGGTGAAACGGAAGACGATCGAACTCGTTGCAGAAGCGCAGGGAGTCTTCTTCGGTTAGCGGTCGGGGGCCCAGCGTTATTACTTCGCCGGGCTGGATGTCCTGGAAATATTTCGGATTAGTCTTCATCCTATTGCATCTATTTCGCAGATGACTGGGTTATACACCCACGGTCGAGCTCAAAGTAATCATTGGGTGCGCTCTTCTGGAAAATAATCAAGCGGTGGTCACTGGTGAAAGTAGCGCTCAGGGACGAATCAAAAATACCCGGAGCAAAATACCTTTCAGGCGGGATTGAAGGTTGATATTCATGGAGCACTTCACCCTGCTTTATTTTTAGGCAGCTTAAAGTGTAGTGCTCTCTTTTGACTTCGCCAGGCGCAATTTCAGATTCATATTCTGTTTCGTACACAACAGCGATAGGCCCGCTTGAATCGTTTCTTAAATCTATTTTCATAATACTCGGGCAGCCTGATAGCAAGAGAATTAAGGCTAGAAGAAATGCGGTATTGAAGAAGGTCATACAAGAGAGCCTGTTGTATCATGGTTTACAGCTAGTATTTATTTGAGCCGAATCCGATTTATATCCGTTTCTTCCCATTCCAGCTTGGCCAAGTTAACAAAATAGCATCTTCTTCAGAACGGAAAGACTTTCCTTTTCCATTGACTTGAATCTTAAATACTCCAAAGCGACGGAAAACGTAAACGCGATAAAAGGCACAACGACAATACTGGCATTCCAGTATTGCAAGGGTTCCGAAATCGGTGGGTGACTGAAAATTCTGACTCCTATTATGCCCGCCATGCCAAGCCAGATTACCAGAAAGCCTAGATCGAACACCCTTGGTCTGGTGACAAACTCAAGAAGGCAACGATCACCGTCAAGGTCACGTACCGAGCCACTCAGAACGACGCGAGTACCGCTAAAAATCCTTCTCACTCCGTTAACGCTAAATGAGAACCGTCTACCGTGGACAGTACCCTCGAAGGGTTTGGTCTGACCCCACACCTTGGAGTTCGCCCACTTGCGCTCGGTTGCGTCAGAGATCAGCTCGAGGCACTTTTGCGAAGCCAGTAGCACCTCAATTTTATGCTTTCGGATAAGCATTCTTGGCGGTCCTTGCCTGAAGGTGGGAGAAAACTTGCACTCCGTTGCGCAAGTCCAGAATAGTCCAGAGAGGCATCAGTCGTCCAAAAAGATCTGTGCCGAATGCAGCTCAAGAGGATCAATGTGATCAGGCCACTATTGAGTGCCAATGAGAGCGTTCGTCACGTTCCGCGCCACCATGATGACGTTTCAAAGATATGTTGGCTGGCGTTCTGAACGCAATGCACCTCACGCAGTCCAAATAAAACTTTCTCGCTTACCAGCATGATCAGTCGCTCGCCCTGCTATTGTGGGCGAACCTCGGGCCTGTTGGCTTCTCACGCTTCTTCAAAGGATACACTGCCATGGTGCGGCTGAAATTTTCCATTGAACTCACCTATGGCGTGCTGGATGCGACCTGTGACTTCCTCTTCAACATTCATCCTGCCATCACGGCCAGCCAGCAGGTGCTCAGCGAATCGTTGAGCTTCAACCAACCTGTGCAGCAGCAACTGTTCATGCAGAACGACGACGGCACGCGGTGGTTGAAGGTGCGTGCCAACAGTGGAGAACTGGTGGTTCGCTACGAGGGGGTGGTGGAGATCTACCACACGGTAGCGGACCCCGGGACCCTGGAAGAGATGGCGGTTGCTGACTTGCCGATGGATCTCTTCAATTACATCTATCCCAGTCGTTACTGTGAGTCCGACCGCTTTCAGGCGCTGGCCAATTACGAGTTCGGGCACATGCAGCCCGGCTACAACCGCGTACTGGCCATTCGTGACTGGGTATACCAGAGAACCCGATATACCTCGGGCAGCTCGGGCAGTAGCACCTCTGCCATAGATACACTGACTGACCATGTGGGTGTATGCCGCGACTTTGCCCATCTGATGATCGCCACCTGCCGCGCCCTGAACATGCCAGCACGCTTTGTGTCCGGCATCGAGTACGGCGCAAATCCTGCGGTCCGGCCGGCGGATTTCCATGCCTACGTCGAGGTATTTCTCAGTGGCCGCTGGTATCTGTTCGACCCCAGCGGTGTGTCTCCTATCATGGGGCTTCTGCGCCTGGGCACCGGTAGGGATGCAGCCGATGTGTCCTTCGCCACGGTATTTGGTGCAACAAACCCAGCGCTACCGGTGATTACCATTGAGGCGATCGAGGATTACCAACAGGGGCTCGCAATGCCTGTGCATCAGGACAATGCGTTATCAACGGCTGGCTCGCCGCATCCAGAATTTCAGCGTATTTGGTAAATATTCCCGTACGGGAATAAAAGACATGTATCTCGTGGGTCGGTGATCATATATTCCCGTTCGGGAATATTTTATTGAGTTGTCCGTTGAAAGCGCTTAATCTTACCGATCGGTAATCTTTCGGAGAGGCCATGTCTGTGATCAAAACCCCCATTGAGCTGGGAGCAGCAATCAAGCAGGGGCGTAAACAACTAGGACTCACTCAATCGCAGTTGGCATTGGCTGCAGGCGTTGGTGTGCGGTTTATTGGGGATCTTGAAGCAGGCAAACCAACCGCACACCTGGGTTTGACGTTGACCGTGATTCAGGCCTTGGGCGGCGAGCTGACGCTGGCAGGTATGCCGCTGAGCGAGGAGCTTGGAAATGATGCATGAACTGCATGTTTACTTTCACTCGCAGCGCGTCGGCACGCTTTCGCTGGTGGGTGGACGATTGAGCTTTCAATACGCAGTTGAAGCTCTGAATAACCCCTCGTTGTGGCCATTGTCGCAATCGTTACCTCTCCAGCGTGAGCCTTTTAGTGACCGTCAGTCACGACCGTTCTTTGCCGGATTGCTTCCGGAAGGCCGTATGCGCAATCTGGTTGCGCGGCAGGCTCAAGTCTCTAGTCAGAATGAGTTTGGTCTTCTTGAATTCATCGGGGGCGAGTGTGCGGGTGCGGTATCGATCTCAACGGGTGACCAACCGCCCCCCAGTGACAATGCCTACGATGTTAAATGGCTGACAAGCGAGCAACTGGCTGCGGTCATTGATGAGCTTCCCAAGCGTCCTATGCTGGCCGGGAC
>JAESUC010000055.1 GCA_016763285.1 Pseudomonas sp.
ATGATGTGGCGGTCCAGTTCATGGACAATCTCGCGTGGGGTCATGGACATGCTTGTGTTTCCGGCCGCCTCAGGTATTGGCGTCCAGCTCCTCGATTGTCATGTTGTGATTGGTATAGATGCAGATCTCGCCGGCAATGTTCAGGCTCGATTCAACAATCTCGCGGGCCGACAGATCGGTATGGCGCAGCAAGGCCGTGGCAGCGGACTGGGCGAAGGGCCCGCCCGAGCCAATGGCGATCAGACCCTCCTCGGGCTCGATGACATCGCCATTGCCGGTGATGATCAGCGAGGCGTCCTTGTTGGCCACCGCCAGCAGGGCCTCGAGCCGACGCAGTGCGCGGTCTGTGCGCCAGTCCTTGGCCAGTTCAACGGCGGCGCGGACCAGATTGCCCTGGTGCTTCTCCAACTGCGCCTCGAACCGCTCGAACAGCGTGAAGGCGTCCGCGGTGCCGCCGGCAAAACCGGCAATGACCTGATCCTTGTACAAACGGCGCACTTTCCGGGCGTTGCCCTTCATCACGGTATTGCCCAGGGAAACCTGGCCATCGCCGCCGATCACGACCTTGCCGTGCCGACGAACAGATACGATTGTAGTCACGCGCAACTCCTGGTTGGCTGGTCTGAATGAAAAGACGGGGCGCGGCAAGGCCGGCCCCTTTCAGACTATCTTGGGGCGCGCGAGGCTATTTCAAGTTTGGATGATAAAGCAGCCCGAATGGGCTGCTGTTCAGGGCTTGGCAGCGCGTTGCTGCAGCAGCAGATTGTCGAAACCGTTGCCGGTCAGCACCTGCTGGGCCTGGTCCAGTGCGTTGCGATCGGTGAAGGGGCCCACCTGTACGCGGTACCAGACGTCACCGCTGTCCAGGCGTGCATCCTCCAGCCGCACATCCAGCCCCAGCAGCAGTATCTGGGCGCGCACGCGGTCCGCTTCCGTCTGCTTGCGGAACGAGCCGGCCTGCAGGAAGAACCGGGGGCCGGCTTCCTGCGCGGTAGCGGTCGCGGTTTCGGCATCCTGGTTGCTGTCGGGATCGGCAGACGCTGGAGGCTCCGGCAGGCTGGCCTGGGGAACGATCACCTCGGACTCGGGCAACAGGGTGTAGAAGTCGTAGCGTGGCTCCTCGCTGGCCTTGCGGGTCTGGCTTGGCGCGGGGGCGGGTGGCGTTTTGTCGCGCTTGACGGTTTCGCTTCCCGGCTCGAGCTGAAGCAGAAAGGCGACAAAAAGGCCGATGGCCAGCCCGCTGACCAGCCACAGCCAGCCCGGAACGGCACGTCTTGGCGCGGGCTGCTGGCGACTGGCGCCACGTCTGGGGGCTTTGCGTGCTTTGGCCATACTGCTTACATGCGCTCCAGGGTGTCGATACCGAGCAGGGTCAGGCCCTGCTGCAGGGTGCGGCCGGTCAGAGCCGCGAGGCGCAGGCGGCTGTCGCGCTGGGCGGGCTGCTCTGCGGCCAGAATGGGGCACTGTTCATAAAAGCTGGAAAAGCGCCCCGCCAGTTCGTACAGATAATGGCAGAGTACATGAGGCGTGCCCTCGCGGGCGACATAATCGAGTGTCTGCGCGAACTGTGACAGATGTGCGCCGAGTTCGACCTCCGCTGGCTGCTCGAGTTGCATGGCGCCCAGGTCATCGACCTGCGCCATGCTGCGCTCGAACTTGCGAAACACGCTGGCTACCCGGGTATAGGCATACATCAGGTAAGGGGCGGTATTACCCTCGAAGCTGAGCATCTGCTCGAAATTGAAGTTGTAGTCGCTGCTGCGATGCTTGGACAGGTCGGCGTACTTGACTGCGCCGATACCGACGGCATGGCCGATTTCGCGCAATTCGCTCTCGGCCAGCTCGGGGTTCTTCTGGGCGACCAGCTGATGGGCTCGCTGCTCGGCCTCATCGAGCAGGTCGGTGAGCTTGATGGTGCCGCCCGAGCGGGTCTTGAACGGGCGACCGTCCGGGCCATTCATGGTGCCGAAGCCCATATGCTCGAGCTGCATGCTCTCCGGCACGAAGCCGGCCAGCCGGGCGACGGCAAACACCTGCTGGAAGTGCAGCGCCTGACGCTGGTCGACGAAATACAGCACGCGGTCCGCACCCAGCTGGGTATGCCGATAGCGCATGGCTGCCAGGTCGGAAGTGGCATACAGGTAGCCGCCACCGGCCTTCTGGATGATCACCGGCAGCGGATTGCCTTCGGCATTCTTGAACTGCTCGAGGAACACGCACTGCGCGCCCTGGCTTTCGGTCAGCAGGCCGGTGGTGCGCAGCTGCTCGACCACGCTGGCGAGCTGGTCGTTGTAGGCGCTTTCGCCGCGCACATCGGCGGTGCTCAGGCTCACGCCCAGGCGGTCGTAGACGGCCTGGCAGTGCCCCAGGGAAATGCTGTTGAATCGCTCCCACAGCGCCAGGCACTGCGGATCGCCGGCCTGCAGCTGAACTACGCGCTCACGGGCGCGGTCGGCAAATTCCGGGCTCTCATCGAAGCGCTGCTTGGCCTGGCGATAGAAGTTCTCCAGGTCCGCGAGTTCCGCCTCGGCATCGACGCTGTGCTCTTCCAGATAAGCCAGCAGCATGCCGAACTGGGTACCCCAGTCGCCCACGTGGTTCTGCCGTACCACCTGGTGCCCCAGGTATTCGAGTACGCGGGTGACGGCATCGCCGATGATCGTTGAACGCAAGTGCCCGACGTGCATCTCCTTCGCCAGATTGGGCGAGGAATAGTCGACCACCACACGCTGCGCCGGATGCGCATCAGGCACGCCCAGGTGCGGATCCTGCAGCGCTTCATCCAGCCGCGCCGCCAGCCATTGCCGGCTCTGGAAGATATTGATGAACCCCGGGCCGGCAATTCCGACCTCGGCGATGGCTTCATGCTCTGGAATGGCAGCGACGATCTTTTCCGCCAGATCACGGGGCTTCATGCGCGCGGCCTTGGCCAGGGTCATGGCCAGGTTGCTGGCGAAGTCGCCATGGGCCTTGTCCCGCGCAATCTCGACCTGGATGGACGGGACGATGTCGGCGGGCAGCACGCCCTCGTTCTGGAGGCGGGTAACGGCGCTTGCGAGCAGCTGGCTGATAAGGTTCTTCATATGCGATCGGTATCCGGCATCTGCCTGTGGAAAGCCGGCCATTATCCGCGTTCGACCGGGGATTGCCAAATCTGTGTTGGCGCTGCTGGCCCGGCGGCGGGCTAGAACATGTCCAGTGGATCGACATCGATCGACCAGCGCACCTTGCGTCCCAGGCTGTGGCCTTCCAGCTGGATCAGCCAGGGGTGTAGCAGTTGATGCAGTGCCGAGCGCTGCGGCGCCTGGATCAGCAGTTGTGCCCGGTAGCGTCCGGCCCGGCGTTCCATCGGCGAAGCCACCGGGCCGAGCATGTCGACCCGGTCCAGACCCATCTCGACGCACAGCTGTTCGGCCAGCTCGCAGGCTGATTCCAGAAACTCATTGGCTATGGCCGCATTGTTGGCTTCGGCGCGTAGCAGGGCAATGAAGCTGCAGGGTGGCAAACCTGCCTTCTCGCGCCCGTCCAGTTCGCTCTGGGCAATGGTGGCGTAGCCGTGCTCGGTCAGGTCGACCAGCAGCCGGTGCTCGGCCATGTGGGTCTGGATCAGCACCTGCCCGGGTTTCTCTGCCCGACCGGCTCGCCCGGCGACCTGGGTAATCATCTGCGCCATGCGCTCGGGGCCGCGGAAGTCCGAGGAAAACAGCCCGCCGTCGGCATCCAGGATGGCAACCAGCGTGACGTCCGGGAAATGGTGCCCCTTGGCCAGCATCTGGGTGCCCACCAGCAGACAGGGCTGACCGGTCTGGATCCGGGCCAGCATCTCCTGCATGGCCTTCTTGCGCGCCATGCTTTCGCGGTCGATGCGCAGCACCGGAAAGTCCGGAAAACAGTGGGTCAGGTGTTCCTCAGTGCGTTCGGTACCCGCGCCGATGGAGCGCAGTTCGGTGCTCTGGCATTTCGGACACTGGCGATCCACCGGGCGCTGGCTGTCGCAATGGTGACAGTGCAGGCGCGGCGGCGACTGGTGCACCGTCATGCGCGCATCACAGCGTGTACATTCGGCCATCCAGCCGCAGTCATGGCACATCAGGGTGGGCGCGAAGCCGCGGCGATTGATGAACACCAGTACCTGATTGCCTTTTTTCAGGTGTTCGCCGATGGCCTCGATCATCGGCCGGCACAGGCCCGCCTTGAGCTTGCGGCTGCGAATGTCGATGCACTGGAAGATCGGGGGCCTGGCATTGCCCGCGCGTTCGGTCAGAAGCAGATGCCGGTAGCGGCCGCGCCTGACGTTATACAGGCTTTCCAGCGACGGCGTGGCAGAGCCCAGGATGATCGGTGTCTGCTCCAGATGGGCCCGGTAGACGGCCAGGTCCCGGGCGTTGTAGCGCAGACCCTCCTGCTGCTTGAAGGACAGGTCATGCTCCTCGTCGACGACGATCAGCCCCGGCCGTGCCAGCGGTGTGAAGATCGCCGAGCGAGTGCCGATCACGATGCCGGCCTCACCGTCGCGCCCTGCCACCCAGGCATCCAGACGTTCGCGGTCATTCAGGCCCGAATGCAGGATCACCACGGGGACGCTGAAGCGTCGCTGGAAGCGTTCCAGGGTCTGCGGGGTCAGGCCGATTTCCGGTATCAGGACCAGCACCTGGCGGCCTGCGCCGAGGCAATGCTCGATGGCCTGCAGGTAGACCTCGGTCTTGCCGCTGCCGGTCACCCCGTCGAGCAGCCAGGCGGTGAAGCCCGATTGTGCTTTTATAGCGTCCAGTGCGGCGGCCTGCTGCCCATTGGGTGTCAGCCGCGCCTCGCGCAGCAGTGGCAGGGGCTCGTGGGTATGGTGATGGGACTGGCTGATGCGCTGCACCAGGCCCTTCTTTTCCAGCGCTTCCAGGGTGTCACGGCTCAGCCCCCACTGCGCGGTCAGGGCGTGGGACAGGCCGTGGGGATGCTTGGCGAGGATCTGTACGGCCTGTTTCTGTTTTGCTGCACGGCTGACGGCGGGGTGCTCGGGATAGGCGCCGGGCAACAGCTGCCAGAGACGATCCTG
The DNA here is from genome assembly GCA_016763285.1 of Pseudomonas sp. GTDB lineage: Bacteria > Pseudomonadota > Gammaproteobacteria > Pseudomonadales > Pseudomonadaceae > Halopseudomonas. The sequence goes on from JAESUC010000055.1 coordinate 5,051, forward strand.
GCGGGCAATGGCCGGCTCGCCCTGGCGCAGCAGCGTGGGCAGCGCGCAACTCAGGGTGTCGCCCAGGCCGTGCTCGTAGTAGCTGGCAGTCCAGCGACACAGCTCCCACACCGTGTCGGGCAACAGCGGTTGCAGGTCGATCAGCTCAGCGGCGCGCTTGAGACGCGCCGGGGGAACCTCGGTGGCATCGCTCAGGGACGCGATCACGCCGACCATCTGCCGCTGGCCGAAGGGCACGCGCACCCGTTGACCAGGACGCAGGTCCTCTTGTCGCACACCGCTGGGAGCGCGATAATCGAACAGTCGTCGCAGTGGCGAGGGCAGGGCGACCTGCAATATGGGTCCGGACACAGTGGCTCCTTGGCTGACCCGGCATGTTAGCATCGCTCGGCCTTTTTGCATGAGACTTGCGTCGGGGCCGGTTTCTGGTATGATCGCCGGCCTATTTTAAGGTCTCTGCGCATTGGCGCCGGAACCGGCAGACAACCACAGTGCGGTGCCAGATCAGGTCGATCGGGTGGCGGCACACCTACCGAGGAAATACCCATGAAAGCTGATTTGCATCCCAACTATCAGGAAATCGAAGCCACCTGCAGCTGC